>JAHJMN010000125.1 GCA_018821305.1 Myxococcota bacterium
ATAATAAAATAAAATACATATTATTTAATTCTTTTATCTTTTTCAGGAATCTTGACAGAAAAATAAACTGCAGGTAGTCTATGTAAAGTTACTGCCCTGAAATGTTTTCTGGGTAAAAGCAAAGAGTAAATCATGATTAAAAAATTCGATAACCCCGACCGCGCAAGACGTTATGCAAAGACAGTGGCTTCAGATATCAAGGTATATAATATGAAAATCCTTGAAAAAGCGCTGATGGAAGACAATGTTTTTGAGGTTCTCGAAGAGCAGATAAACGAGGCTAGAGATACATATCGAAGTAAGGTGACAGATGAAATATTTGATATGAATATTCTGGATCGGGTCTTAGTCGATGTTCTTTTGTATGAAATGCGAAACGTCAAATCTCCCATATGGTAATACCCTCCGACGAATCTCACTCTGATTCTTCCTCTCAAGAAGAAGAACCAGTTATTTTCAATAATGCGCCACCTGGAATAAGGTTGGACAGATTTCTCAGTGAAAACCTCGATATTAGCAGAGAAAAAATTAAAGAAAGCATTATTACTGGACTGACTCGCATAAATGGATCCATTGTAAAACCTTCGATTAAAATTAAAAAAGGTGATTTTATATCTTTTATACCAATACCTCCTCCTCTTTCGGAAGCGGTTCCTGAAGACATGGATCTTGATGTAAAATATTTTGACGATGACATTATTGTAGTAAATAAATCAGCTGGAATGGTTGTACATCCTGCCCCGGGTCATGACAGAGGAACACTGGTTAATGGTCTTCTGGGAAAAGGATTTTTTTCCTGTGAAAAGGGCGACATAAGACCTGGCATCGTCCATCGAATAGATATGGATACTTCAGGGCTTCTGGTTGTTGCTAGAAATGATCATGCCCGAGAGCATCTTGTAAACCTGTTCCGAACCCATGATATTGTTCGTGAATACACTGCTCTGGTATTCGGTTGTTTAAACGCCGATTGCGGCACTTTTGAGACGCTCCACGGTCGAAATCCTGGAAATCGTTTGATGTATTCTTCCCGCGTTAAAGAAGGAAAAAAGGCAATAACACACTGGAGAGTTATGGAACGATTTGGAAAGGAAGCAACTTCTGTTTCTGTCAGGCTTGAAACAGGTCGGACTCATCAAATCAGAGTTCATTTTTACGATAACGATCATCCACTTTTGGGAGATTCTGTGTATAATAAAAAAAGTAATTATAATTTAGCACTACAGGGGGCTAAATTGCTTGGAAGACAGGCTCTTCATGCAGGTGTCTTAGGTTTTTCCCATCCCACCACAGGAGAAAACCTCCTGTTTACATCGCCCCTTCCCGATGATATGTTGAATGCTATAAGCTTTCTGAGAAGCAATTTTTCAGGAAACTGATTTTTTTTTATCTTTGAATTTTTATTTTTTTAATAGGCTTTTATAATAATGCCCGCAGATGTTGAAATTATACGATTCACAAACTTTCCCTCTGGATTTACTGCTGTAATGACTACGAGAAAAGGCGGAGTTAGTGGCCCTCCCTGGGAATCAGCTAACATGCATTATCGCAAGGGAGATACCGTTGATAATGTCATGGAAAATCGAAGTAGCGTTATTATCAAATCAGGTTTTTCCAACAAAAACATATGGTTTGTGAATCAAGTACACGGAAATAATGTAATCAGTGCTGATGGTTTATCACCGGATGAAACTTATAATATTGATGCGGACGGTATCTATTCAACTATACCAAAAATTATTGTTGGAGTTTATGTCGCAGATTGTATTCCATTACTTTTGGCTGGCAGAAACGTAGTAGCCGCAGTGCATTGTGGATGGAGGTCTATTGTTAATGGGATTGTATCTAATGCCATTTCAAAATTTATTGAAAATGGTGTGAATCCTTGTGAAATTTATGCCGCAACGGGGGCCGGTATAGGAAAATGCTGTTTTGAAACAGGTCCGGAGGTTGCAGAACTTTTTAAAGATTCAGGTTTTGGCGATCATATTTACGGTGGAAAAAATCCTGAAAAATCCTATATTGATCTTCAAGGTATTATCTTTAAACAGCTAAAATATGAAAACATCTGTGAGGATAAAATATCCATTAACCCTGAATGTACTTTCTGTAATGAAGAAAAGTTTTTCTCTTACAGGAGAAATGGCTGGCCCGGAGGTCAGATGATGGCTATTATTGGGGCAGATTAACTAGTTAGTTAATGTCCTGTAATACGGTCTTTTCAAGTTTACACCGGATTTTGACACAGGACATTAAGAATGAAGGCCTTGAAATTATTGTAGTGTTCTGAATAGCATGTTTTCGTAAACATGCTCAATTTTAACAAAAATTGAATTTCAGGACACGAACTAACTACTGTCTTAAAATTATTAAAGGTAATTTCCGGGTAGGAACAGAG
>JAHJMN010000126.1 GCA_018821305.1 Myxococcota bacterium
AGCTGGTCCTGTAAATATGGATGATCATTACAAGATTGACCCACTTACCCGGTTTGATCTTGATGATATTCTGATGCTCATTGCCCAGAAAAAGTACTTTATTCTCCACGCACCGAGGCAGACGGGGAAGACATCATCGCTGCTTGCTTTGCGGGATTATTTGAATGAACGCGATGAATATTACGCCGTTTACATGAACGTTGAAGCTGGACAGGCAGCGCGGAATGAAATTGAAAAGGTAGTAAAAGCTGCAATTTCTTCTCTTTCTTCAAGTGTTGATAACGAGGGAATTAAAAAGGCTGTACTTTCCTGTGCTACTGGAGTTTCTCTGGAATCAGCACTGACAAATGCTCTTCAGACTTTAGCTGAATCATCGCAAAAGCCAGTTGTTCTAATGATCGACGAAATTGATGCTCTCATAGGGGACAGTCTTGTGAGTGTACTTCGTCAGATTAGAGCAGGATATCACAAACGGCCGGAGAGTTTTCCTCAGAGCATCATTTTATGCGGAGTTCGGGATATTCAGGATTACCGCATCCACCGCCCTGATAAAGAAGTCATCACGGGAGGCAGTGCTTTTAACATAAAGGCAAAATCTCTTCGTATTGGCAATTTCAGTCGGGAAGAAGTGGAAGAACTTTTACTTCAGCACACCGCTGAAACAGGGCAGGAGTTTGGAGATGGCGTTTTTGACTATGTTTTTGACCAGACCGACGGTCAACCCTGGCTTGTAAACGCGATGGCCTATGAAGCTACCTGGGAAATTCGGGCAAACCGCGATCGCAGCGTGGTTATAACAGCCGATATGATGGAAGAAGCGCGAAACGATCTTGTGATTTCCCGAGCCACACACCTTGATCAACTTGCTTTCCGCCTCAAAGAAGACCGGGTCAGGCGCATAATTCTGCCCATGATTAACAACGAAGAAAGTATTGCGGTAGACGAAGATGACAGGCAGTACTGCATTGATCTGGGGCTTTTGAAAAAAACGCCTCACGGGCTTGAAATTTCGAATCCGATTTACCGTGAAATTATACCCCGTGAACTTACAACCTCGCGGCAGGAGCACTTCCTGAGTTACTTTACACCGGACTGGATTCGCCCGGACGGAAGCCTCGACAGCAACCTGCTGGTCAGGATGTTTGTTACTTTCTGGCGTGAAAACAGTAACATATGGGCGACAGATATCGCCGGCTACGAGGAAGCCGCTCCCCATCTGGTATTTCAGGCATTTTTACAGCGCGTGGCAAACGGAAACGGCACCGTGTACCGGGAATACGGCCTCAATCGCGGTCGCACAGACCTGATGCTGAAATGGGGCAAACCGCATTCACCAGCAGAGCAGCGCGTAGTAATCGAACTCAAAGTCCTTAGACCCAAAGACGGTCTCGAGAGTAAAAAGCAGCAGGCCATAGAGCAGACCTTCAAGTACGCCGATGCATGCAAAGCTACAGCGGTCTACATCCTCATCTTCGACCGCGATAATCTCCACAACTGGAGCGAAAAAATCTACGAAGAATCCATACAAGTCGGCACTTACACCATGAATATCTATGGTCTGTAACCTGTTAAAAAATCAGGGGTTGACTCATGCAGTTTTGTTTGAGGGTGTTATAAATCGCACCTCGGGCTCTGGCAGTTTTGTTTGAGGGTGTTCTAAATCGCCGCTGGGTTCTGGCAGTTTTGTTTGAGGGTGAGCGAAATTGCCGATCGCATTCGTACTGTTTTAAATAAGTATGTTCGGCGATTTGAATCAGTGTTTTTCAATGTCGATTTTTCCCGGCATGCGAATTCGATCGGACTCTCCTGATTTTTTTGGGCTTGATTGATGATCTGGCTCGGACTCTCCTGATTTTTTTGGGCCTGATCGATGATCCGGATCGGACCCCTGCAATATTTTTGAGTCTGCTCGATGATCCTGCTCCGACTCCTGCAACATTTTTGAGCTCAATCGATGATCCTGCTCGGACTCCTACAGCATTTTTGAGCTCAATCGATGATCCTGCTCGGACTCCTACAGCATTTTTGAGCCCGATCGATGATCTGGATCGGGTCCATGCAGATTTTTGAACCCGATCAGTGAAGTTGAATATTCATTTAAAAGTTGTATGTGTCCGATTCAGATCTCAAAAACACTGAAAAAAATCCCGGCAACAAAAATCATGCCATCGATCGGACCCTCCGGATTTTTTTGGGTCCGATCCAGATCCCCGATTGGACACTTTCAGACTGTAAGAGCCCGATTCACGCCGCAGATCGGACTTGAGCAATTTTGTCGGGATCCGATTCACGCCGCAGATCGGATTCCCGCCTATTTGAACCCGATTCAGTTCAAGTCGATAATCCAATCCATGTTCAGACAGAAGGCGTCCCATTACTACTTTCGGAGCAAAAAATTTGAAATCTGGAGTTACCGGTCTAATCAAAACAAATTCCTGATTGCAGCGGGGTCAACTATGCACCAGACGCAGAGGGGATAAATAAAAGTAAGTAATGCAAACATTACAGCGGCGGGCCATCCTTCACGATTTTCAAGGGTGACAGCGGTATAAGAACTGGATGAATTTCCGCTGGAAATCGTCGATGCAGCGAATTTCCCCCTGATAAGAATCAGTGTTCGTATCAAAGCCATAACCTGACCAGCCATGGGCATTAAAAGAGCAAATGGAACCCAGAACCACGTAACAAACAGAGTCCATTCACCGGGGTTTCTTGTGGCAACTGAAATCGGTTTAGTTGTATAATAACAAGTAATTATTACAGAAATCAATAAAGTCAATGCTCCTGAAAAAATCAGAAATCCGGGAAGCGGTCCCGCAAAAACATGTACTAAAGCCCCCATAAGAGCAATGAGCATCAAAATCATAAAACCAGTTGCAAATCGCCATGCTTTACTTAAAGTGATTTTTACTTCAAGCAGTTTCCTTTCTTGCTGCTGCCTTAGAGCTTCAAGTTTATCCAATCGCTTTTGTTCGCGAAGCCGGGCCTTTGTCTCTTTCAATACCTGTTTTTCTTCTAACTTAAGTTGAAGATTACTTTTCCCTGAAAAACCGGCATAAAAAGGAACCACTGTTTTAACGGGATGTAGTCGCAGCCAGATGGGATCGGGAATATAAACGCTCACACTGCAGTAACTACAGTTGGTAACTCTTTCATTTTCGGAACCAATATTGAGACTGCCACCACAGGAAGGGCAGGACATCACGACTAGACTTTCACTTTGTAAATTATCACCGGGCAATTCTTCAGAACCTGACAAAAATTTCAAAGAACCGATTTTTTCCGTCAACCAGTCCGGTGGTTTAATCAGCGAAACTTTATTGCCACAACTGCAGCTCAAGGCTGAATGTCCAGGTGCAAGGGGCTTGTGGCAGTGTTCACAGTCAGCCTTCCATGGTTTAATGGTGTATTTTACCAGGTCCGCAGCATATCCAATTTCGCCGCTGAAATCCTCCTGTTTTTCCATCCTGTAATCGGCAAAGTCCAGAATGGATTTCCACTTTTTACCGGAAATTTTTACGGGGGACTGGCAATAACTGCAGGTAACAAGTTCTGAAAACCCACATAGAGGTACGGGCTGACCACAACTTGGACAGGTTGTCATCATGGAAATTTCCGCCCACCTCATATTTTCATTAACCTTATTTAAATCGTTTCCCGTGGAAAAATTGCCAAAATCAAATTCACCCACGTCTTCACTCCTTTTCATTTTCTGTGCTGCATGGGGAAGGAACGGCGCCGTTCTTTACATCATCATCGCTACCTTTTGAATCACCTGCTCCAGAATCTACATCATCATCGCTGTGAAACACCCAGTTGAAAAATCCTGAAATATCAGACACAGCAACATATAATGCTGGTACAATAACAAGCGTTATGAAAGTAGCAAATAAAAGTCCAAAACCCAGACTGAGAGCCATGGGTATCAGGAATCTGGCACTTCGATCCGTCTCAAAAATCATTGGGAATAACCCGCAGAAAGTGGTTACCGTCGTGAGAAAAATCGCCCGGAACCTGCTGATAGCAGCCGAATGAGCTGACTCAAAATGCGAAAGTCCTGAATCCCTCTGTCTGTTTGCAAATTCGATCATTACAAGGGAGTCATTAATAACAACCCCGGACAAAGCGACAATTCCGAAGATAGACGGTAATGATAGGGTAAACCCCATAATATAATGCCCTAAAAATGCTCCTACAATTCCAAAAGGAATTGATATCATAACAATCAGTGGCTGAGCATAACTTCTAAACATAATAGCTAAAATAAGATAAATAATCATGAGAGCGATCGGAAAAGTCTTCTTCAGACTTTCAAGACTTTCTCTCATATCCGCGCGATGGCCTTCGATACTGTATTGAAGTTGTTGATGTTTATCTAAAAAATCCGGCATAACGCGGGATTTAAGATCATTAAGAATCTCTTCTGCTTTTGCCCGGGGTTGCACATCCGCTGAAACCTGTACAACTCTCCGACCATTTCTCCGTACAATAGATGTAAACGACCGAGTGTAGCGGATTTCAGCTATCTCTATAAGTGGAATGTATCCACCGCCCGGTAGTTTAACCATCAGTTTTTCAAGAGTATCAACTTTCTCGCGATCTTCCTCGGGCAGTCGAACCATTACCCGGATTTCATTCCGTCCACGAACCTGTCTCAACACCTCACTACCGTAAAACGAACTTCTAAGCTGCGCACCAACTTCCGCTGCGGTAATCCCAAGCGCCGCCGCTTCATCCCGGATTGTTATATTATACTGAACTTTACCTTCTTCAAATCCATCATCCACGTCCCTAGAGTTAGGATAGGAGGCGATGATATCCGCAAGCTCCTTCGATGCTTTTTTCAGCACTTCCATATCCCGATGGCTGAGTTCAAGTGTCAGGGCCCGTCCCCGCCCTCCTGGACCACCGGAATCTGATGAAAACCGCAAATACTCAACACCGGGGACTTCACCAACGGCCTTGCGCCATCTTTTGGTAAATTCCTCAACACTTATAACTTTCGCTCTCTTTTTGGGAGTAGACATATTTACTCGGATCCGACCTGAATGACTACCTCCGCGGCCGATATCCATCGTTATAGAAGTAATTACAGAAGGATCAGAAAGTTTTTTCTGCTCTGCCACAGCAGCGTTAAGCATTTTGCGTAAAACCTCTTCAGTCTTTTTTACGGGAGTGCCAAAAGGAAGCATGACTGCCCCTTCTGAAAAATCGCTCTCTATCTTGGGAAAAAGATGAAAACCCATGCGACCCGACCCCGCAAAGGCGAGGCTCATAGCTAATAGCCCAAATGCAAGAGCCACCATCACGTAGCGCATCTGCAGAGTAAAAAGAAGAAAGCTTCCATAAACGTTTTTGATCCAGTTCTGAAACCATTCACTGAATTTCTGCTGAAAAGCCGCCACTTTTTCGACAATAAAATTACCCTTTTTATCTTTTCGATGACCAAGATGTGCTGGCAAAATGAAAAGGGACTCAAGGAGGGAAACGAGAAATACCATTATGACGATGACAGGGATAACATTAAACATTTTCCCCATGCGGCCAGGTATGAAATAAATCGGAACAAAGGTTACAATATTGGTAAGAACACTGAAAACTACGGGTAGAGCTACATCGCGGGCTCCACTTACGGCGCTGTCCATCCAATTTCGCCCCGCTTGCCGGTAGGAATATATCTGTTCACCTATAACAATTGCATCATCAACAACGATACCAAGGGCAATAATGAAAGCGTAAGTGGACATCATATTGATGCTAATTCCAATATAGGGCATAATTATAAAACTACCCATAAAGGAAACAGGAATTCCCATGGCAACCCAGAATGCCAGACGTGGTTCTAAAAACAGTCCAAGCAAAATCAATACCAGTAAGAGCCCAAAGATTCCGTTATTGAATATGAGATCAATACGTTGCTTGTATGTAATGCTTCTATCCCGAAGAATACGAGTTTTGACCCCGGTGGGCAGACTGTCCCGCATTTTACTGCGGATTTTACGCACCGCGGAAGCAACCTTCAAAGGTGTTTGAGCCCCCTCACGGTAAACTTCAAGTTTAACTGCGTTTTTCCCGTTCATCAGAGAATACTCATCTGTTTCCCTGAAACTGTCTTTTATAACGGCAATATCCCTTAAAAGCAGAGGTGTCGCGTTCGGTCTTGCAATTACTGGAATAAGTTCAAATTGTTTGCCGTAATCCTTTCGCTCAGAAACCCGGAGAAGAATTTCACCCCGGGAAGTCCGCACTGCACCGCTGGGGAAATCTTTGGAGTAAGACCTGATTCTTGCGGCAATCTGAGTCAGAGTTGTATTATACTCTCTGAGTATTTTTTCCGGGACTTCAATGGCAATTTCCAATGGAGGAATACCTTCAATCTCAACAACGCTTATATCTTCATGAGCGATAAGCTCATCGCGGTATTTCTCCGCCAGATTATGAAGGGACTTTGTATCTGCATCACCAAAGATAATGAGTGCCAGAACGGGGCGTTTATGAGAACCGGCACTGACCCTCGGTTTCTCAATTTCCGCCGGGAAAGTCGTAATGCGATCCACCGCACTTTTTATATCCTGAGCTACTTCTTGAACATGCCTTTCCGTACTGACTTCAACAACAATCTGCGCTCCACCTTCAACAGCAGTGGAGCGAACTTCCATTATTCCATCAATCCCGGAAATCGAATTTTCAACGGCAGTTACAACGCTCTTTTCCACGTCTTCGGGACTTGCACCGGGGTATTCAACGGAAATATTTACAATTTCAATTTCAAAATCCGGAAACACTTCCTGCTTTATTGTACGCAGAGAAAGTAGACCACCGACGATAATTATCATCATGAGCAGATTACTGGCAACTCTATGGCCTGCCATCCAGCCGATGGGTCCCTTGATGCTCATTTTTTGTTCCTGTCCTTTTTCATCGCTGGCTTGATTTCAGGAGTTTTCAAACTACTTTCAGGAGAAGAACTTTTATCAAGCACACGGATTTTCATACCGGAAACAACAGCACTTAGATTTGTGGTTATTAATTTTTCACCTGATTTAACACCAGAATCAAGAATCACCCAATCGCGGCCTTTCCACAGGGGCTCCACTTGTCGGATCTCAAGTTTTCCATCACTTCCAACAATCCAGATTTTCCCTTCATGCAGCGCATTGGCCGGAATCCGGAAAATCCCTTCAAGGCGCCGCCCATGAATAACCGTACGCACGGTATTTTCCAGTAAAAGAGGTTTTCGCTCCGCGGCAGGCTTTTCGAGATCCAGTGGATCTTTTACTTCCACCAGAACTTTTACAAGTTTACTGTCTTTTTCAAGATCAGGAAGAAGGCGAACTACAGTGCCTTTCCGCGTGATTCCCCTTCCCCAGGTGACCGAGTCATAAACTTCCACTTCACTTCCGTTTGATTTCCCCTGTTCGGGAAGGATAATATATTTTAACTCGCTTCGCGGTATCTGGACTTCTATCCAGAAAAAATCTACTCCAACGTAAGTTCCACAGTTTGAATTAAGACCCACGGCAGAACCGGCATCCACAGTCTTTGTCATGAGCATCCCGCGCCATGGTGCATTGATGATTGTGCGTTTGATATTGAGCCAGGCCTGATGTGTCTGGGCTTTTACAGCTTCAATCTGCCCCAGGGCTTCTTCCTGCTGGGGTTTGCGCAGAATCAATGAAGTGTCTTTGGTTTTAAGTTCCGACGAAACGATTGAATATGCATTTTTCGCCGCCTTTTGGCGCCCCTTCTCAAGTGTAAGGTTTGCTTCAGCTTTGCGGAGTTCTCCCTGCTTGGCATTGAGAATAAATTGATATTCCGATGCGTTAAGTTCAACCAGTTTATCGCCCTGTGCAAAAATCTCCCCGGGAATAAAGCGATCATGTATCCATTTAATTTTTCCGCTGACCATAGGAGTCAGAGTAATGATACGTGAAGGTTTCACATTACCCAGAGCCTTTATTTTCAATGTTTCTGAAACAGGCTTCATTTCAGTGACTGTAACTAACGGAGCTGTGCGCGGTGGTTTTTTTCTTTTTGCTTTTGGTGGATTTGAAATCCAGTGCCAGCTGATCCAAGTGCTGATGATCAAAATAACTGAAATAACTATGAGTTGAATCAGTTTCATAAACCATTTAATACGGTGATTATTTTCGCTCATTAATTAATGTCCTGTAATACATTCTTTTTAAGTTTTCACCTGATTATTGCTCAGGACCATACAATGAAGGTTTTGAAATCATTGTACTGTTCTAAACATCATGTTCAATTTGACAAAAGTAAAATTCATTGCACGAACTCATTTGTCCTTGTCCTTATTCTTCTCAGGCGGTCCGGCTATTGCTTTCAGGAGCCCTGTGCGCAGGATGTAAAGCTCCACCCTGGCTTTCACAAGATTTAGTTCAAGTCCGAGAAGATAATTTACTGCATTAAGATAAATGGAAAAATCAGTGATACCCTGTTTATATCGATATTCAATATCTCCGATAAACTTCTTAGAAAGCTCAATCTGCTCCCGGATGGACTCAATGTACTTCTTTTGAAGTTTTTCTTTTGCAAGAATTGTCTCAATATCTATAACTGAAGATATAACTGCCTGCTGCCATCTGACGGTTTTCTCTTCAAAAACTGCCTTCGCTCGCTCGATTTCAGCTTTTAATTCACCGCCTCTCCAGACGGGAGCGGTAACATTTAAAAGTAAATTTACAAGCCAACTTTTCAGCATGTCACGGATTTTCTCCGCCCGGGTACCTGCTGATAAAGTCAATGAAATCTTGGGGAATGCATCGGCTACGGCATGTGCCACTGATGCGTCGGCACTGAGCATTTCATACCAGGCTTTAAGGACATCAGGGCGTCTGGAAACAACCTGCAGGGGTACGCCCATATGAGGCAGCTCGGGAAGAGGCTCCAGAACTAATGGAATCTTTAATTTCAGTTCCGTCGGCAGGACACCCATGAGGACAGCCAGCCGGTTTTTTTCCGTTTCCATTTCAACTTCTGCGGATGTCATTATAGCTTGAATAGAGGCTAGATTCTGCTTTTGCTGCAGCAAATCAAGGGTTTCCAGGAGACCTGAGTCAAATTTAATTTTTTGCGATTCATGGTAAGTACTGGAGGTTTTGTACTGCTTTTTCAAAATTTCCATGCGGCGGTTTATTGAAACCATTCGAAACCAGCATCCGGCAATCTCCCCGGCCAGAGTCATGGCACTTCCCATCATGTCATATTTTACAGTTAATACGTCCATTTCAGCGCTTTTTCGCTGAGAAGCAGCCCTGCCCCATATATCAAGTTCGTAAGATACTGAGATATCCAGGGACATCGTAAACTGGCCGCTGGTCTTATCCGGAACCGTGTAAATCCCCGTCAACCCGGATTTTCCCGATGCATCCACGGATGGAAATCTCGTGGCCCCGGCCTTTTTAGCAATTGCAATGCTTGTTTTAAGGCGGGCGGACATGATTTTCATATCCGGAGCATTTTTCAGAGCGGTCTCAATTAATCGTGTAAGTTCAGAGGATTTAAAAACCTTCCACCACTGCATATCAACTTTAAGTGAACCGGAGTAACTGAATTTCTCAGGAATATTAATTTTTTTTGAGTCAGGCAGTGTAGTTTTTGTACGCTGACAACCCACAAGACTTATGATTATTATGAATAAAAAGAAAACCTTCATTTTTCCTGTCCGGTTCGAAATCCCACTCAACTTATACATATTCCACAAAATGACATTTATTGTCAGCTATAACATCAGATTTATTTTGGGACGTTGTAAGATAAAATCTGCCATCTTATCCGAAACAACTTCCTGAGACCATCAAAACACCAATCAGGTTTCAAACTATTTTAGTTAATGTCGTGTAATACCAAATTTTCAAGTTTACACCAAATTTGTACACAGGACATTAAGAATGAAGACCTTGAAATTATTATAGTGTTCTGAATAGCATGTTTTCCTAAACATGCTCAATTTTGATAAAAATTGAATTTCAGGACACGA
>JAHJMN010000127.1 GCA_018821305.1 Myxococcota bacterium
ATGAATAAAAAGATCGAAATCTAAAAAGTGAATATTTGCTTCAAGTTTTTGTAATTTTACATTGATATTAGATGTTTATAACCTGACCCTGTTACCTGTTTGCCTGACTACCTGAGTCCCTGTTAAAAAATTTCAGATAAAAAGGAAATCAGTAGCAGTAACAGGAAAACAGGGGCTCATTCCTGAAGCATTTCTTTAAACCGAGTCACTATCGTATTACTCCGCAAGCGGCATAGAAGTTGGGTTAACGAAATTTTGTCAGTGGTGGCATTCGTTGCTGGAAATTACGATCAGGCTGTCATCTTCGTTTATAATCGTTTCCGATGTTGGATTTGTTTGGATATGTTTCATACCGCCATCATCAATTGATTCGACACTTACTATCAGTTGATTGCGGTTTTTCTTCAGCCAGCGCACCGCTTCAAGATATGTGCCTCCGGCAATCTGCTTGGGTGCAGGAATCTTAACAAACTGGCAACCATATTGGGCTGTTAGAAGATCGTCAATTATTGTAACAAGTCCCCAGGTCCGGGAGGAATGTGCAATGAGGTTTCCCGTATATTCATCACCGATAACAACATCTTCAACACCGGCCATCCGCAGGTGTTCCTGGTTTTCCCGGCGAAGAAGTTCGGCGCAGGTGAAGATGCCCGGCTTCAGTTTTTCTATGGTGAGGGCCGCTAAAATTGTGCGTGCGTCGCGATCCTGATCCGATCGGGGAATTGATTTATCCGCAAGTAAAACCGCTGCCCGGGCCCGCTGAACGCCGGCTTTTTTGAGAATTTCAGCACTGGTATAGTCACCACGCACAAAATAAACGAGGCCCCGGTTTATTTTACCCGGAGGAAAATCCGGCTCATTCTCAAGTTCGCTTATAATAACCACAGGCATGCTTTTAGTGTCGTCCATGACCTGAAGCTCACGGATTATGACCACAGCACTGCGGTTCCAGCCACAGATAAGAAAATGGTTATTCAGTTCGGAAAGTTCCATTTCTTTCGCCTCCAGTCGGTTTTTGAGCCTCGAAACCATTACGGCACTAACGATACCGGTGAAAACCGCGAAAAGTGTAAAGCCACCAAGCATTACGGCGGCGGTAACGAGTTTTCCACCGAATGTATGGGGTTCGCCCCCGACAGGTTCCCCTGCCATGAGGGTGAAAAGGGAAAACCAGAAAGATTTCGCAAGAGAATTGAGAGTATTGTTGTCGTTTTCCAGAACATACAGTCCGATGCCACCGAGGAAAAAAACGCCTATTAAAATCAGGATGAGAGTAATGTGCTCCATGACTCCTTCATGAAGCATGAGGGAAAACCGCCGGGAATGCCGCGAGAACAAAACTCCAACCCGGACAATGCGAAGAAGGCGAAGAATCCGAAAAATTCGCAGCGGTCTAATGATTGGTAAAACTGCAAGAATATCAATCCAGTAGGTTCGAAAAAATATTCGATTCGACTCGGTAGTATACCAGCGGATTCCCAGTTCAATGACGAAAATACCTGTAATCACGAGGCCCAGAGTATCGTAGAGTTCTCTCTCGTTCGAACCTTTTGGTGAATGAACTTCAAGGATAAGAAGAATAATGGACAGAATAATAAGAACAGCAATGGCGATTTCGGTTATGGGATGTTTTATAAAGCGACAAAGTTTTTGACGACGATCCATGGTCATTGCCTGAGACTTCCAAGCCAGTTAACAAACGAATTTTCAAAGTCAGTGAATTTCTCGCCCGTAACATCCTCCAGGATTTTTACAGGATCAGCCTTTTTCCCCCCCATGCTCTTCAGTCTGAATTCTTTATAGAACTTCACGAGGAGATTGTTCCGCTGGAGAAAAAGTGCGAGATACCTGCTCTGGGCGTAGTTAAGGTTCTGATGCTTGTCTCCGTAAAATTCCGGATCTTTAAATATATCCTCGAGTTTACGCAGGGAGTTGTTTTTAAGGGCTTCTTTCAGAATAGGCAGTCGCCAGTTGAGAACGCCCTTGATATCGTGTTCATAAAACTGACAGGCTTCAAACAGGGATGCGAAACCTTCATTGAACCAGGTGGGAACTGACGGAAAATCGTAGTTGATAAGGGCATGAGTCAGTTCATGGAGGAGGGTTCCACTTCCCGTTTCGTAATCCATAACAAGGGTTCGGCCATCACTCATGAAATAACCGAAATAAGGTGGCGTTTTTTCTCCGAAAAGCTTGTTTCCCCAGGAACGGTAGGCTTTTTGCCCTCGAAAAAGCAGCACCACCAATGGTTTGTCCGGTTTTTTATCGAAATAGACACGATTCATGGTGTCGATAAAGGGCATCAACGTACTGTTCATTATTCGGTTTGTGTGTTCTGCCGAATATTCAGAAACCAGAGTAAGGGGCGGATTAGTCATCACGAAAAAGGAATTGCCGAATACTTTTGTTAAAAATGTCTCCAGCTTTTTAATGGTTCCGGGGGTGAGATCATTGAATGTCTTAATTTCATTCCAGTTACCAGTTGTTTTTGAAGGAACCAATTTATTACCACCACGGCAGCAGGCGGCTTTGAAAAAAATGCTGAAGTTCAGAAATACCAGAAGGCCGATGAGGAGACGTTTTCTATTCATGGTGCTCCTGATTTTATCTGGTGACCCCACCGCAGTTGGGACAATTGGAACTGGTGTTTTCAACAAGGGTTGAACAATAGGGACACGGGATTTTGACGATTTCACGGATGATTACTTGCTGGGCGGGAGCTGAGGCTGCGCTAGACTTTTGCTTTTTCTGGTTTTTTCGCCTCATGATAATCCGCATGGCTATTTCTTCCGCATTTTTTTTATTCATCGTTTTAACGGTTTTAGGAAGCATAAATGCATGTATGAACCCAATGAACATGGGGATAAAAGTAAAGGAGAAAATCAAACACAGGATACCTGCAACATAACGCCCCAGGTAGAAAAATTGGCCACCGACGAATCCTGCAACCAATGCGAGAATCACCGCTGTTTTTGTATCATATTTTAGACTTTGAAACTCTTGAAGAAACAGGACTTTTTCCTCTTTGCTGAAGTTGTATAAAACGAAAATTTTCTCTTCAATATTTGATTCCATGAAAATATCCTTTACCATTTTCCAAATCCTTCCCGGGTAGTTTATTCCAGAATCAGTTCACAATCAAATGTTTAAAATCAAACGGGGGACGTGGAATAGTTCAGCCTGTGATAAAATATAATTGAACCACTCATCAGGTAAGTGTAATCTGATGTAAATCTGTTTTCTGATCCCATCGCGGATCCGAAGGATATATCTTAATGCCCTTTGTTTTCATAATTTCATGTTTGATTCTTTCTCAGGCAGAAGTGCCGGAAAAACCTGATCCGCTGTACATCCAGCCTTTTCAGACAGCCACGGCAATCTTTCCCGGGTTGATACTGCCGGGCAGCGGTCATTTCTCTGCTGGCTACCGCGAAGAATCAATGGATTTACTTGTTTTCGGTGGCAGTGGTCTTGGTATCCTTGCCCTCGGTGGTATTCCTGCGGCAGTTTCTCATGCTTCACGTCGTTTTAATACCGTTACAATTCCCCTCATTATAGCCGGGGCGGGGACCTGGCTGGTTTCCTGGTATGCGGATATTTTTGGTACAACGGCAAAAGGAGCCTGGGCTGGCACAGAACCCGAGAATGTTCCATTTCAAATTGAAGGTGGTTTTGTATACACGAAAAATCCACTATTTGAGTTTTCAACGTTTGCTCGAATTGCCGGTTTTGCTCAGTGGTCTGTTTTTTCCGGAATGCTGGAAATGTGGCATGCACTGGATGATTCAAATACCAGAATGAGTGCTCAGGGCCGAGTGCGGCTGCTCAATCGTAAAAAGGACGAAAAGGAATTTTATTCAGTCTATCTGGGGGGAGAATACTGGTTTCATCGATTCGGAACCGAAGACTTTACAAACAAGGGAGCAGCTGTTTTCCTTCAAAGCCGAATGAACCTTGGTGGACTGGTGAAAACGGCCTCTGGAAGTTTTGCGTCCGTTACTGTGGGGCTCGGTGCCGCAAATACTGATTACGGTATCGAAGGCACTTCATCAGATGAGATTGAAACGCTCATTACTTCCGGATTTTCAATGGGATTATATCTTGGGAAGGGACGAGGAGAAATTGAGTTATATTACAACCATCGCCACGATGACTTTGCCGGAGGTTTAAAACTTGGAATTTCCGGAGATGGCATTGTCGGGTACTTTGGAATACGCGGTTTTTATGAGGTTTTCGAGGGATGGGCCGTGAAATGGGATGTGGCCATGGGAAGCAACCCCGTAATTTTCCTTGGAGTGGCGAGAAGATGAAACATTATTTATTATTATTCATAGTTTTATTCTTTTTTGCCTGTAAAAACGATGCCGGTGACCGGGTGGAAAACGATAAAAAAATCGGTTTCTATCAGAATGATAACTGGTCTGTGCGCATAGCATCGGGACTCGGGAATATTACCTATGCGGATAATGACAAAATCCATATCTGGAGCCAGTCCCCGGTACTTGATATTGAGTTCACAGCGGACTCAACGCCCTTTACGGTGACGTTTCATCTTCACAATATGATGAGTACTACGATGCTCTATGAAGATGATCTTGGTACATCAATAACCAAAGTAAGTTCTGATAATAAGACTCAGGTTTTCGATGTTACATTGCTCAATGCTTCCGCTCGTATTACCGCAGCCTCACCTGACCAGAATTCCGCTGGAGAGTTCAGTTTTGCCCTAGTAAGTGACATTCAGGACGCAGTCTATAAAGTCGATGACATCTGGGATTCCATAAATTCTTATCCAGAAATCAGTTTCGTTGTAAGTACCGGTGACCTCACCCATCGTGGAACAACCGAACAAATGGATGTTTTCTTCAGTAAACTGGAGTTGCTTGAGAAACCATTTTATTCCACCGCAGGTAATCACGATGTAGGTTGGGATCGCGAAGAGGTCTGGGCTCGTCGCTTCGGACGGGTAAATTTCAGTTTTGTTTACCGTCATTGTTATTTTACATTTATTGACAGTGCTTCTGCAGGGATTCATCCGGATGTCTATTCCTGGCTTGATACCTGGCTTGAAAATGGGAAAAATTCAGTCCACACGGTAATTACGCACTATCCCCCCGTGGACCCCGATGGAACCAGAAATGCCTCATTCAGTTCAAGAATGGAAGCGTGGAAATTTTTGAAGATGCTCGCAAAGGCAAATGTAGATTTGACTCTTTACGGGCATATTCATAGTTATTATGCATTTCAGAATGCTGGAATTGATGCCTATATTTCCGGTGGTGGGGGCGGAATTGATGAACACTACGACGGTATGGGCCGACACTGGCTTCGAATAACCATTGATGCCAATGAAGGCATCAAAAGCGTCGATCTGATTCGAGTAGACTGAACTCCAGTAAATTAGACCGCTTCCGGAGTAATACGATTGTGACTCGGTTTAAAGAAATGCTTCAGGAACGAGCCCCCTGTTTTCCTGTTCCTGCTACTGATTTCCTGTTCCCCTGAAATTTTAAACAGAAACTCAGGTAGTCAGGCAAACAGGATCAGAATCAGGTCATAAACATACAACATCAAAGCATAATTATAAATGGTTGATGAAAACTTACACTTTTCACTTTTCGATCCTTTTATTCCGAAAGCGGTCTACTTCTGAGGTTTGCGGAAGAGGCGTTTTTTTCTGAAGGGTTTCATATTAAATCCCGGAGGAAAGGGTTTTAAACTTCCCGGCAGAATTATCATGTTGTCCTCATTTTTTTCAAATTTTGCATGATAACCGCGGGATAGTTTTTTCAGATTCTTTATTACACGGTGGCGCTGATAAGATTTTAAAGGAAAAGGATGGAGGTTTACAAGGGGGTTTAAATTGTTTGTATAAATCGGAAGGCCTTCTCCGTAAATGATTTTCTTTGTTTTCAGGTCAATGCTGAGAGCGGCAAGCAAACCAAATGTCGCCCAGGGATTGTACGAGGAGAAAGTGTAGTTTCCCGTGCCGAAGAAAATGATTTTGCCACGGTGATTTCCCACGGGACCAGCAATGTGAGTTCCATGACATATGGCGGCATCAAATCCCAGATCCAGGGCGGAATAGATCCATTTGACATGTTCATCTTTTAGATGTTTTGCGTAACGTTCCCCCACATGAAGAATTAAAATTGCAACATCGACTTTCTGGCGATATTTCAGGATATCCCGCTTAATATAGGGCAGGGTTCCGTAGGCGCCGCCTCCCTGACGGTGGTGAGCTGAATAATTATAATAACTGAATTTCTTACCTTTTACATAAATATATGGAGCGAGATATCCGAAAAATCCCACACGTACACCATTGATTTCTTTTATGAGATGCGTATGGGCTTCCTTCATCGTCGAACCACCTCCGGTGTAGTCCAACTGGTGATCTTTGAGATTCTTTATGGTTTCTGAAATACCAACATCACCGCAGTCTCTCATGTGGTTATTGGCCAATGAAAAAGCATCAAATCCAGCATCTTTCAGGGATTTAAGAGCCGCTGGATTTACTTGATAACTCCACTTTTTCTTTGGATTTTTTTTACATTTCGCAGTTACGGGCCCCTCAAGGTTTCCCACAGCGTAGTCCGCATTTTTAATTATATGATCCGTATATTGAAACGGATGATCGTATCCGAAACTCTTGAGAGCATTAGTTCCGAGATCCCCGAGCATGATGTCCCCGGTAAAAACAATGCGGATTGTTTCAGGATTTTTCCTGAAATCGACTTCGTGTTCCGTATCAAGATTATAATATGTGAACGGGAAGTAAAATAAAAACTCCGTTGCGACAAAGGCAAGCCATAATCCAATAGAAATAATAAGTAAGGCGATAAAAAATTTTTTCATTCCGGATGTTTCAGTACACAACGAATGTATTAATAGCAGTAAATATTTTGTATTTAAACTGAAAATGTACTGAATTCAATAAAATCAAAAAGAAAAAAACAGGGTCTTTCTCCTGAAGCATTTCATTAAATTAATTTACTATCGTATTCCCTCGAAAGCGGTCTAATGTGGGCAACGCTGTAAAACGACTCACAATCGCATTACTCAGGAGGCGGTATACAGCATTTTTCTGCGCGAAATTGCCAGAAAATCAATCAAGGGGGACTAAAAGGGAAGCAGCTCCATGCTGATCTGTTTTTGAAAGGTACATAAGTTTTGCTGCGGAGTCACACTCATCTTCGGGCTCTGCGCACTCATCAGGGGCGATAAATGCCCTGATTTCAAGATCTTTTATGGGATTTCCCTGTGCATCCTCAATTATAATTTTGACGAGACCAGGCGTTTTGGGAATGAACATAAGGTGGTCCGCAAGATTTTCCGTAATCTCAATGTCGTTCCATGCATCAAAAGGATACAGGTAGTTTTCAGGGAGATACATGGAAAAGTCATATGTACCGGGATCCAGATAAAGGGAAAACCAGCCGTTGAGATCTGTTCTTCCGCTGCTCTGGAAGGTTCTGTCACTGTAAATGCTTTCTGTGTGAGCGTTTGCTTCAATCATAACGCGACTCAGGGGAGCGTCGGAATCCGGTTCAGTAACCTGTCCTACAACATTGATTTTTGGAGAAAGCTCGATTGATTCTCCGAAGCCGCTCATGTGGCCGACCTCAATAGATTTTTGTATGGAAGCAAACTCGGAATCCGCCGGTGGGGTTACGGTTACTTCATAGATGCGTACCCCTTCAAACTGTCCGGGGACGATTTCAACGGTAATATTCCCGTTTTCGTCTGTTATTCCTTCAATGTAGACGATACCATTGTCTTTGGTACCCATACCTACGACACTCTTAAAGCTTACAACAGCTCCGCTGACGTATTCTTTAGAACCGGATGATGTAGTTCCGTATATGGTTGTACCAAAAGTAACAGGAGATGGAAGAGCAGGCAGTTCATTTTCTCCTGTTTCAAAATAAATTATCCCATCGCGGCCCTGAACCTGCTGACTTAAATCTTCCCAGGTGTAAATAACTGCAGGAATGTGGTTTGTATATTCACCAGGCCCGATGTAAACGCTTACGGAAGTGGGGATCTGGGTAAAAGATAAAGTAAAAAGACCGCTTCCATCGGACGTAGTTTCGAAAATGTTACTTGCGGCAGCTGTGTGCAAGTCAAAACCCCATACCGTTGCCCCGATGACAGGTTCACCGTCTTCGTAAACAGCTCTTCCGGTGACGATGTAACGTTTCTGACCAAGGGTGTAATCAAGGGTGCTGCTTGAGTTGACGTTATAGTTTTTAAGGAGTGGGGGGACGATATCCGCTGGAGTAGGAATCACCTGAAAGTAGTAGTTTCCATCTTCGTAAAAATCCATGGAATAAGGTTTTCCAAGGTAGTTCACATCAGAAACCGACACTGTATCCGTAACAATATCTCGACCGGGAATGTTGCTGTATCGATAACTTATGATCATCGCATCAACAGATTCCTCAGGGGAAGACGTCTTCAGAGTTCCGGAAACAGTTTTTTTCTCCGGGATTGTCAGGTGAATGTACCCGTCATTGCCGGGAACCATTGAAGAAGGTCCGAAATCTACCATAAGTTTTCCCTTGGTAGTTGAGTCAAGGCGCTGGTCCCAGATTTCAACACCCATGTAGATGTTCTGAGGATCAGCTTTGAAAATGCATTTTCCCCGGGGTCCACAGCCGTAATCTTCTTCGCACTCAGAATCAGAAGTACAGTAATCAGAATCTTTATTGTCAAGATCCGCACAACCGGTAATAATTAACAAGTAAGATATTGAAATAAAATATAATATGCTTTTCATTGAAAGCCTCATTTGTTACTGCTTGTGCATACTACCGTAAACGTCCAGACATCACTCGGACCGATAGTTGCCCTCCAGTAAGGGAGTCTGGTACTTGAACTGTCAAAAGCATCAGCTATGACTATATCTATTTGATGCGTGTCTCCGTTTGAGTCGCTGGAATCACAAAAGCGATTCTGACTTATGGGAAAATGAAAACTTCTTACATAGATACTTTCGGACCCATCTTCCATTACAATGGGAGGATCTTCCGGATCTCTGGGCGGGATTTTATCAGTAACAATAACCGTGGAAAGTTTAGCTGAATCAGTCTCCGGTGCAAGAGCGTAATCTTTGTATATCCTGAAGGGAATTTCATCATAAATATCTGGATCTTCAATTACGAAGGTAAGGACAAGTGGTTGACTGCTCTGATATATTTTTAAAATGAACTGAGGACTGAGGTAATCTCTTAAAAAACGAGGAGGAGTGTTTTCTTCTTTGAGTTCCTCCATATTTACGGGAACAAGACATCCGGTAAATATAGCGAAAATTAAAGCAGGAAAAAGGAACTTCATAAAACAATACCTCCGGGCGGTATCTGGTTTGCAATCATCAAGCCAAACAACCATGCTTTTGAATTTACAACAAAAAATGAAAAACCAGTGAGGTAATCCCGGACATTTCTGTCACAAGACATCTGGGTTACTCAGGTTCTTTTTCAAGATACCGGAAAATTGTTCTCGGATCCACCCCAAGATCTTTGGCAGTTTTGGTCCTGTTTCCCCCATTGAGATCAAGCACATCAAGTATGTATTTCTTTGTAAAATCTTCCCTTGCCTGAGTCAAAGGAACTATTTCCGGGATGGAACTTGAATCAATTCCAAGATCCGCAGCGGAAATCAGAGATTTGTCCGACAATACTACGGCTCGCTTAAGGCGATTTTCCATTTCTCTGATGTTGCCGGGCCACGGATATTTCATAATAGCTTCAATTCCATCGGGGCTGAATCCTGTTTTATGGGTTTCATATTCCTCACGGAAGCGGTTCAGAAGGTACTTAGCTATAACAACGATATCTTCTCCACGATCTCGAAGTGGTGGAATATGGATGTTGACGACGTTGACCCGGTAGTAGAGATCCTCCCGGAAATTTCCAACTTTGACTTCTTCGATTAGATCCCGGTTTGTGGCCGCAAGTATACGGATATCAACCTTTTCCGGTTTATTATCACCGATTTTGACAACCATTTTCTCCTGCAGGGCTCTTAAAATTTTTACCTGAAGACTGACGGGGAGTTCGCCGATTTCATCTAAAAAGAGAGTTCCGCCGTCCGCTTCCTGAAAACGACCTTTGCGCGTTGCTATAGCACCGGTAAACGCGCCTTTTACATGGCCGAAAAGCTCGGATTCGAGAATGCTTTCAGGAATAGCCCCCATGTTAATGGCTACAAAGGGTCCCTTGCCGCGATTGGAGCGTTTATGAATCTCCCGGGCAATAAGTTCCTTTCCAGTCCCTGTTTCCCCGGTTATGAGGACGCTCACATCCGTGGGAGCGATTTTTCGGATAGTTTTGAATATATTCTGCATTCCCGTACAGGAACCGACAATTTGCCCGAATTTGTTCTGTTCGAGTTTTTCATGGAGTTGACGGTTATCCAGTTGGAGTTCGTTGAGCAATAATGCATTGCGGACGACAAGGGATGCCAGTGATGCAAAAACAGTAAGCATTTCAAGAGTGTGCCTTACGAACAAACCTTTGATGTTACTATTTCCAACGTAGATTAAACCCATAAGGTTGCCTCTATCAAGGAGGGGAACACACATTACAGAGTTTAAATTCAGGGCCATGACGGATTGGGCATTGGCGAATTCTTCATGATGAAGGGCATCAGAGACAATCAGCGGCATTTTTGTCCGGATTACTCTTGAAATAATGGAATCACTCACCTGAGAAACTGCCTGAGCAATGTTTTCCTTGTTTAAGTTTCGGGCAACTTTAATTTCCATGCGGTCGCCCTCGAGAAGGATCAGGAAGCCTTTATCCGCGCCGGTAATATCCACGACGGCGTCCATGAGATTTTGCAGAAGGCGGTCAAGGTCGTAGTCATCTAAAATGCGTTTGGATATGTCAAACAGCTTTCGGTAGTCGTCCTCTCTTGATGGTTCTTTCTCGACTTCCTTTTCCTCTTTGTCGATGAATTCCAGTTCCGCATCACCGATCTTTATGTTGTCACCATAATTTAAAACAGCTTTCGATTTTTTACGGCCGTTGATATGGATCACGTTTTTACCCTGGACTGCCCGGATATTGTAGTTTTTCCCGTCGTATACTATGTTTGCATGAAGGTCTGCAACCAGTGAATCTGGAATGACCACATCATTTGCTTCGTCTTTACCAATAGTCGTAAGTTTCTTGAAAATACTATAAACTTTAGTAGTTTTTCGAAATTTAATTTTCAGAATTGACATCAGAACCCTCCACTCAGACCAATGATACCACCACCTGGAACCATCTGAACATTGATATTTAATGAATTTCCAGGAATAAACTTGTTTTCAATGGACTGTCTGGTGTCTCTATAATTGATGACTGCGTCCACAATACTGACTATCCACAACCCGAAGAAAACGGCTCCGGCCCCCACCTGCAGGTAAACAACTTGCTCAGCACTGGAAAGCTGGTCTTTGGGGACTTTGTTCACGGGATATTTATACCTGAGATAACTGTATGCCCCAAGGCTGATAAGCCCACTTAAAGCCTGACCTCCGGCAAAGATCCATCCTTTAATTTTATGTTCATTCTGGAATTGACCAAGTCCGAGGGGAAAAAGATTGAAAATATAGAAGTTTTTATTAATTGTGACCGTTTGACGAAGTACCGGTGCGGCTTTTTTCAATTCTTCCATCTTTTTTCGGGCCGCTTCTTCTTCCTGCTTTTTACGTTTTACTTCTTCAGCTTGTTTGAGCCTGTTTATTTCAGCCAGTCTCTCTTTGAGCTTTTTCTTAACATTGTTGAAAAAATCGATTGCTCCACTGGCCACAACGACGGGATCAAGGGTGAAATCCGGGCGCCGGGTAAGCAGCATACTGAAGGTCTGAGTTGCACTGTCGTAATCTTTTATGAACCAGAAAGCGAGTCCAAGGAGCCTTAGCCCCTGAATTTCCTGATCTTCGGAGGTGAACTTGCTTGCTGGAAAAAGAAGGGGTCGAAGGAGGCGGATAACTTCAACATGGTTTCCTCCAAGAGCCTCCTGTGAGGCTTTACTGAGAGTCTGCCCCGGCGTAAGGGATACTTCTTCCACCACAGGTTTTTTTGATTTTGTGCTTTTCACCGGTGTTTTTGTGACCTGCGAAAAGAAAATTGTCGAAAGAATTATAATCCACATGATTTCACGCTGGTAATTTAATCCACTATTCCATTATTCGCAAGACACATTCTTACTCAATTTGTTTCACAGAAGTTCAGGATTTTTAAACTGTTCAGGATTTTTTTATGAGATTCACGGATTTTATATTTCGGGGGACATGGCTTGATAGGTTGAAAAATTTGGGAATCAGGCGTTTTCAGCTTTTTTCTTAATAGCTTCCATATTGTGACGCTTTTGTGATGACAGGATATTTTTACGCAGGCGGATGGAAAGAGGTGTTATTTCAACCATTTCGTCGTCACGAATGAATGTTATTGCTCTTTCAATAGTCATGGGCTTTATTTTAGTAATGATTACATTCTCGTCTTTTCCTGCAGCTCTCATGTTACTGAGTTTCTTCTCTTTGCAGATATTGACATTGATATCATTCTCTTTTGAATGCTCTCCAACGATCATTCCTTCATATACGGGATCTCCGGGTTGAACAAACATTTTACCCCGGGGTTCAAGATTATAAATCGCATAGGGAACAGCTTTTCCAAGGCGGTCAGCAACAATGGACCCCGTAAATCTCATGGGGAAATCTCCCCGGTATTTTTCATAACCGGCAAAGTAGGAACTCATGATTCCTGTTCCCTTGGTGTCCGTAAGGAAAATGTCACGGTACCCGATGAGAGATCTTGATGGAATTGAAAACTTAAGTCGTACCCGGTCCGAAGAATGGGTTTCTACATTCAAAAGAGTACCGCGGCGCACGGAGAGTTTTTCCGTAACAACTCCCATAAAAGTTTCTTCACAATCAATAACAAGCATTTCCGTAGGTTCGCATAACTCGCCGTTGACCATTTTATAAGTTACCTGGGGCCTGCCAACGCAAAACTCGTAGTTTTCTCGACGCATGGTTTCAATGAGAATAGCCATCTGAAATTCCCCACGGCCTTTTACTATAAAACTATCTTTCTCATCGGGTTCCTCCACTTGAATTGCAACGTTCTGAAGGGCTTCCTTCATTAATCTTTCGCGAATTCTGGACGATTGAACATATTTCCCTTCTTTTCCGTTGAAGGGACCGTCATTGATAGAAAATTTCATGAAAACAGTTGGCTCGTCAACTTTCAGGCGGGGGAGGGCATCGGCAGTGTCCGCATTGCAAATGGTATCTCCGATTTTTACGTCTTCAATACCGCTTAATACTATAATATCACCGGCATTGACCGTTTCGGCAGGAGTCAGAATGAGTCCGTTGTAGGTCTGAAGTTGACTTACGCGAAGGGGTTTTCGACCTTCTGTACTTATACAGATAAGGTTGTCGGAATTTTTCACGCAACCGTTGATTATTTTACCGATGGCAAGACGCCCGAGATAATCGGAATAACTGAGATCCGATACCATCATCTGGAACGGTGATGTCAAATCCATCATCGGCGCCGGAATACTCTCCACTATTCTGTCGAAAAGTTCAGAGAGGTCATCTTTGGGGTTTTCCAGATCAGAGAAAGCTTTGCCGTCTCTGCCAATGGCATAAAGGGGTTTGAAATCAAGTTCTTCTTCCGGAGCATCCAGGTCGATAAGCAGATCCAGAATTTCGTTTTTAACTTCTGTAATGCGGGCATCCTTACGATCTATTTTATTAATGCAGACAATAAAAGGAAGGTTTAGTGCCATTGCTTTTTCGAGAACAAATCGGGTCTGTGGCAAAGGGCCTTCAGAGGCGTCTACAAGTACAATTGCCCCATCAACCATGGAAAGTCCGCGTTCAACTTCCCCTCCGAAATCAGCATGGCCCGGAGTATCAATGATATTGATTTTAATGCCTTTCCAGCGTACGGAGCAGTTTTTTGCTGCAATTGTAATACCCCTTTCCCGTTCCAGATCCATTCGATCCATGACTCTGTCGGGGGAATCCTGATTTCTACTGTTTTCCGAAAGAACTCCGGATTGTTTAAACATATTATCTACAAGGGTAGTTTTTCCATGATCAACATGGGCTATAATTGCAATATTTCTTACTTCACTGTTAACTGAGATCATAAACTGTATCCATATATAATAAAACTGAAAACCTGGTTAAAGGCGGTATAATTTTGGGTGTTTCCTAACAAGTTGTGGTTCACCTTAGCGAATCGAACTTTAAAACGGGCGGAAAAATAAAGTCCCCCGTAGGGCCCCCCTTCGTTTCACAATACCGGGTGTAATTCAAGCTGAATCCGACATGAAAGTACAAAATGAGACAAATGTTTTTTTTTACATATGAAGCTATGGGTTGGGAGGGCTATCTTCGGTTTTTAGAGCGACGCAGTTTTCTTTTCTTTTTCAACTTCGCGTCCTTTTTCTCTTTTTTAACATCTTCGGAAGGCTTAAGAATTCCTTCAGCACCCCAGGCAAGCTGGATGCTGAAGTTGCCTTTTGACCGGATATTTTTTGAAATCAGATCGTTCAGAACTTCTCTCCATGTTTGGAATTCCGTAAGTTCATGACCCTTGATTCCTGCCGCCCGGACGGAACGAAGGGCGTGAATAGACAGGTTCCTGCCTTCTTTTGAGGCTCTGAATCCGACGCCATTTTTATCAGGAGTGATACCACTGTAACCTGTATGACCGATGTTCTGACCTCTTTCCACGTTTACTCCAGTTTTTATTGAAGGGCGAATACGCGAAAGATGGTAGTAAGAAGACATGACACCATCGGGATGTTCGATATCAACTCTGCGCCCAAGAGGGCCCTGCCACGAAATGGATTTTACTTTTCCCATACCGAGGGACCACACGGGGATGGCGCCTTTTGCTGGGAAAATTACTCCGATTCCTTCTGTATCCTTTTCCGGTGGAACATTTCCCGCTAAGGGGCGTTCAAGGTATGTGCGGAAAAAAGAAATACCTTCATAGGTGAAGTATCCGCGACTTTTAAATGAGAAAACTTTGTAGTTGCCCCGTGTTTTTGTGGAAGCATAAAGTGCTAGAAGTTCGCCGTATCCGAGGAATTTCTTTTTTAACATCTTCTTTTCGACAATAACTATGAATTGATCTCCCGGACTGAACATTTCTTTTGTGATTTCATCCCGGAGGAGCGCCCGGATTTTCAGTTCAAGGCGAGTAGATTCATTAGACGCCTTCAGGGCATCTGCTAATGTGGTTCTGAGTCTGAAGCCGATTATATAGGGCACTGTGGAAGGAATATTGACTACCTTGCGAACTTTAAAGGATTTTTTATGCCTGGTGGCCACATATCTGGTACGGGAACCATAATGATATTCAAAGAAGTAAACCCTTGAACCGTCGTCATTCATCCTGACTTTAAAAATATGACCCGGTTGAGCACGATTGAAGTTAAATACATTTCTTGATTCAAAAGTGGCAATAATTCTACGGGATTCTCCGATACTCACCCCGTTTCGAATCAGTGAATCCGTAAATTTTTCGCGTTTTTTTACTGTACCCTGAACGGTGCGCGCTGCAAGAAAATGGCGCTCATCCATTTCATCTTCATCAATCGGAGTAATGTTTTCTGGAATATTCAACGATATTGAAGATTTATTTACTTCGGGGAGTTTTTCTCCCTTGAGAGTCGATTTTATATGGTCGGGTTTTTTTTCATCAACAGTCTTTTCAATTTTCTTTTTTACACTGCTGCATGAAGCGGGAGAGTATACGAAAACGTACAGGTAAATCATTACCATTGCACTTAAAAATATAAGTATTTTCTTTAATTTACCGTGTGGCGACCTGGCGGGTTCACCGGAATTATCATACATCATGGCTCGAAAAGCATAGCCCAGTCCGTCCCCGAGTGCAAATTATCACTGTTTTCCACCACTGTAGTTTTGAATTCAATGGAAGTTGTGGTAAAGAACTTGAGTTTCAAATACCGGAGGTCATTTATGCGTCGTTTTTTAGTTTTAATAATATTGATAACAGGAACTACTCTTTTCAGTTGTGATGATTCTTCTGAAAACAACAACAATAATAATGTTGTGAATAATTCCAACAACACTAACAATACGAATAACACAAATAACACGAATAACAGTAATAATACCAATAATTTGCTTCCTTGTGATGGTGCTGTTGCTGAAACCGACGACGTAAGTAAGTATACAAAACTGCTGGCTTGTCTGGCTTCTTTTGAAACCGAAACAATGAAATCGCTGGCTGTGCGTTCATTCATGGACCATATTCCCCGGAGTGGTGGTTTTCCAATTAAAAACGGTAATATGCGCATCTTCGCATACTTCGCTTTACCTGAATATGACGAAGAGGACGATCAGGCAGCTGAGGAAGATTTTGCTCAGGACCGTCGAATTGCCCCAATCCGAATTGCCGGGACTTTCAACAGTTGGGAACCCACTATCGAAATGGAAGAGGCATTTACAGGGTTTTTCCATGGCAGCGTGGATTTTTCAACCATGGACGAGGATGGGGCAGCCTACAAACTGGTTTCAAAAGACTCATCCGGAAATGATATCTGGTTTTCGGATCCTCAATCAGCTCGTTTTCAGTATGATGAAAACGGTCGCTACAGTATCGTAAACGGCTCCGAAACTCAGGGACATTTGAGAAATATCAGGAATTTTCACTCCAATCTGCTTTCAAACGATAGACACATTTATATATATGTTCCCAGGGGTTACGATCACAATAGTTCTGTTTCTTATCCAGTTATTTACATGCACGATGGAAACAACCTTTTCGATATGTTTCAACCGTTTTCCAATGGGACCTGGGATGCAGACGGCGTTGCAGATATGGAAATTGCTTCTGGAAATACGAGGGAATTCATGATTGTCGGCATTTCCAACAATGCGGATCGTATGTATGAATATACTCACACTCCCGACACAATAGATGCCGGAGGAAACCCCACCGGCGGAGGCGGTGATGTTTATGCTCAATTCATCGTTACTGAGCTCAAACCATTGATTAATGCGCAATTTCGGACACTCTCAAGTCGTGATAACACTGCAATCTGCGGTTCATCTCTAGGTGGTCTTATTTCTTATCACGTTGCCAGACTTTATCCTGATTCCTTCCGCTACGTCTGTGGTATGTCCTCGACATTTGGATGGGGTCACTTCGGTGGTGATGGAACAACCATGGAAGAACTTTATGCTGAAGATGACCTTGTTTCCCGGGATCAGGTTTTTTATCTGGACTCCGGTGATAGCCCGTCAAATACCCAGAATCCACCCGCATGTCCCAATGAAACGGAAGCAGAGGACAATTACTGCGAGACAGTTTCCTTTCGGGATATGCTTGTTAATAAAGGAATTTCTACATTTCCCGATGATCCCGATTCCTGGCCGCTGACTCCTGCCGGGATAAATATTTATCACTACTGGGTTGCGGATGCTTCCCACAATGAAGCCGCCTGGAATCAGAGGCTCTATCGCCCCCTGCGCCTGTTTTTCCCAGCGACTACAAAAAAATAAGCTTTAACTTGCATTACGCAAAGACGAATGCATTAGAGTGCACGAATTTAGTATCCATTTTTTCACACGTGAATATAATTCCTCAGAGACTGGCGAGAAAAAGTCGGCTATATCTAGTTAATGTCCTGTTATACGATATTTCTAAGTTAACTACGAAATTCAATACAGGACATTAAGAATGAAGACCTTGAAATTATTGTAGTGTTCTGAATAGCATGTTTTCTTAAACATGCTCAATTTTGACAAAAATTGAATTTCAGGACACGATCAATTTATCCTGTACCTGTAAAATTGCAGGATTTTTCGACAAATTAATAAGGAGGTTTCAATGAAACACGCAAATATCATATTAATATCAGTTTTTTCTATGTTCTTTATGTCCAGTTGCCTTGTCAGGAGTGCTAAAAAGAAAGTCCGAACGGGCAGGGCAGTCTATGCTCAGGTTAAAGTTGCCGCTCAGTCAGGATCCGTAAAGAAGGCAGCCCTTCCTACAGTTATTGCTATTGCTCTGGCGGGAAAGGGAATCAAACAGACAGCGCCATTTTCTGACGCTTTTTTCCTTTATCAACAGGGTGACACCGCCGGAAGTGCTGCTAAATTCTGTCAGGGTCTTATGCGCAATAAGATAAAAAACCCTGCGATTGCTCTTGGTGCCATGACGGCCATCACCATCATCGGCGAACGTAACAAGCTGGAATTTCATAGATTTCTCAAGCTCATGAGGCACGAATCAAAAAAATGTGTCCGCCACTATGTTCGAGAATAATCGCTATAGACGATTTTAAAAATACCCTCTATTTTTAATTTTTTTCGGTGCTATCTTCCCGCCCATGTCGATTCTCAGGCGTGTCCGGTCCATCCGGCTTATCTATACAAACCTTGAAAAAGAAATTCGCAGGGCCGCATCAGGACTTGAAATTTTCTGCCCCGATACCTGCGGCATGTGTTGTGAAAAGAAAGACATCGAAGCCACTCCTCTGGAATTCCTCCCCCTCGCAATGCATTGGTTTGAAACAGGAATTGCATCGGACAAGCTGGCTGAGCTCAAGGAGAGACAGGACGGAGTCTGTATCTGTTACAAAAACCTCGGTGGTGAAGGGTTGGGTCGATGCAGCGAATATGAAAACCGTGGGCTCATATGCAGACTTTTCGGATACAGCGTTAACCCGGATCGCAGGGGTTCCATGCGCCTTTTATCCTGCCGCATTATAAAAGATTCTCTTGCGGCACGGGGTTTGACCCTGAGTTCGTCTTCAGTTTCCTTTCCCGTTATGACTAACTGGTATAAAAAACTTATTCAGATTGAGTTTTCTCTGGGAAATCAGTATTTCCCCATAAATACTGCCATTATAAAAGCCATTGAGACAGTTCTCGCATACTATGCCTACCGCCCGTATCGAAAAAGAAAACCCACAAAGCATTCCACTGCCAATTATAAACTCAAGAATTCTCCAGCAGTTCACGGCAGTGGTGATAAAAACCACCGCCGCCTCCACGCAATGAAAAACTATTCCCGGCACTTCTCAGTTGCAAGTTGATTTTTTGAAAACTTGTCTTTGTGTCGGGAGAATCCTGTGATATTTGTTGGATTCTTGGACTGTTTTTCAAAAATCTGGAGTTCAAATTATGTCACAGAGTGAAGATATTAAAAAATTTCCGTCTGTATTCTGGAGCGCCAATTTAACAGAGCTTTTTGAACGTGCTGCATATTACAGTGTGGCCTCATTCATCGTTCTTTACCTGAAGCGTATGGGGTTCGGAAGTTACTGGCCCAGCACCATAAACGGTATATTGTGGTTTCTGATTTATTTCCTTCCAATCCTTTCTGGATCGTTAGCGGATTATTTTGGTTTTAGAAAAGCACTTTTGACGGCATTTGTCCTTCTTCTGACGGGATATGTTTTAATGGGGCTTCCCGTCTGGACAGGAATCGGTGCTATGGACGCCACCATAAGTCCTAAAGCAAGCAACATACCTGTTACCGCCGGGTGGTCCGTCATTGGACTTTTAACTGCTGGAGTTTTGCTTATAAGTTTCGGGGGCAGCATAATCAAACCCTGCATAAGCGGTACAGTCCAGAAAACTTCTCCCATGGGGCTCGCTACTCTGGGTTTCGCTATTTTCTACATGGTAATTAATATAGGCTCCATTTTCGGTCGCGTTTTCTCATTTTTCGTACGCTCCGGGACTAATCTCAGTTTTATTTTTGCCGTGGCAGCTTTCATGTCTTTCATTGCCTTCTTTGTTGTTTTGAAGACTTATAAAGAACCGGAAATTGATCCTGATGCTCCGAAAAAAGATATTAAAAAAACCCTCGCAAACATGTTTCTCGTTTTAACTCAGGGACGGTTTGTCCTTTTCCTCATTATCGTAAGCGGCTTTTCCTTTATTTATGCTCAGGTTTACAATGTAATTCCTTTGTATCTTGACCGCTTTGTGGATTCAAAATCACCAGTTGATCTCTACACCATGGCTAATCCCATCGTTATTGTTTTATTCCAGTTAACGGTAACGCGGATTTTCGGTGGGATGAAACCAGTTAAATCCATTGTCGTTGGAGTTCTGATCCTTTCCGGCGCGATGCTTTTAAATATCATACCCCTTGCCCTTAAAATGGATCTCCGCAGTGCCGTTATCGGAACGCTGCCTCTGGGCGGTCTCATGGCAATCATGGTTGTTGCAATGATTGCATTTGGTGAACTGTTTCAGGCTTCAAGACTTTTTGAATTTATTGGAAAAATGGCACCAAAGGGTCAGGAAGGTCTTTATATGGGGTACGCAAATCTTCCTATGGCTCTCGGTGCTCTTGTGGGCGGGCCGGTTGGCGCTTATATCTTTAATTCCGTTATGGTAAAACAGGGCAGACCAATTCTCGGATGGCTTATTATCGCTGGTATCGGCGTAGCTTCAGCTACAGGTATTCTTCTTTATTCCATCTGGCTCGATAAGCAGGAAGCAAAAGAATCCGCCGCCTGATTTTCTCCTTTATCGATTTGCATACAATCTAAAACCTGTTGACTAAGTCTTTGTGACGGTTAATATTCGCGCAAGTCGGGCGTGCCCGGGAATCGGGACTCTGACTAACCATAAGAGGGTAAAATGACTATAGAAATAACTAACGAAACTGCTGAAAGTCAGAATGTAAATTTTATCAAAGAAATAATCATTCAGGATCTTAAAGATGGAAAGAATGACGGACGTGTTGCAACGCGGTTTCCACCGGAACCAAATGGTTATCTGCATATCGGTCATGCCAAGAGCATTATCCTCAATTATGGCCTCGCAAAAGAGTTTGGTGGTACTTTCAATGTTCGTTTTGACGATACAAACCCCGTTACGGAAGATCCCGAGTACGTTAATTCCATAATTGAAGATATAAAATGGCTCGGAGCTAAGTTTGAGGGCAGGCTTTTTTATGCATCTGATTACTTTGAACAGATGTATGAATGGGCCGTGGAACTTATCAAAAAGGGCCTGGCCTACGTCGATGATCTTACACCGGAACAGCTTAAGGAATACCGTGGAGATTACAACAGGCCGGGCATTGAAAGCCCGGGCAGAAGCCGCTCAGTTGAAGAAAATCTGGAACTCTTCGAACGCATGAAAAACGGTGAATTTGCCGACGGTTCCATGCTTTTACGGGCAAAAATCGACATGTCTTCCCCGAACATGAATCTTCGTGATCCGATTATGTACCGGGTTTTACATCGTCATCACTACCGTCAGGGTGACAAGTGGTGCATTTACCCCATGTACGACTTTGCCCACGGTTACGAAGACAGCATTGAAGGCATCACACACTCCATATGCACTCTTGAATTTGAAAACCATCGTCCGCTTTATGACTGGTTTTTAGATAACGTCTCTATTAAATATCGTCCCCGGCAGTATGAGTTTGCCCGTCTGAACCTTAATTATACGGTAATGAGTAAACGCCGCCTGCTGGAACTCGTGGAAAAGAAATATGTTTCCGGCTGGGACGATCCGCGTCTTCCTACAATCTGTGGGATTCGCCGTCGGGGCTTTACAGCCTCTTCAATCTGCTCTTTTGCAGAACGCATTGGTGTTGCAAAACGCAATTCCACGGTTGATATTGGTCTACTTGAGCATGCAATCCGCTCAGAGCTCAATGAAACGGCACCCCGGGTCATGGGTGTTTTGAATCCCCTTAAAGTCGTTATCACTAATTTCCCGGAAGACGAAACCATTTCTTTTGAAGCGCCACTGTTTCCGGACAAACCGGAAATGGGAACCCGCATTGTTCCTCTTACCCGGGAGATTTACATCGAGCAGGACGATTTTCGCGAGGATCCTCCGAAAAAATACTTCCGTCTGTCCCCCGGTGCGGAAATTCGTCTGCGATATGCATGCCTCATCCGCTGCACCGGTGTCGTTAAAAATGCCGACGGAACCATCAAGCACGTGGAATGCACCTGGGATCCCGAGTCCCGTGGTGGCACCAGTCCAGACGGACGCAAGGTCAAAGGGACGAGCCACTGGGTAAGTGCAAAATTCGGAGTCAAAGTTACCACAAGACTCTATGACCGCCTGTTTAACGTGGAAAACCCCATGGATCAGGAAGGCAACTATCTTGATTATCTCAATCCTGAAAGTCTAGTTGTTAATGATAATTGTGTCGTTGAACCCTTTGTTGCAACAGTGGAACCGGGCACCCGCTGGCAGTTCGAGCGCATGGGATATTTCTATGCGGATCCAGTGGATTCCGAAAAAGGTAAGCCCGTATTCAATCGGATAGTCACATTAAAAGACAGTTGGGTAAAAGTAGAGCAAAAGCAGCAGACAGCTCCTCCTGCTACGGCACCCAAAGCAGAAGAAAAACCCGCTGAAGACTATATAACTATAGATGATTTCAATAAAATCAAACTTGTAGTTGGTAAAGTTCTTACAGCTGAAGGTGTCGATGGGGCAGATAAACTTTTACGTCTTACCGTTGATTTGGGTGAATCAAAACCCCGTCAGGTTTTCAGTGGAATCAAATCCGCGTATCCTGATCCTTCGGTGTTAATTAATCGTAATGTTATTGTTGTTGCCAACTTGAAACCCCGCCAGATGAAGTTCGGCCTCAGTGAAGGCATGATTTTAGCATCCCAAAGCGGCAAATCCCTCGCTGTCCTCTTCGCCGATGCATCCATGAACCCCGGCAGCCCCGTTAGCTAGACCGCTTGGAGACTAAAAGGATCGAGACGCGAAAAGTGTATGTTTTCACAACCATTTGTAATTATGCAATGATGTTGAATGTTTAACCACTGATCCTGAACCTGTTTTCCTGCATGCCTGAATACCTGTTAAAAAAATACAGGAACACAGGTAATCAGTAGCAGGATCAGGACAATCAGGGGCTTTCTCCTGAAGCATTTCTTTTAAATGAGTCACAATCGTATTACTCAGGAAGCGGTATAGACCGCTTGGAGACTAAAAGGATCGAGACGCGAAAAGTGATATCATTCACGTCGATGCGATTACAAAACGGCGGAACCTCCGCGTTCGTTTTCGAACCCGGCTCTTACGAACCGGGCTGAAAAGCTTTCGCCTGTTCGGGCACAGGCTGAGCAACAGAATGGAAATGAATTTCTGTGTTGAAGCGTTGAATTAGGGATTTAATCGCTATGGACAATTCATGTTTCATAGCTTAAGATTCCTTCAGGCTGTCCATAACGAGGGAACAATGAATTTTTTGCGGTAAATCATGAGTTTAAAACTTTTCTTTCTACTGCCATTTTTATTTATTACATGTTCAAAAGAATCTGAAGTTGATATTATTTCAAAAGAACGCGCAACAAATGAAGACTTACTGGTATCAAATCCAGAAGTAATAGTTTATTCAGGTAAAAACTCTATTTCAGAGAAAGATGGAGTTCCATTTATTGATAATCAACTATTAGTAATGTTTAAAAATGATACAGATGAAAATGAGAAAAATCGTATTATCAATTCAATTGGTGGATCTATAGTAGGAAAAATACCTTCAATAAATCTGTATCAGATTTTATTGCCAAAATCTTCATTCAGTGCCCTGAATTCAAAAATTATTGATTTATTAAAGTATCCAAGTGTTGAAGCGGCTAAATTGAACACAAATATGGATACACCTGAGAGAGCTTCAAAAAAAATTATTCGTTCAAAAAACCAGTCCAAAAAGTATTGAGATGATTAAAGGGCGAAAGGGAAGGGATTTAACGCCTGATCCCGGAGTTGAAACTCCGGGCTAATAAAGTGGTTTTACGGACGCAGATTTACGGTAATCACATTTCCCTGAGACCAAATTAAATAGTTACTGTCCTGAAATACCGAAAATCAAATTTTTTGCCCAATTTTTGCTCAGGACAGTAACCGCAAGGTGTTGAATTTATTACTAGTGTCCGGATAGAATTTTTAATAAAATTCTTCGCGAAGCGAATTTCCGGACACGATCTAAATTTTTAAATATTATCACAACACAGATTGTAAAAAGTAAACAGGGTGGTAAATACAAAAGAGCATACTTGAACGGAGTAGATCTTGACCTGAAATACTGAATTCTCAGGTCATCTGATAGAACGGAATTTTTATGAAGAACTTAATACTTTTCTTAATGACCGTGTTTTTAATTACATCCTGCAGCGATGACAATGACAATAAGGTTACGCCATCAAATTGCGAGGCAATACAGGACCGAGATGAGTGTGAGGCAGCAGGCTGTGTCTTAGGAGGTGGGTCATTTAACTTGTTATCTTCTGACAAAACCAAATGCCTTGGAAAATTCTATGGTTCTATGTGTGTGGCTCCCAAAGTCGACTGTAATTCAAATACAGTAATCAATTGGATTTATAAGGAACTTGATG
>JAHJMN010000128.1 GCA_018821305.1 Myxococcota bacterium
CGGAAAAAGAGCCACAACGTGGCTCACACACATTAGCGAAGGGATTAAAGATTCTGCAAGAATCGAAAATCCCTGGAGGGTTGTGGGGTAATCACATAGACGTGAATGACAACACCCTTGAATCCCCACTCGATGCTGAATCCTCGCTGTGGGGTAATCACATAGACGTGAATGACAACACCCTTGAATCCCCACTCGATGCTGAATCCTCGCTGTGGGGTAATCACATAGATGTGAATGACAACACACCTGAATGCCCATGCGATGGTGAACCTGCGGATCTCAGCGTTCGTAGAACGCCCCTAATTAGCCCAGTGCTTCAGCTCTGGGATCACGTGCATCCCGCAACCCCCTTTTCCCCTTTCCTGCGCCGCCGCAGGCGGCGCAGGAAAGGGGAAAAGGACATCATCATCATTATTTTGAAAAAAACGTTTCTATGGGCCGAGTTTTTCGTGCTATTCAATATGCATGGTGACAGCCCTGCAGGGCTTTGAAATAAAACCGGAGGATTCAATGAAAAAACTTCTTCTTATAACCATCCTTTCCGCTGCTGCCCTTATGGGTTGCGACGACGATTCAACGAGTAACAATAATAACAATAATAACAATAATCCGGCTCAGGGAACGCTGGGTGGTGAGTGTTACCCAAACGGCACATGTAATGAGGGCCTTGAGTGCGATGAAAACAATGTATGTATCGAGGAAATCCTTAATCAGGGCAAAGAGGGCGGACCGTGTTATGAAGACGACACCTGCGATGACCCCCTTGTGTGCTTTAACGACATCTGCCGCACTGCCGGTGGTGAAAACGGTCCCTGCTTCGAAGATGACACCTGCACTGGTGAGCTTGAATGCATAGTCGACACCTGCACGGTAACTGGCGAAACTGACACTCCCTGCCGCCTCGATGGAAGCTGTGGAGCACAGCTTGTGTGCGAAGAAGGCACCTGCAGAACCGACCTGGATGAAGACGGATACAGTCCGGCTCATGACTGTGACGATAATGATAATGCTGTAGTTCCGGATGCCATCGTTGAATGTCAGAGTGAGTGCAACCTTGGAGTGAAGGTTTGCAACGCCGACGGAACCTGGAGTCACTGCACTGCTAATGAGGAATGCGAATGCACAACTCCGGGTGAAATGCGGGAAGTTGACTGTGGTAACTGCGGCTGGGCGTATCAGCGCTGCGGGACGGATTTCATGTGGGAATTACCCATGGAATGCCAGGAAGAAGGCGAGTGTGCTTCCGGTTCCGAGGAAACTGAAAACTGTGGTCTTTGTGGCACGCGCACTCGTATGTGCGGTCCTACATGCGAGTGGTTTGACTGGTCTGCATGCACCGGAGAAGGCGTCTGTGAAGCAGGGCTTGTGGAATACACTACCGATGACTGCACTCCCCTTGGTTACATCCGTGAGCGCGAATGTGATGGCTCCTGTCAGTGGATTGATTCCGGAACCTGCTTTGGTGACTGCCCCGATCAGCCCCGCTTAAACGGCACCTGGCCCGATGGAACAAACGACTTCAAAGAAGAAGTCTGCATCCCTGCAGGTGCTTTTTATATGGGAAGTACGGATTATGGTGGAGAAGATTCAAGACCCCAACAGGTAATACATTTAAGTCAGTTCATGCTGGATAAATATGAAGTCACAAATAGAAGATATAAAGAATGTGTTGATTCAGGAATTTGTACGCCACCAGTAAACAACATTTCAACAACCAATTATTACCAGACTGGGTATGACAATTACCCTGTTTCAGGTGTGACATGGATTCAAGCTGTGCAATTTTGTGAATGGGATGGAGGCAGGATTTTACCAAGCGAAGCCGAGTGGGAAAAAGCTGCTAGAGGTCCATTTCCAAGGCAAAATAAGTGGCCATGGGGAGATGAGTTTCCAACTTGTACTCAGGCTAGTTTAAGTTTCTGTCCTGACAATGCAATTTCGGAGGTTGATAATTTCCCGGATAGTACCAGTTACTATGGAATTTTTAGGATGGCGGATAATGTTGGAGAGCTTGCACGGGATTGTTTTGATTACAATTACTACTCATATATTGAGCCATTAAATCCTGTATGCTCCAATATTTGCACTTCACATTCCAATAGGGGAATGCCATTTAACTATAATCCAACATTTGCAGGAACAGTTTCGAATACATTCAGGAATAATATAAACAGTGGTTATTATATAAATTATGGTTTCAGGTGTTCAAGAAACTACATGGTAGGAGGTCTTTAAATGAAAAAATTACTTTTAATATTAATATCTCCAGCTTTTTATATTTAAAAAATGATTATTTAAAATTTCGCCTTACCTGATTTCCTGATAGAAGCTACAGATGTTAATGTTTTATTCCACATTATTCCGGGCTCAAAAATTCTTAAACAAAGACTGTTCCGGTTCTGGGTATTCTTCATGAATAATTATCAATTTGAGCAAGTGATTTAAGTTTAAATCACTGGGAAAAGTGCTTTCATTTGCCCGAAATGGTCTCAGGATTATTGATCCCCTGCTTTTTTTATCGCTTCCCTGACAAAAATTTCCAATTCTTCTGGTTTTTTTATCGATTTTCACCGAATTTTTGTCGAATCCCTTCCATTATTCATCCCAAAAGTGCCTTTTTCCGTTAATTCCCCCCAATTTTTCATCCATTAAACTTCTTTTTCCTTTAAATCCCCACGGTACAATATTCTTTGAAGCCGGGGATCAAATCATGTAATCAAGTTCTTCGATCATCGAAGAGAGATTTTCGATGAAAGAACTGCGGGCAACCACACAAAAAAGCAGGATTTTCCTTGATTTATAGAGGATATTTTATGAATTAAGGGGGGGAATTGACATTTTTTAACCGGGGTTGAACCAAAAAAGCCACTTTTCTGATCAAAGATCGCTAAAATCAGACCAGAAACAGATGTTTTGCAATAATTTACGCACTATGCTGCTGCTCCTGTTCTCTGAATCCCTGCGTTCCTGTTAAAAATTCAGGCAATCAGGAAAACAGGCGCAGGAAGACAGGCAATCAGGGTCTTACTCCTGAAGGTTTTCATTAAATGAATCATACAGCTTCGAAACCGACTGGCATGAATGACAACACCTGAATTTAACTCCGATGCTGAATCCGCGGATCATAAAGAACAAGGAATAACGCGAATTCTGATTCAACCCGCTGACCTCAAAAAGAAACACCGGAAAAAGAGCCACAACGTGGCTCACACACATTAGCGAAGGGATTAAAGATTCTGCAAGAATCGAAA
>JAHJMN010000129.1 GCA_018821305.1 Myxococcota bacterium
GTTTCGCTCTATTCATTCCAGATTAAGACAAAAATATTCTACTCAATGTCCACCGGCCCTTCACAATTATGCATTGCTATAGACCGCTTCATGAGTAAAAGGATCGAAACGGGAAAAGTGAATGTTTTCATCCTGCCATTTGTAATTATGCATTGATTTTGAATATTTAACCGCTGTTCCTGAACCTGTTTCCCTGACTACCTGACTGCCTGTTAAAAAAATCAGTGATACAGGAAATCATTAGCAGGAACAGGAAAACAGGGGGCTCATTCCTGAAGGCTTTCTTTGAATTAAGGATTGTCAATCAAGAAGGTATTAGAGGAAAGTAAAAAGCGAGAGCACACTAATCCAGTGGGTTTTTGGTGGGGCAGCCGCCGTCACCCTGGAAGTGCGGGAAGGTGATGGTTGTCCAGCGGACGTAGTCAAGAAGGGTTTCCATATCCTGAGGGAAAGTGGAAAGATCGTAAACCATTGGGTCAAAAACTGTAACGGGAACCTGATCCAGTTCTTCCAGAGTTACGATCCCATCAGCGTTGAGATCCGCGTTGATAAGGGGCTGGGCAAGGCGCTGCAAATCCGTATGCCTGATGGCTGTGAAAAAGTGATGGTCTGCATGAAGTGTAAGTTTTACTGAAGTCGTTCCACCGGAAGGAATGTTGATTCCCACCTGAGATTCCGTCTGGCAGCCTGAAACTTCGACGGCATAGGGAAGATCCCAGTCGAAAGTCACTTCATCAAGGTCATAGCAGGGTCTTTCAGGATCTGCGGGGTCTACTTCTTCCACAAGATATGGGCATGTCTGACCATCAGTTTTTGTGAGAACCATGGTTGTTCTGACTGCAAGGCCTTCATTAACCATATAATTAAAATCCGTATCGCTGATTGTTCCAAGTTTCTGTGAAGTGGCAGAAGCAAATGGCATGGAATAACTCACCTGATCCCAGTCCCCGGCATTGACATTATTAAATTCAGATACCAGAAGACCACCTGCAGGTGCATTTTTAAGATCCATTACGTAAGTATTGTCATCATTGAAAACGCTGCTGCTTCCAGTTTTTGCAACGGTAACATCCCCAAGTGTGACAAAAAATGTTTCATATTCCACGGCCCAGCCGTCGTTGATTTCTTCTTCACCATCACCGGGCTGTATTCCGTTTACAATGGTCCATTCGGGCTCTACGTAAAATTGTACGCTGCCTTTAGAATCTGATGAACTCTCATCGCAGGAAGCAAAAAAAATGGTTGATAAAATGACTGTTAAAATAATTGATAGTTTTTTCATATAAAATACTCCTGATACATCCGGCTGCTCAAAATATTGGAATAGTCCGGATTTAAATTGTTATTTCCATGTAAATTCAAGTTGACCACCCTGGACTATTCCATAGAAAAGGGAATTCCAGGCGGTGGTACCTTCATTTACGCCGCAGACATCATCATCGCACGACGAGAGAAGGTCAAAACTGAGTTTTCGCAGCCACTGGCGCGGATCAGACCGCACTTCCAGACGCTGCACTGCGGTGGTTACATTTCCTTCACAACCGATTCCGCTAATAAGGTCATCTCCTTTACGGTTGGGTTTCAAAGCAATTTCAAGCTCAAAATCAAACTCGGAAGCGTCTTTTGTGGCGCTTCCCGTGATTATCGCACTTAAAGAGTCAAGATCGTCGCTTATGGAAACGCTTTCTCCCTGACTTGTGAGCCAGATCCAGCCGTGATTATAAAAAGTTGAGTGAATTTGTCCGGTTATGCCGTTCATTGTTCCGATGATTATCTCGGAATCCGATAGAAAATCAAAGGCTTTTGCCGTCGTCATTTCTCCGAGCACCTGACCACACTCCCGCAATGAATCTTCCTTGAATAAAGCGGGAACATGACTGCACATTTTTATAGATCCGATTACAAGTTCAGCAGAGCTAAGATTTACAGTCCAACCGTCATCACTTGTAAAGGCGGCATTCTGTGAATTTCCCACGGCATAAACGGGGTAAGAGACGAAATCCTGTCCTGTGGTGCCTTCATCACAGGAAGTAATTAAAAAAACAGATAAAAGAATAAAATAACGCATATTAAACTCCCATACTTCATGTCCGCCGAAAACATCATATAAATCAACGTTTCCGGGCGAACTTAAAATCTTTAGAAAACGATCCCTAAAGTGCCCATAAATAAACGAGGAGCACCGGCAACAACATGTCGCTGGGGCAAAGATGTAGGAACATCCGGATTCCACTGACTGATGAAATTCAGTTCCATATCATGCCACTTTGCTCCTGCCAGATTTGAAATATCGATTTTGAAGGTAACATTCTTCCAGGAAAGTTCGACTTTCATATCAAGCAGATGAACGGGCTCTGACCACTGGGCATAGGGTAGCGGCCGTTTTCCAAGGAATGTATAGCCAAAACCTGCCGTCGCAACGAGATCTCCGCCGCGGAAGGAAATAATTTTCCGCCCGTAACTGGCATCACCGCGACCTACGAAAAGAGGAATATAGGGAATCAGATCACCCTTCTTTTCACCGGGAGTAGGATTTTCCGCCGTGGCTAAAGGTGAAGACCTCAAAACGCCACGGGAATAAGTGAAACTTCCGGAAAACAGAAGGTTTTTCATGGGCTTAGCGATAGCGCTTATCATAGCCCCGTAGCGTTCCGTATCACCGATTGAGCGGGTCATGGCGGTTACGGGGTTGTAAACATAGTCATTACTTAAATATGTATAAAATCCGGCAACTTTAATTTCGCCAAGAGTTCCCGGGACATACTTAACTCCTGTTTCAAAAGAACGGACCTTTGCAAACGGCGCCCTTTCCCCGTCCTGAAGGGAACGGGGTGGCGGGGAGCGGAAACCTTCACCGTAACTGGTTACAATTGAAAGTCCGCCTTTTTTCTTGTAGGGGAAAAAAGGCCCAGCTTCGATTGTAGCTCGCGGACCATAAGCAAAGCCCATGGCATCGCGTTTGTAACCGAGAAGATAGTTCTGTTCCACGGGAACATTATACTGACGGTTTGCAAGCTCATCGTTTATCTGAAATGCCAGGGCATCGGCTCGAAAACCCGCACGAGCACTGAGATACTTCATTACTCCCACGCGCATATCTGCATAAAGGCCAATATCATTCATCTGAATCGCCGCATCGGTAACATGGCGCCAGATCATATTCTGAGCAGGGAAAATGAGGTCCTCTTTCTGATCAACGAAATCACTCCTTATACTCATACCGATACGAAACATGCCCGGAAGGCTCAGAATTTTTGTATTTCCGCTTTCATACAGGAAATCCCCACCCATAGTGGTGGCGGTGTTTGTCTGCTGGTGAAGATCCCCGGCACCCTTAAGATCCGGCTGATCCGCATACCACAGCATGAAACCCGTAAAGTTCTGTCTTAAACGACTGTCCGTTCGGAAAATGTATGTATTAAAGGTTATTTTCTCACCGTCGCCCTGCAGATACCGGATTAAACTCGCTCCCGTTTCAAACCGGGTGAAAAATCCCGACTGAGCCCGGGCTGTGGGGTAACTGTATGTCCCGTAGAAATCCACAAGACCGGCTCTTATGTCGTCCAGTCTCAAAATTCCCGGAAGTACACTTCGCCCACCGTAGCCACCGATGTGCATGATGATATGAGTTTTTTCGTCGATGCAGAAATGATAACGGCCCATTGCTTTTGCACTGAGTGAAGCCCGGTTTCCGTCGCCATAACCGTCAGTTTCAGAAAACTGAGCTGCGGCAAACGTATCACGAGCCTGTCCCCGGGGTGCGAAAACGAGCCCGAGTTTCATGGTGTTGTAAGAACCGAGTGTTAGAAACAGATTTGTCCCTCGACGTCGAACGCCATAATTGAATATTGCACTTCCAGCAACGGCGAAATCCCCCTGAGTTACATCGTAAACACCTTCTATAACCGTTATTGAGTCAACAATTTCCGGCATAATAAAGTGCATATCGGCATATCCCTGAGCGTGAATGTGTCCTGGTAAATTAACAGGAATAAACCCAGCTTTGATTTCGAAATCCTGGCCGTGTTCTGCGTTAAACCCGCGAAGGAAAATCGTATTTGCGATGCCCTCACCCTGAGGATGACCGATATAGAGCCCCGGAGCCACCGTAAGCATGTCACCACCGGATTTTTTCGTCGTAATCTGAAGTACTTTGCCGGAAATCTGAAATTCCGCATTCGACGTAGTTTTCTGCTTTTTCAGTACGCCCGTAACGACTATGTCGGTCTTCAGTTTTTTACCGTGATCATGATAGGTTCCATGATCATGTCCTTCATGGGGGTCCTTTCCCTGAGGTTTGTTTGCATTTTTTCCATCGGGTTTGACCGCTGGGGTCTTTCCGTCGCCTTTCCCATCCTTGCCGGGTTTTACGACATCCCCATTTTTCCCGTCCTTGCCAGGTTTTACGACATCACCGTTTTTCCCGTCCTTGCCGGGTTTTACGACATCACCGTTTTTCCCGTCCTTGCCGGGTTTTACGACATCGCCGTTTTTCCCGTCCTTGCCGGGTTTTACGACATCACCGTTTTTCCCGCCTTTCGGATCAGCAGGTTTCAAACGCTCGGGAAACTTGAAAGGAACAGTGATTTTAACTGCAATTTTTTTCCCTTCAAACATCGCCGGCTCAAAAGTCCACTGCATAACAGCAGTTTCTGCTGCTTTATCGAAAAGATCTCCTCCGCTTTTAACAATTGTAATGTCACTTACGGTTCCATCAGCTTTAACAGTTATCTTAAGAACAACTTCAATACCACCGGCAGGAGTGTATCCCTCGGGAGGAAAAACCGCAGAAACGGTCTTTATCGTTTTTGGAGGAGTAACAACCTTTTTTAACTCTGCCGTATCCGGATTTGCCAGAGCATCGGGAACAAAAGACATGAGTACCCATGCAAGCACAAGGAGCTTTTTCATCTGATAACCTTTTTTTAAATCACTCTATGGCAATTCTGGAAACTACCTGAACAATACAGGCGTCACGAAAATTACCTTCGAGCATTGCAAATAATAAATATTGTTCTGGTTATAGCGGAAAAGACGGGGGGCCGCAACTGGGAGAATAAGTCAGTGGTTTAACAGGGTAAGAAGCCCTGTAATCCGCAATAAAATCATAGTCCAGCAAAGTACTGGAAGACTTCAGTTCAATTGTGAAAACATAGAGTGTTCCCGGTGAGGATGCCGCATGAAACAGACTGCATTCGGGATGATCCCGGAAATCATCGTGATGGTGGAGGGCTTCAACCCACAATCCCGCCGTTAAGCCTATAATAAAGGCAAAAACGAAAAGTTTTGAGGTGTATTTTTTTACAGAGCCTAGCATAAAACTACCATCCGGATGTATGATATACGCCTTATTATTTATTTGGCAAGATCCCAAAACCAGGATTTATTCAGTGGGAAACTCTTCGTTTTTTAAATTTTCGAATATGTGGTCATCAGCCATAAGCAGGGAAGGTTTGAATACTTCAGATTTCCCACCTTCGCAAAACGCTTTTTCTCCAAGCATTTCAAGAACTTCAAGTTCGGAAACAATGCTTTCGCAATATTCAGGATTGTGTATGATTTGAAATGAATATCCCGATGGCTTTCCGAGGCCTGTCCAGTAGGCTACGACATAGTCAAATGAAGTGAAAAAATGAGTTTCGTCGGGCATGAGAGCAAGGTTCTCTTCGGAAGAAACGTAAAAACCAACACCCTCTGAAATATTTTCAACAGTATCCATGGTTCCCGCATGAAGATTTTTTGCAATCAGATACCTGACGGTTTCAGATGCTTTGGGTTGTCCCTCAGAAAAATATTTCATCCATTTACCGAGCAGAAAAGCCAGACCTGTCTTTATCTGCTGAGTTAAATTATCGTCGTACATTGAAACCTCAAATAAAACCGTTTTACTGTAAACGGCCTTCATAATGTTTATCCCCAGTTCAAAAGGTAATCAATATAAAATTCACTGTAAAAATTCGCTGATTGCATCTTGAATTAACCATTTAAAAGTAGTACACCTTTACCTTCGCCTCAAACATGAGGCTTTCTTTTTGCTTTTAACCCTTTACCGGAGTCGGAAATGTACAATCCTGTAAAACTCAAATATAATAAAGAAGTTCTCAATAATACTGTTAAAAGATGCCGTGAACGGAACATTCTTATTCCAACTTTCAAGCAACTGGAAAATCCAGACCTTATTCCAGAAAAAATAAAAGCTAAACTTCCCGAAGTAGGACTGTGGGATGTAGATCCCATCAATCTTTTCCGTATTTCCTGGAAAAACGATATTAAAACTGGCCTTTTCGGTGATGTTAACTATATGGAATTTCCCAAAGAAATCACAGGAGTGAAGGCAAGAGTCATCGGTCTCGTAGGCAAATACTTCCCCACAGGAGCCCACAAAGTCGGGGCTGCTTTTGGTTGTCTTGTTCCAAGACTTATTACCGGTGAATTTGATCCTTCTACCCAGCGCGCAGTATGGCCTTCAACTGGCAATTACTGCCGTGGCGGTGCTTTTGACTGTGCTCTTTTAGCATGCACTCCCGTTGCAATTCTTCCGGAAGAAATGTCTCAGGAACGCTTCAACTGGCTCCGGGAAATTGGCAGCGAAGTAATCGCAACTCCGGGAAGTGAAAGTAACGTTAAGGAAATTTACGATAAATGCTGGGAAATCCGCAAAACCGACCCCAAAGCTGTTATTTTCAATCAGTTTGATGAATTCGGCAATGCAATTTTCCATCACGAAGTCACCGGTTCAGCTATGCTTGAACTTTACAATCTCGTTAAAAAACCAAACTCTCGCCTTGCAGCTTATGTCAGTGCAACGGGCAGTGCGGGAACAATCGCCGCCGGTGATAGACTCAAGAAATCATTCCCGAATATGAAAATAGTTGCTACAGAAGCTCTTCAGTGCCCCACAATCCTCCGCAACGGATTCGGAGCCCACCGCATTGAAGGTATCGGCGACAAACATGTTCCATGGGTTCACAACACCCGCAATACAGATGTAATCACAGCTATTGATGATGAAGACACCATGCGCCTTCTTCGCCTCTTCAACGAAGATGCCGGAAAAGCCTATCTTCGTGAGTGCGGCGTTTCTGAAGAGGTAGTTTCCAAACTGGAACTCCTTGGTATTTCAAGTATCTGCAATGTTCTCAGCGCTATTAAAACCGCAAAATACTATGAAATGACCGAAGATGACGTAATCATTACAGTTCTCACAGACAGTGCTGAGATGTACGGTTCACGCCTCGTGGAACTCAATGAAAACCACGGTCCTTTTAAAAATTCCGATGCCATCATTACATATGAAGGCTCTCTCATGAAGCAGGCCATGGATAACATGCGCGAACTTTCCTACTGGGACCGCAAAGCCGTGCACAATCTCAAGTATTTCACCTGGATTGAACAGCAGGGCAAAGACATAACCGAGCTCAACACCCTCTGGCATCCGGAATTCTGGGATGAGATCTTCTCCGTTGTCCCCGAATGGGATAAAGCTATCGAAGAATTTAACGCCCTCACCGGCCTCTAACCCGCTTGCGGAATAAAAGGATCGAAATCTAAAAGTGAGTGTAAATTTAATTTCTTTTGTAATTATGCATTTAAGTTGAATGTTTACAACCTGACCCTGATCCTGTTTCCTGATTCCCCGTCTTCCTGTTAAAAGCAATCATGGCACAGGGAATCAGTAGCAGGATCAGGCAAGCAGGGGCTCTTTCCTGAAGCATTTCTTTAAAAAGAGTCCCAATCTTATTACTCAGGAAACGGCATAGTCCGATCTACTCCCTTATATCTGATGATCCTGCCGTTAGATTTTTTTGAAAAAGAACTTCTGCCGGTTGTATTTTGGTAATTGACGTCTAGAATGTCTGTGTGATGTCGTTTTGTACGAACTCGGTTATTACCGATCCGTTTATTACTGCGTATGAACCTGAGAAAGGAGCCATTAATGAAAAGGCTACTGTTAACAATTATTACACTCATAGCTTTTGCATCCTGCGTGGATTCAAAAAACACCTCCAACAACAACAATAATGTCACCCTGTGTGGCAACGGCGTTATCGATCAGGGCGAAAAATGTGATCAGGATAACCTTGCAGGGCGGACCTGCGTCGATGAAGGTTTTGAAACAGGAGCTCTTCAGTGTTCATCAGATTGTCAGGAATACGATACTTCATATTGCAGTGGCAACACAAACAATACTAATAATACCAATAATACAAACAATACCAATTGGATTCCTCCAACAAATTCCAGGGTTTACGTTAATACAAAAGACAAACTCTTTTACATTGATCCCGGTACCAGTTCTGAACTGATTGAAGTTGGAACTTTTACAGGCATTCCGACCCCCTTCAGTGGTTTTTATGATATTGCCGTTACCGAACAGGGCGTAATTACAGGTATCAGTGAAGATGGCCTTTATATCATTAATAAAGATACCGCGGAATGTACCCTTGATTACACTTTCTCCACGGAAGCCCCTCACTTTTTTGCCCTCAGTTATGTAAAAGGTGCGGATCCCGACAATCTGAACCGTGATGTTCTCATCGGTGCCAGTGCTGAAGACGGCGAATGGGTAGAAATCGAGCCGGACGAAATGCTTCAGGATCCGTTCATACACCTCGGTTGGTATGATTTCCCTAATTATTTCTATGTTTCCAGCGGTGATATAACCAGCTTCCAGACTGGGTTTGATACATTCAAGACTTACGCCACACTTAAATGCGGTTCATATTATGAAGACGAAGGTTGTGAGTCCGACTGGCTTGCGGAAATCGAACCACAAACAGGTGATGCAAGACTCATCGGGCAGACAGGCTATCAGCAGATCTTCGCCCTCGGATTCTGGGGAGACACTCTTTATGGTTTCACAAAATACGGTGAATATATCCTGATAGATACGGATACTGCGGCATCCACTCTTGTTCAGGAATATCAGGATCTCCAATTCTGGGGTGCCGGAAATACAACCAAGCCCTACATAGTGCAGTAAGCCTTTTATGAGTTTCTCCATAATCTTCGCGGCTCCAAGAAAACTCCCATCACCTGAAAAACTTAATGGTCGTATTGTCTTACTGGATATTGCCTTCTGCTCCGAGGGGCTGAAGCCTTCTTACGATGAAATGACACTTCCATTTATTCAAAAACTTGATGGAGCTCTTGCGGCCTGGGTTGATCACCATGATCATCCTCGTCAAAGGGACTGGGATGGTGATAAACGCTTTATTTTGTCCACCAAAGCGGAGCACAGAGCCTGTCCGGAGATGATTACTCCGGAGATAATAAAGATGGCAAGCCCCTGGGATACCATTGTATGCCACCTGGATCTTGACGGACTTTATTCTGCATCAAAATGGATTCTTGAAGGAAAAGAGCCCTATCCCGGTGCTGATTTAGATGCCGCGGCCATTGACAGTCGCCTTGGCAGTGCATCGGATACTGCTGTAACCATTGATATGGCTTTGCGGGCTAACTTCCGGGATGATCAACTGAAATTCAGCATAATCAAGTATCTCACTTCATCTTCAAAGAGTATGAAAAAGCTTTTCTGGGAAGACATCTCAACAGAAGCGGACCGATATCGTCCTTTATTTAATGAGGCCATCAAACTTTCCCGCAATTTCGAAATCCATGGAAACCTTGCTTTTGTACGGGCCCCGGATAACATCCAGTTTGATAAAACAGAACTTCTTTTAGAAGGTCAGAAACTGGCACCAATTTCCGCCGTGGAATACTGCGGAAATATCACAGTTGCAGCGGCTTCAGATAGCGGAATCGATTTATTGTCTCTACTTAATATCCGTGGGGGAATGCCCACCAGAGTAACTGTTCCTTCGTCCATGGGTAAATCCGTTTTCGAAATTTTGACTCTTCCCCTAAAACAATCCTGACTGAAAAATTCTCTTCCCTCAAACAACTAAATAAATTACAATTTCCCGTAAAGATTTTCCACGCGGGGTGTAAAAACCCTGAAAACTTGTAAATGAGGAGCAGAAAATGACAAATATGGACAACCCGATAGTACCTTCTGGAGACGATGCACCAAGCGAAGAAAAACTTATCTGGGAAGGAACACCCAAGTGGCAGGCAGATTTCGGCTTTATAATGAAAAGCTTCATGGTAGTTACTCTTGGAATCGCATTACTCGTTGTGCTTCTTAAATATACATCCTGGCACTGGGGCCTGCGCGTAGGCTTTCCGATGCTTGTAAGTCTTGTGGGTCTTGGCATGTTCGGATATATCCGTCTTAAAAGAAAGAACGAACGCTATAAAATCACAAGTCTCAACCTTGAATATGAGTCAGGTATCTTAAGTAAAACCGTTCAGAATCTGGAAATGTGGAGAATCCGGGATATAATCTTCTTTCAGAACCTTCTGGAAAGGATGCTTGGAATTTCCAGAATCAAGTTAATTACAAATGATCCTACAACTCCTGAACTCATCATGGAAGGTCTTCCTCCGGGTCGAAGAGTTTACGAGGACATTAAACAGGCGTTTCTCCTTGCAAGACAGCGGAGAAATATCGTCGGAATGGTCGATTAATGAAGCTCACTCTTTTCCCCGTCTTGCTTGCCCTGCTCTGGGCCGGTTGTGATGAATCAACATCAAAAAGTATAAAATTTGAAGGTGATGGCGGTGTTCCGATACCCATAAGGTTGTCGGCCCTTACTCCGGAAACTGATGTAACTCTTGAAGTACTTCCGTATGATGGGAATTTTATTGTCGATACAGGGGCCCCGCTGAATCTCGTGGATACGGGGCACTATACCTTTGAAAAAGGCTATCACAAAGTAGATGCCACAGCTCTCGGTCTTTTTTTCCCCAATTTACCCATGGTTTTTGAAAATATTTTCGACGACAGCCTTTCGGTTTATGGCATCATAGGGTCTGAACTCCTGAGCAGTTTTAACTGGGAGATAAACTATCGCGATAATTACATGGTCCTTCACACGGGAGATCTTCCATCAGATCTTGAAAATGGCCACCCGGTGTCCTTTTCAATGCTTGGAGGTGGCCGATACCGACTGTCTGATGGTTCTACAGTTGATGTAGGTGCAACGCGTTACATAGTCAGCATTGATGTGGAAGGAATGGCAGCGGACTCTCTTTTAGACACCGGTGCAAGTTACCTTGTGCTCAGCGACACATTTTTAGATTCACTGCCGGACATTGAAAGAATAAGCCACGGCACAACTCAGATTGTGACTGTTTACGGAATTATCAATGCTCCGCTTATTGAAGTTCAATTTATGGCCTTTTCCGACAGTCCGGAGGATTCGAAAGTCGAAAGCGTACTCACCGTCGTTGTTGGAGATGACTTTTTTGATGAACTGCGCCTTGAAACAGGCCGTCATGTAAAAGCCCTTTTAGGCGGGTCATACATGCAATATTTTCACATGAGATTCAATATGAGTCAGCGCATTTTCTGGATTGACGATCCTTCTCTGGGCAAAAAAAGACAAAAACCTGAAGGAGTCGTACGCTGGCCCCTGTCGCTGGAACCAAAGTTATGAAAAAACTGATCTTTTTTATATTTGTAACATTCACAATACCAGCCCATGCTCATTCAAAAGATGAAGAAGCTTTAAAACATGCACTTTTAGGCGTACGCGAATGCATCAGTGGAAACTACGCCGAATGTACAAATCAACTGAAATCCGCATTTCAGGAAAGCAAGAAAAAGCAAATTTACACCATGCTTTTAATTGCTGCAAGGCTCATTGGGCACAAGTCAATAGCGGCAACCATATGCTCGACCAGTCAGGAAGTTCCACGAAGCGAACATACTTTCCTGTACTGGTGCGCCAGATCCTATTGGGATCAAGGAGATTTAAAAGGGGCCCGTAAAATAATTGCAAATGCACTTAAACTCGGGGGTGATCTGCCACATTATCTCGCGGCAAGCGCAATTATGAACTATGGAACTGACAATCAGGTTGCAGCTATGAGTATGAAAAAACTAATAAAAAAAGATCCATGGCTTTTATACACATGGCTTTACCCAAATGATCATGTGGGTCTAATTTACGCTCTTGATGATCTTTATGCCGCTTATCCATATAAAGGCGAGTTTTATCATAACCTTGCCGTAATGGCGTGGAAACTCAAACTGCCAGATCTCGCAGATAAATATGCCCAGGCTGCAGTTGACAAACTGCAAAAAATACCCGGAGATTTGCACGAACTCCGGTACCGGATTCTCCTTTTAAAGTCGTCCAAATCCATTGCTGACGATTATTTAAAAAAAGCTCTAAAATCGGTTCCCGATTCAACGGGACTCAGTTTCATCACTGCACGAAACCTGATGGAAACAAAAAACTACAGTGCTGCCCTTAAGATTTTAAAAAAACTTATGGTCAAAGATCCTGCAAGTGGCCTTATCTTATCAACTATCGCTTATTGTTATCTTGAATCAGGAAATCTGACTGAAGCGGACAAATATTTCAAATACACTTCCAAACAGGAATATGATTCTCCTCAATATTATTTTTCCTTAGGAATGATGATGCAAAGACGAGGCAAACCTACGGACGCTGTTAAGTTTTTTGAATTGGCCCGTAAAGGTTCCCCTACCAACGTCAGATACCAGAGCGCACTCACAGCAATGCTGCAGTCATCAAAAGACAAAAAGCGTCTCGCTTCAGAGCGTTTGCGACTTGATGCTCTTCGAAAAATCAATAAACAAATGCAGACAGCGGAATCAAACTACCGTTCGGCATTCTCGCGGTTCTCCGCATATGCTTCCAGTACAAAAGTCACAAAAAATTGTCCTGGTTTTCCGGTGGCATGTCTTCCATACGCAATTCGTCCTGATATTCTTAAAGGTCGGAATGTTGATGCAAAAATTCTTACAATAATAAATGCCATCAAAAAAGCATCCGTTCTTGACTCCCCACTTCCCCCAAATACAACGTCATTCACAACTTTAATGCCCGATAAATCCAAGACATCCGTATCCCTTTTTTACTATTCCATTCACCCCGGACACTTCCGCTGAAAGTCCCGAATTGGTTCCAGTAATTGTTTTTTTGAAGAGGAGACACTAACATGAAATTATTGTTTTTTTCTATTACAGCAGTGCCCAAGTTGGTTGAGCCAGAGTGTTACTATATAAATCAATATATTTCAGGTAGTCAGGCAGTCAGCAAAACAGGGAATCAGGGGACAGGAGTGTTTGCTCCGAAGGTAAGTGTTTTTAAGCGGTCAAAACCACTTTCAATTCAGGATCTTCTTTTCCGTCACTTCAGAATCTACTATCTTGCGCTTTGCTGTATATCTGTATTTTTAATTTCTTCATGTGACTCATCGGAAAAAAGTCGTATCCCCTTTGATGGATTCTGGGATACTCTCACTCCTTCAGGAATAAACTTGGAAGAAATTCCCGAAAATAATCGATTCTATGTGGATATAATTAACGGTAGTGACACAACGGGAGATGGTTCTATCTCAAATCCATGGCAAACCCTCGATTTTGTAGTATCGGAAAAAGTATCCACTAGAGATTATGATACTCAACCGGTAACCGATGGTAGCATCCTCATAGAAAAAAACCCTGAAGCACCGGTGAAAAGCGGCGATGTAATAATTCTCAGGGAAGGTCACTATGGTCCTTTATCCATTACCCGATCATCAAACCATTCGTTCATTACCATAAGATCCGAAGACAATGAAATGGTAACTTTCGACAGTATCGAGATTTCCTCTTCTCAGTTCTGGAAAATCAAGAATGTTCAAATAACCCGCGAGATATCTGGAAACTATGATTCTGACTATCTGGTAAGAATAAGTGATCATAATTTTTTCGGGCCCACTTCAAACATAGTTATGACAAATTGCATTCTGGAATCTGCATCAGACTCATCAGACTGGACCTTAGAAGACTGGAATACCCTGCCATCAAATGGAGTTACAATCAGTGCGAACCATGTTGTGTTCAGTCATAATGTTCTTCACAATGTGAATTTCGGTATCTCTGTCACTGGTAACTTTGTAGATATTCTGAATAATGAAGTTACTAACTTTGCCGGTGATGGGCTTAGAGGCCTTGGAAGCGACATGCTCTTTGAGGGCAATATAGTAAAAAACTGTTATGATGTGAATGAAAACCATGATGACGGATTCCAAAGCTGGGAAACGGAAGCAGGCTCCCCAAGCAGGGTTGTTTTACGCAATAATATCATCATTAATTACACGGATCCGAATCAACCATTCCGAGGCCAACTTCAAGGAATTGGTTGTTTTGATGGATTTTACACTGACTGGATTGTCGAAAATAATTTAATAGTTGTAGATCACTGGCATGGTATTACTTTTCTAGGTGGCCGTAATATAAAAATAAGAAACAATACAGTAGTAAACCGTGATCCTGCTTCCGAAGCAGATCCCTGGATCAGAATTGGGCCTCATAAAGATGAAAGAGAAAGTTCGGGATGCAGCATAATAAACAACATCGCGGTAAATTCTATTATTGCGACAGCAGATACTATTGATTCCTCAAACCTGCTTGTAAGCGACGAAGATCTCTCACTGTTTTTTGTTGATCATGAAAATCTGGATTTTCGTCCGGCGGAATCTTCACCAGCCATTGATTCCGCAAACCCCGATGAAGCTCCAGGTTATGATATTGAAGGAAATCAAAGGGATTCCCAACCGGATATCGGATGTTATGAGTACTGAGTTTTTGCCAATTAGACAGCTTTCGAGGTAATACGATTGTGACTCGTTTTAAAGAAATGGTTCAGGAGAAAGCTGAATGTCCTGTTGCTGCTAATGACTTCCTGTTTGCCTGCAATTTTTTAACTGGCAATCAGGTAAACAGGTTCAGGAACGGTACATAACCATCTAATATCAATGTAAAATTACAAAAACTTGAAGCAAATATTCACTTTTTAGATTTCGATCCTTTTATTCCGCAATCGGTCTAATCATCCGCGTAATAAAAAATGTCGGTTTATCTTTAAGATATCCTTTAAAAGTAATGACATGAGTTCCTGACTTAACGGATCCCAGTTCAGCACTGATTTTGCCTGAGCCATTGAAAATACCGACAAACTGCCGGTCAATCCATACCCGAACTAAATCAAAAGAACCATTTTTACCCGATATTACTGCCTTTAAGCCTGTTTTATCCTGATCTGAAAATAATTCAACTTGAATACCAGGAGCAAAGTCATGTTGAATTGGTGGCCCCTGCTTTTGAGTGATATTCAGAACCTTTTTCAAACTGACTTCAGCAATATAATTTATCCAATCAGAGGTAATATATGATTCTCGAGGAATTGATTCAAAAAAGGGCACTTTAACTATTATAAAGACTTTTCTACGGGATTTTTTACCAACAATAAAACTGTTGTCCGCCGCCATAATTCCCGGAACCCTGCCAACGTTGTTATATACTTCAGTTTCCTCACCAAAAACCTCTGAGGGAGCCTTTTTAATATATTTTCTTGTTAACCCCATGTAATTAACCATAACTTCAATATCCCCATCATGAACATTGAAGCGTTCTTCCGAAGGCAGTTCTTTATGCAGATGAATCCTTCTCATTACTTCCATCAATTCAAAATAAGAAGCGCAATTCAGTTTACACGATGGCTTATACGTTCCCTCTTTCGGTCTGAATCTGACAACAGGCTCATCCATACCGAAAATCATATATGGGGATTCTTTGATATTTTTTATTTTACTACCATATTTATGAACAATTTCATAGTTATCAAGACCATGTCTGGATGTGAGAACTTTCTCATTTATAAAGTCAAAACCTGCAAGACGCACAAGCCGATTGTAACTCAGATTGCACGAATGCATTATTACAGGCCTGATAAGATACAAGAGTTTATCTCCATAATATCCTTCCTCGTCTAAAAACCGGACAATGGAATGAGAAGAAAAACCATACGACTTCATCTTTATGAGTGCACCAATAATAGTGGCAGGCTTAACAAGAGATGCCGGGTGAAAGTATTTTTCGTCAAAACCAAAAACATTTCCGTGCCCATAATATCTGAAAGCAGGCTGATTTACACCATTTTCAACAACAGCTATGAGAACATGAGTATATGGAAGAATTTTATTAAAAGTCCTCATGGACAAAATTTCCTCATCAAAAGGATATTTTCCAGATTTGTTATCCGCAATTTTACGAAGTTCTGAACCGATTAGATTTGTTTCTGCAACCAGTCGTACTTTTGAAAGCCAGGAATGTTTTTCCAGCTCAGGAGAATGAGGCACTTTTATATTATAACGTATAGTATTTATTGCTTTTACTGATTGAAGTGAAGGTTCTGAAAGATTATTTACAACGGAAAAATCATAATCAGTAATGCTCTGGCTTGCATTTATCGAGGTTTTACACCCTGATACTACAACTGTAATTGCCATAACTGTAATTGTAATAAATAATTTAAACTTCACAGTAGGAGGATAGCAAAAAAAAAACTAGATTACCAGTCTTTTATACACCTTGACTTTACTGGATTTGAGTGGTTCATATGAAAATTAATCTGATGGAAATATGAACCAATTTTCCCAAAACAGATCTACCATGTACATGAAGCAACAAAGAGAGATTTTTCCGGATTCTGGTGCTTTTGGTCATCAGACCACTTTACTTCAGTGCCAAAAATTTCCTTAATTCCATGGTGAAAATGATTCATCGCAATACCAATATCTACCATTTGCAGATCATGTTTGATCGTCATTTCAATCAATTTCCCATATATGGCACTTCTCTTAATGTGAAACTCTGCCCGGTTTTCATCAAAGGATACTCGCCAGGGTTGCCTGTTTGATGCACTCGGGGCCCACCGCACAAGTTCGAGTATTTCTTTCATTTTTTCTAACCCAGGCCCTGCAAGTTGTTTTCCTTCTGAATTGAAAAACAGCTCTTCACTACTTTTTCTTTTTGCTGAGGATGCCATAAACCGCAACATTCTATCTTTGAAATGCCTCTTGTCGGCGGGGATCCCTACGGGTGATATGCAGGGAATAACTTCATTCTCTTTTACATTCATAAGTTTGCCAAATTCACTGCGATCAAGAGTGCCTCCAAGGTGACAAGTCCCAAATCCCAATGCAGTCAATCTAAGGAGCAGATCTTCGAAATAAAAACCGAAATCAAGCATATCATACTTGCCTTTTTGAACGGTTGCTGAAACGAAGGAAGATGCTCCCTTAATAACGCCGTAAGTACCAAGCTTTTTTAACTTTGACACATCAAAATTTTCAATCTCAATAAATTGAGCCCTGACTGGACTTGAGAAAGGAACTGCCGGGTTTTCGGAAACCAGTTTTCTTATTTCAGTTTTCAGTTGGTCACCGAGGTTTTTATCTTCAAAACTTCTTACACTTGTCCTTTTTTTTATTGCATCAACCATTGAGTTCATTAATAAAACCTTCTCTTTCAATCAAATTGAGGGAATGTTGAGTATAATAAGCAAACCGCTTTGCAAACCCTAATGCTGCCTCTTCCAGAGTTGGCGGAGCTGTTGCAAGTTCGGACCAGTAGACTACACTTACATTTTTAAGCCCGCATGGCACTATGTAGTCAAAACCTCGAAATTCCGGAAAAATATTCAGGGCAAAACCGTGAAGAGATACCATTTCGCGGATTTCAATACCCACAGCGGCGATTTTTTTATCGCCTATCCATATTCCAGGAAACTCATCATTAAATCTGGAATCAAGTGATGAAACAGCCAGAAGATCTGAAATTGATTTGGTTATGGCATCCACATGTTGCCTCACTCTCCTGCCGACATTAATAACAGGATAGCCCACCAGTTGACCTGGGCCATGAAATGTCACATCCCCTCCCCGTCCCACTTCACATATATCAATTCCATCATTTTTCAGTTTCGAGGGAGAATAAAGCAGGTTGCTTTCTTCAAATCGCCGTCCGCAGGTTATGACGGGATCGTGTTCGCAAAGCAAAACAATTGGATCACGGCCAGCAACAACTTTTTCATGGATTTTGTCCATAATTTCAAGACCATAAGAGTACCTGATTCGACCAAGCCAGACTGCATCGAGTTTTTTCATATTCTCACCGATGTAAATTCAAACACTGAACAGAACGGAGTTAAAAGTTTTTGTAAGAATTAATTCCGTATATTAACTGTATGATTTTATATTATTTATTTTAAAACAATATTACCGTAAGTTGAAAAATAAAGCATAATCACCGGACTATTTTTCATCCCTGGGAGAAGATACACATTTTTAGCAAAATGAACACCGGATCCCGAACGGAATGGTGAAATTTCAGTTCCGGCAATAATCTCACCACCACCCTGCAGAATAAATCCAAAAACTTCTCCTGCCCGGCCGATATAATATTTTTTTCCAGGTTTAATTTTAGCAATTCCAGTAAAAGCAAAGCCTTTTCTTTGAAACACCGACTTCAAACCATTTTTTAAATTTTTATCGAGGACCACATCGGCAGTGACAACATCAATTTTGTTTTTTAAAAGCAGTGCTTTCTGTTTAGCGGAAAATCCTTCCGGGGAAGCTAAAATCACATGTTTTGACGAAAGATTGCCTGAATAAAACTCCTGTGGTCCTGATTTGTCGAAAAAAACCACCATTACAAGAGGAGGGTCGCTAAGACCTCGTATTGAAAATGCTTTTTTTGCAGGAATCATTAAAAAGGAACCCTTACTCACAGGATGATACCGCCTTTGCCCGGAAGATTCCCAGTCAAAGGTACCGGAACCCTGAGTTACCAGAAAATAAGCATTCGAATCAAGATGCGCGATTTCACTGAGTTTTCCGCTTTTAGCAATTCGTAACACTACCATGGAGCCTTTTTTTGCTCCCGTGTTTTTAGTATCAAGAAGATTTCTCACAGCGCATTTATTTCCGAGACCGGTGCTCAGAGGTACATCATTTACAAAAACACTCATCTGTGTGTTGGAACGAGGGAAATTTAGTTTGAGTGTGATATTCTTTTTACCTTTTTCACGTTTAAATGTCGCCTGTGATAGATGGTAGCGAACACACCGGAGCAAAACCGGAGATTTTACATCGTCTTTCTGTAATCTTACAGATACCGCTTTTCCTTCAGAATCAAGGTCTACAACCATCTGAAGTTTCCCACTTATTTTCAGATCACGAGCTCTTGAGATCTGGTGACAGCGGGATAGTGACATGGCAAGGTCAGCGTCGATTTTACCGGCTCCGGTCAAAAGTGTAAAAAGTAAAAAAGCAAACATGGAATCCTCCAAAGATACAATGACACAATACCCCAAAAACCGTTGCACTGATACCTGTAAACTGGTTCGGATACGGATTAATACGATAGTGACTATTTTTAAAGAAATACTGTGGAATAAAGATCGCTTTCGAGGTAATACGATAATAAATTAATTTAATGAAATTCTTCAGGTGAACGACTCTGTTTTCCCTGTTCCTGCTACTGATTTCCTGAATACCTGATTTTTTTATCAGGTACTCAGGGCGTCAGGAAAACAGGATCAGGAGCAGCGAAACCATCTATACCGCTTCCTGAGTAATACAATTGTGAGTTATTATAAAGAAATACTTCAGGAATGAGCCCCCTGTTTTCCTGTTCCTCCTACTGATTTCCAGTTTATCTGTAATTTTTAACAGGTACTCAGATAGTCAGGCAAACAGGATCAGGAGCAGGGCGTTTACTTTGAAGGTAAGTGTTTTTGCGGAAAAAAGATCGCTTTCGAGGTAATACGATAGTAAATTAATTTTATGAAATGCTTCAGGTGAACGACCCTGTTTTCCTGTTCCTGTTCCTGCTACTGATTACCTGAATACCTGATTTTTTTATCAGGGAAGCAGGGCGTCAGGTAAACAGGTTCAGGAGCAGCGGAACCATCTAGATTTGCTTTTGAGTCATGTGGTTGATTTTGCAAGATTTTAGTTCAGGAATTGAAAGCAGAAGGATCATCAGAAGCAAAGGGGATCGCCAGGGCGGCATTTTGAACCACCGGTTTTACCGCCGGTTTTGCCGCCAGTTTTGCCACCGGTTTTGCCGCCAGTTTTAACATAAGTGCGACCTCCACCTTTTTTAGTGGTTTTTTTATCGTCTACTTGGGCGGTCTGAGATTCACGAAGTTTTTTATTTTCAGCCTGAGCTTCTTTGAGTTGATTGGTCAGATCGGCCAATTGATCTGCTTTTTTCTTTGCGTCTTTTTTAGCTTCATCAAGCTGATCACCGATTTTTGTAAGTTGAGTTGTGATAGTTCCCAGTTTTTTATCACTCTCGGCCCTTGCAGCATCCGCTTTCTTTCTTTCCGCTTCAGCTTTGGAATTGCCGTTAACAAACGCAAATACTGCAAATGCTAAAACGACAACCATTCCTATACTCAGGCCGATTACAGTACCTTTTGATGACTTGGCCGCTGGTGCTGGTGCTGCCTGCGCGGGAAATTCTGCCGATGACACCTGAGCCTGGATCCGGGATTGTTCCATCTGAAGTTGGCGCTGGAACTCCATCTGAAGACGCTGTTTTTCCATCTCCAGTTTTTCTTCTATATCACGCTGCTTGGCAGCCATGTTGCGGGCTTCTTCCGCCTGTCGACGAGCA
>JAHJMN010000130.1 GCA_018821305.1 Myxococcota bacterium
CAAACACCGCGGCAGCACGCTCACTCAGTTGCCGCTTCCAATTCGTAATTTGGTTGGGATGCACCTCAAACTGCTGTGCCAATTCGGCCAATGTCTTGTCTCCGGCCATCGCTGCCAGCGCTACTTTCGCCTTGAATGCTGATGAATGTTTCCGTCTCGTGCTTTTTGCCATTTTCTCCGCCATAATTTAGCCCATCAAAGGACATTGTTTGTAGCAGATTTTCCACTTAACGGCTTGTTCAAATTTCCGGGGCCACTTCTAGAGAGCAGGCCATAACATTAGTGAACCCATGAGTAGCCTCGTAACTTGAACTGGAAAAGCCGACCCTGTGGTCAGAAGGGGAAGACCGTTGGATGGGTGCTGGAATAACGGAAGTGGCATCTATCGACTCCCGGGGTAGCAGGGGCGGCATGTTCTTGAAGATTTGTTGCCCAGTGCTGGAGACCCGTTTGGGGGGGGGGGGAGGCCGCCGATCGGTGCGTATGCCCTTCTCTACTTTAGTAGGGGGACCGTAACGATTCGTGCGAAATTCCGGATAGAATCATAATATTTATACAAAATCAGGCAATTACAGAGGACTATTCAAAAAAGAAAAATCATATTCTAAATCCGTTACTTTTCGGTATCGTTTTTCTCAGGGCACAAAATTTTCTTATATTTTAGGGCGATAGTTGGATTTTTGAATTTCAAAATTCACAGTAGATCTATCTTTCTAACTATATAGATCTACTGTGCACCTATGATTTGAAGGTCAACTTTCCTTAGCGTATATTCACCCACGAATTTCCGCGGTACCCTTACTTGAGGCTCCAGCCGCTTATTTATTACCTACCTATCACTAGCTATTCATTCAAATAAACGTCAACAGCAGTTGCACGCGCACTTGCATGTTCCTTTAGCTCATCAATCGCTTGGTAGAACTCTCTGGAATCACGCAGGAAAGAATAGCCATCTCTTTCTGTTGTAGCATAAGGCTCCACCAAGGCCGAATAGGTGTTGTAGAGGGCCTGAATGGTGTCGGTTTTAAAGGCATTTTCTATGACCTCTTTGACATACACGTCATATTGTGACTTGTAGGTTGCATCGGCATATATCTTTTCGATCAGTGGCCAACTGCCGGCCTCAATGTTTGAAAAATTCAGCGTCAGCGCACCCCCCATACTGCCTTCCTGCAGAGCTTCATTATGATCCCAGGGGATCCATGTGAGCGTGGAGTCAGGGTCATTGTACAGGTAAAAGTTGTGAGGCATTCTACCGTAGGAATCCCAGTTTTGTATGATTCCATTTACTGCCAGATATTTCAGGAATAGATTAACATTAAAGAAGGATTCAAGGGCTGTCCTCCAGGTTGCTGGGGCAGTGGTATCATGTAACGCACTAAATAGAGCCTCAATATCGGACCAGTCTTCATCGTCTTCATTGGTTTTTTTCTCGAAATCCTCTTCACTGAATGTTCCCTCTATAAAACTGGCACTTCCATCTTCAGGTTTATAAAGGTTGCCGTCATCGCTTGAGAACTGAGTATCAATGACGCTGTCATCAACTTCTTCAACCAGTGTGTACAGTCCGAAATACTCAGGACCATCTCCATGATCGATGTACAGTGTATAGAAAGCGGTATGGGAAACGACAAGACCTGCACTTGCGAAAACGTCTGCCGCAACCTTCTCTCGTAACTGTGATTTGTCTTCGTAATTGTTTTTCAGGCTTAATTTTTTGAATCCATAAAACCGCTGGTTGTCAATCTGAGGGTAATAATCTTCGAACTCGTCAAAATCAAGTTTGAAAGGTAACTTCAAAATGCCCTGTCCCCAGCTGCTTTGCAGGCTAGAGTTTCCCTTAAAACGGATTCCCACCCGATACCACTCTATGCCGTTGTAGAAAACCTCTGCAGGAACAAAGATCGGATCATCTACATCTTCGATCAAACCTGGCCCATCTATGCCAATAATGGGTCCATCTGGGAGAGAGCTTTGACCAAACTCACCATATAGGTCTGTCATATCATCTAGCATACTTTGCCAGCGTGCAGATGTGATGACAAAATCAATGCGTTTAACCACTGTGCTATCAAAGACTTCACCAAAATTCGGATCAGCGCTTTTGCTGTGTGTTGCATCGGTCCAGTCGACAGCCTTAAAGTCGGTATCAGAATAATCCTCAATTTCTTCAGTGCCTGGAAGCAACAATGAGCAGATTATTGGGATTAATGATGTATTATCCCTTAAATCCATTGTACCCGTATCAGACGACTCAGCTGCCAATACACTTGAGATATTTATTGTCAGCATAATAACTGCAATAGTTACTTTTTTTAAGATGATCACTGCCGCTCCTTTTTAAATTAATGATTATAATATTAGGACACTCTTTTGATATGACATCGTTATGAACTACCTTTAGGTTCTTACATCCTCAGAGCGTCATGCTTCCGGCATTGAAACATGGGTTTGAAGCATAACCACATACTCTATTAAATGAGGACAGGCGCCACCGGGAAGAAGTGTTTTTTTGTGAACACTTACAATCTGACCAGTAACTTCCTGAGACGTCGCTTCTTTTGATTCGGTTTATCTTTATGCTGTGTGGTTTATTGAATTATAATAGTTTTAAAATGTGCATCAAATATGAACGAAATATGGAAATCGAAACAGAAAAGTAAAAAGGCACCTAACGGAAAACGCTAGATGCCTTCATATGTTTAGTGGGGTAGGCGGGATTCGCACGCTCGACCTAGCCCAACTTTCGCTATTCTCCACTTGCGTGGAAGTTAACTTGCTGATATTCCGCGATTGACATCCATAGGTCGGCATTACCCACCTTGACCAATCCCTGTAATACGTCAGTCATCAAAAAGATTTCCAGACGTCCCCAAGCTATACAATGGCAAATCGTTGATAAAGAAACGGTTGATGAGATCATTTTCCGAACCATGAACATCAGGAACAGGCTTATTCTCGAACTTATGGCCCGGGGTGGGAGGAGGATCGGAGAAGTTTTAAGCCTCAGACCATAGGATGTTCGTGAAAGAAACCTGACCATCCAGAACCCGAAAAGTGGAAGATCTGAAGAGGTTGTTTATGTTCCACGAAAATTATTGATAAGGTTAAACGGCTATGTAAAAGATAATGATTTTGACCGGAATGACCGTATTTTCCTAATTTCTTATGTTGCTGCTTAGTCAATGGTTAAGAAAGCAGGCAAACTCGTCAACATTGAACTGCGCCCTCATGATTTAAGGCGTCATGCCGCAACGTACGCTTCACGGTCGGGTACTCCATTAGAAATGGTCAGTAAAGTCATTCTGCGATGTCAAACAGCATGCGAAAAATGCACTAATTGTCCTCGATCATTTCCATGTCAAAAGCTATCTCAACAAAGCCTTGGATACGGTCCGTAAGGAACAACTCCAGAAGGCCAGGAAGGACAAGAATGGAGACCTTGCCGATTTGCTTCACTGCCATAAGAAGTTCATACTGATGCAGATCCGATCATCCAAACGACAGCACGACGTCCTCGAACAGCTAGCCGAGCTTAATTCCGAAGTATACCGAGGCATGCTTCTCAAAGAGCAATTTCTGGAAGTTTATCGGTCAGATACTCGCAAAGTTGCCAGTGCGGGGCTCAGTCGATGGATAACCGTCGCCTTTAGGTCGGGCATCTCTGCTTTTATGGAGCTTGCCGAGAAATTATACCGCAAGCTGCATTTTATCCTGAATTACTTCGTCCTGCAGATCACTACGGCCATTTTCGAAGGGATCAATAACAAAATCAAGAGATTGAAGAGAATGGCCTACGGTTATAAGGACATAGGCTATTTCCTCCTCAAAATCCATCAACACTGCGGGGTTGCTTAGCCCGAGACTCTCAACTTAAATACGAATGAACCAAACATTTTCTGTGGGTCCTGGTTCAAGTAGTATTCCTGCAGGTAAAGATGTCTTTTGGCAGGCCTCGGCTCGGAAACAAGCCGCAGAGATTAACCTTCTTCCTGATTCTTCTCAGCGACAAGGAGAGGGCGGGGCAGTTTTTAAAGTGTGAAGCTGAAATCGGAGATGCATAGTAGGAGTCTCAAGTTGAAGCATTGGCAGAATACTAAGACCTTCGAGATGGCAATATTAACGTGCAGTTAACCAGCCGCGATTAAACAGTAACGACCTTTTAGATAGCTGCTGATTTTTTGACAGCATCAAGTTTTCAAACCGCCCCGCATTTAGCCGTCTGAGTTTAACTGATTGTTAGCGAAAATATAATGTAGAAACGGGGTTTGTCCCCAATTGATTCCCTTGGTTGGAAAATAGTAAACTGCCTACGGATTTCCAGGAACAGGAAAATTTTTTCAGCCTTTTTCACTCTTTTTCACTGGGTCCAACCCCAATTTTTACACAATTTTAGCTGATACTCACACCCAGAAAGCAAGTTACCATCAGTTAATCGCACACTCCGGCACCGGTGCAATCGAAATCATCGCAGTCAGTAAAACCGTCACCGTCATTGTCAATCCCGTCAAAACAGTTCGTCAGGTTGTTTTCTTCGCACACTCC
>JAHJMN010000131.1 GCA_018821305.1 Myxococcota bacterium
AGTTCGTGTCCTGTAATTCGCTTCGCGAAGGATTTTATTAAAAATCCTAACAGGCCACTAGTAATAAATTCAACACCTTGCGGTTACTGTCCTGAGCAAAAAATCGGCGAAAAATTTGATTTTCGGTATTTCAGGACAGTAACTAAATAAATCGATATTTTTTAGTTCAAGACACGAACAGAGCTGTGTCTATTGATCCATATTTTTTAATTTTTCAAGGATTTCCTTCCAAATCATTTTATCAATATTTTTTGAAATATCTCTGACTCTTCTTTCAAAATTGGGATTTTCAGTTGATGTGGTTGTAGTATTCATGGTTACCTCCTACTACATGATACTACAATATGGTAGAAAATAGATCAAAAAACTGATGAAAAAAATGAAAATATGGTTTAAATTCAGTATGTCTACGAAATTGATTTTACATTATTTCATGAGAGCAATTAATTTTTTTATTTCCGGCAGGTTTGAATGTTTCCACTGATAGGCGGTAAATTTCCTGTATATGGTTTAACGTTACTATTTGGAATAGCAATTTCACTTTATGTATTCAGGATATATGCAAAGCGACAGTTTTCGGATTTTGAAACTGTCTTTGATTTTGCATTGATAACGCTACTGGCAGGATTAGCTGGAGCCAGAATATTGCATGTAGCAGTTTCCGGTGGAAGGTATTTTTCTAATCCCTTAAATATCTTTAAAGTAAATGATGGCGGGTTCACATTCCTTGGAGGTGTAATTGGTGCGTTTATAGTTATTTTTATAATAAGGAAGAAAATTTCGATTTATCGTTTTGCAGATTTATGCGCAATTGGGGTAAGTATCGCCCACTTTTTTGGTCGCCTTGGTTGTAATTTTGCTGGCTGCTGCTGGGGAAAGAAAACTTCCTGTGAAGCTTGCGGTCTTAAATTTAATCAGTTCAGTGCAGTAGAGGAATATTATCGGGCTTCGGGATTAGAAACAGGCTTATTCAGATATCCTTCACAACTGATTGAAGCAACATTTGTATTTTTAATTTTTGTGTTTTTAATTTTTAGAAATGTCAGGAAAAAATTTGATGGCGAACTTCTTATTATTTATCTTATTATTTATGGTTTTGGAAGAATTCTCATTGAAATAATCAGGGGGGATCCTGGTAGAGGCGTTCTCATTGAATTAAAAACAGTTGATATGGGTGTTGTTGGGATTTATACGTCTCAGATAATTGGATTTGCAATGATAACAGCAGGATTTTTTCTGTTTAATAAGATCAGGAAGCCTTAGCTTGAGTCTCCAGTTTGGGCATTGATCTTTCTACAACAACATCCCGATCAATTATGCATTTTGTAACATTGTCCATTGACGGTATTTCATACATAATTTCAAGCATAATATCTTCAATAATAGCTCTCAATCCCCTTGCTCCCATTTTTCTATTATAAGTTTCTTCAGCAATCGTTCTGAGAGACTCCGGGGTAAAAATCAACTCTACATTTTCCATAGAGAAAAGTTTTTTATACTGAGAAACCAAGCTGTTTCTAGGTTTCCAGAGAATTTCGGTAAGATCATCAACACTCAGATCATCAACGGTAACTATAATTGGAACACGACCCATAAATTCAGGAATCATTCCATATTTAAAAAGATCTTCATTACGTACTTGACGACGCAACTTGTTCAGATCTTCTTCTTTAGGTTGAATATTGGCACCAAATCCCATGCCTTTATCTCCAAGCCGTCTTTTGATATTTTCTTCAACACCATTAAAGGCCCCTGAAAGAATAAAAAGAATATCTGTAGTGTCAATTTGCACAGGATTTGAAGATCTTATTTTACTGTTGTCAGGTTGAATAGTTACACTTTTCCCCTCAAGAAGCTTCAATAGAGCCTGTTGTACGCCTTCACCGGAAACATCCCTTCCGCTTCCGCTTCCTGTACCTCGTTTGGCAATCTTATCAATTTCATCAATGAAGACAATTCCTCGTGATGTCTTATCAATATCATTGCCCGCAGCTCTATAAAGGTTTTTAATAATGCTTTCAACGTCTTCACCAACATATCCAGCTTCGGTTAAAGTAGTTGCATCACCGATTGCAAGCGGAACGTCAAGTTTTTTTGCAAGAGTTTCAACAAGCAACGTCTTTCCTGTTCCCGTGGGGCCTATGAGCAGGATGTTTCCCTTGGTTAATTCAACTTTTTTTGAGGCCCCTCTTTTTCTTGAATCAAGACGTTTATAATGATTGTAGACGGCCACAGAGAGCACCTGTTTTGCTCGAGCCTGGCCGATAATATACTTTTCAAGTTCGTCAAATATAATTTTGGGGCGATATTCGGAAACAGATTTTGCAAATTCTTCACGTAATAATAAATCATTACATACAGTTACGCATTCATCGCAAATATAAACTTTGGGGCCACTTATCAATTTTTTAACGTCTGATCTCTTTTTTGAACAGAATGAACATTTGATTTCATCAAGTCGCATTATAACTCCTGCCCTGTCTTGTAGATCAGGGCCTGTATTTAACATATATCGGAAAACCTGTGATGCAACCACTGAATTGCACCAGCAAGAGTACTTCTACACGAAAACAGAACAAAAAGTCCATACTCTACAAGAACTAAAAATCGTGCGAATCCAGAAAAAATTTAAAAAATTGTAAAAATATTTAAAAATCTAGCTGGATCGACATGGTATAAGTCAAAGATCCAATTCCGGACTTTATCAAAAAATAATAAAAAGATCCAGAATTCAAGATTTTTATAAAGGTTATGAAATTTCGCAGTTTTAATGGAAAGTATGACAAAAATGTCAGGTTTTGATTGGTTAAATGAGCAAATCAGTAGTTGAAAAAAAATAAAATGGAGTTATTTAAACAGTAATATTGATTGTTTATGAATTCAGAAGTCTCCACTGGCATGGAGAATGCTCTAAGGTGCCACGACCAGGAGGTTAGTTATGAAAAAATTTCTTATTCTCAGTTTTCTTATCTTAATTTTTTCCAGTTGTTCAGCAGGGGACGATTCCTCAGATTCCAATAACAGTTTCAATAACATGAACAATAATAACAACACCAATGGTGGAAATGTTAATATTGGAGGGGTACAGGATATTGGTCTTTTCAGGGATATAATTGATAATGGTGGTGTTCCTGCTCCGTCCACTTTTTCTGACAACGGATTCTTTTCAGAGCATTACATTGAATATCCGTTTGAAAATTGTGGGGAAAATATCTGCATGAATGGCATGCTTGGAAGAGATATTTCGGTAATAAGCAATGATTATATGAATGTTATTCAGGTTGTTCTCAAGTCGTGGCTTGATCCATCTGATTATGAGAGGCCTCCTACAGATTTTATTATGGTCATCGATGTTTCAGGTTCAATGGATTCGGATCAGAAAATGGTAAAAGTAAGGGAAGGTCTCCATCTCATGGTGGATGGTCTGAAATCAACGGATCGTATGTCAATCATTTCTTTTTCTGATTGGGCAACACAAAAAATGGATTTGGTGTTTGCAGACTCTCAGGAAAACCGTGATATGATGCATTCGGTTGTAAGCACTCTTATTCCAGGTGGTTCTACTAATATTTATGAGGGTCTGGAGTATGGATTTGATAAGTCATTAATATCTCAAGAAGAAAATAGAAATGCACGAATTGTACTTTTATCTGATGGTGTTCCTACCTCAGGTAACACTGATGCTGAAGAAATACTGAATTTTGCCAAAGGAAGTGTTTCTGAAGAAGTCCAGTTGACATCAATAGGCGTTGGGCAGGATATCAATTATGACCTGATGAAAAATCTAGCCCTTGAAGGTGGTAATTTTTACTTTATCGAAAACTCGAGTGCACTTACGGATATTTTTGTAACAGAATTGAATTATTTCTCTTTCCCGATAGCTAAAGAAATGACTCTTACTGTTCATTCGCAAGGAAATATTCAAATTGGAGATTCCGTTGGGTTTGGGGATAACTGGATTCAGGAAGGAAACGGAGGGAGTGCTTCATTTCCTACTCTTTATCTTGCTTCTCGTAATTCCAATACCATTGAAGATCCTTATTCAAGAAGAGGTGGTGGAAGTGCTTTATTTTTAAGAGTGACTGGTGTTGATGGATATACCGATCTTGGCTCAGTAAATATAAATCTTCGCTATCTCGATCCTGAAATTGACGATTATGTAGAGCAATATATTACTCTTGGAGAATTGACATCTGGTGGAGTAATGCCGGTTGATTCATATTATAGTGATTATGAAATGAAAAAGAGCACGGCAATGCTCAACGCATACCTTGGTCTTTTGCAGACGATAACATATGCTCAGAACTGGCAATACCAGAATGGAATAGATGTTCTTTTAACTACTAGAAACTGGGTACAGGCCGTTAACGAACAACTGGATGACGATGATCTTGAGGCAGATATACTGTTAATGGATAAACTTTATTTGAATATGCTTCCTTACACAAATGGGGATAACCCTTGCTATAACTGCTATTACAACGAACGAGAGGATGTTCATTATGGGTGTTCTCAAGGAAATGGGAAAAATTCGGGGGGTACCATATTATTTCTCATTTTAGGTATTCTTTTCACTTTCAGGCGCAAGCAAGCCTAGTGATTATTTCATTTCCTGTAATTCGCGAGCACATGATTTCTTAGAAAATATTAGCATTAAATAAATAATAAAAAATCGGGTATCTGCAGGGGAGTAATAGGTCAAGTTGATTTTTCAGGGCGGCATTTTTCACAGAGAGCTTCAGGTTTTTCTCTTGTTCCAAGTTTAATTCTGAGATTATCTTCAGCAGAAAGACTGATAATAAAATCTCCACATTCCCGACAAGCAATTTCAATGCTACCGGAATTCTCACGTAGAAATTTTTCACAAGAGATACAGGCTCTTGTTTGATCACCAAAATCTTTTTCACCGGATTTCTTAAAAACACGAAGTTGAGTTTCCTTTTTTAAAATCCATGACCCGGTGCATCCAAATTTTTTATATTTACAGGGCAATTCAAGATCAGAATAATTTTCCAATTCGTGATAACATTCATCACAAAGTCTTTTGGGTGCTGCCTGATTATTTATTTTCCTCGCAAATACACTTCCACGTTTTTCGGTCCAGATTCCTTTGCACTCTGGAATTCGACATGAATGTTTGATATCAGAGACTTGTGAGTAAAGAGTAGAACAATCTGGACACATTCGCTGAGGAGCTGTGTTTATATCATGACCCAAAACCGCAGCTTCAAGTTGGGAAAATCTGGTCCATACCCAGGTATTGTTACATTCTTCAACTCTGCAGTTTACGACTTTATCCTCAAGAGAATTAATAATTTCACTGCAGGAATTGCAAAGTTTACGAGGTGGTGTTTTCCGACCCTTCAAGTGTGACTCAAGTTGGCTGATTCTTGTCCAAAGCCATTTTCCATTGCAACCACGAACTTTACAGTCAATTTCCAGATCTTTAAGAGATTTAAAAATTCCATAGCAGGAATCACACATTTTTGAAGGAGGATTATCATGACCATGACCATGAACCATCTGATCCATGGGTGTCCAGATCCATTTATTTTCACATCCACTAATCTTACAAGGAAGTTCAATAGGTGAATAACCGGTTCCTTCAGTCTGACATGATATGCAAAGACGACGGGGTGGATCAGTTCTTCCATTTATCTGGTCTGCAACCTGAGCAATACGGTTATACTTCCATGTATTTTCACAGTCAGGATTTGCACATTTTATTTCCCGGTCATCCATGTCACGAAAAATTTCGAAACATCGTTCACACATACGCTGAGGTGGTTCCAGATTGCCTGACGTCATGGCTTTAAGTTGTTCTTCGCCAGTCCACATCCAGGAATTTGAACATCCAGAAATACGACACGGGACTTTTTTTTCTTTCAGTCCCATCATGAGGGACCCGACATTTTTCATGACTGCGCTCCTCGAAAAATAAAGATCAAGTTTAAGGTTAAGCACATGTTTTCAGAACTTACATTTAAAAATCAGTACCAGAAGCATTTCCATAACAAAGGAATTGCAAATCTATCTGAATTTGAAAACAGTCAAATAAATTTATACTTAACCCCGGTGTAATTGACACGGGATAATTATACAAAATTATTTGTTGTCACAAATTGTGATCATCGCTGAAAAATACAGTGCATCAGTTGTGAGGGTAGCAGATGTGAAAACCACGTCAATACAAAAGATTCTAAAACCCGAAAACCATAACGCCATATCCCACAAGAAGAGCAACAGAAATATTTATTGCTTTAACAATGAAAAAGTCTCGTCTGCTATGGGCCAGGAGTGGCAAAGTACCATGACCATCTTGAGAAATAGATGAAGCTAAAAGAACAGAAAAAGGAACAAGTCCGTTGGCAAACATTGTGACAAAGACAAGATGAGGACCTGATTCGGGAATAATTCCTATTAAAACAGCAAGAAGTAGTATAATGGCCGAGTTGCCCTGAATGGCAGTATCAAATCGGTTATGAATTAGAATATTTATTATAATGAAAGCACTTGCGGTCCATAAAAATATTTTCGGTCCATGTTTTTTTATTATATGATCCCATAGATGCTCGGAGATAAAGTGTTCATCGGAGCTTATAACAATCATAAACGCCAGAAAAGAAACTAATGAAAAAATAAAGTTCTGTAACGTAATTCCACGCGATATCAGTTTGTATGTAAAGAAACTGAAAATAATAATAAGCACTACAGAAATAATAAGAAAATAGGGATTTTTACTCTTCAAATTGGGAATTGCTCTGGATAAGGAAAAACCCGGAGATTCTTTTCTTTCGTGTACAATAAATTGTTCATCACACGGACAGTTTATTGTTCTATTTTTTACAAAACTATCTGTAATAAAACCAGATACCAAACCAACACCAAACAGGATTAATGTCAGTAATAGAGCAGTTTCAGGAAACATTGCAAACATTACAAACGCTTCATCTCCGCTAGTCGCGATTGTTGCAGCAACTACGGCCCCTATTCGAAATATTTTATGGGAGTACATAGATATTACAACAAAAACACCAAGGCATCCAGGAGTAGCTCCGAGAAAAGCACCAATAAAATTTTGTCCCATAACATATTTTTTAAGTTTTTCTTGCCACTTTCCCGTAGTAGCAATGTTTAAATAATCAATAAAAACCATCATTGACAAAACAAAAATACTTATAGTTATGGCATGAATTAATGAATGAGTAATTGTATGGGCGTAATTATGGAACATGATTAATATTATCAGTTCGGATGGGATTTCAGATAAAATTTCTTGAAAAGCTCCTCTACCGGACACGATGTATATAAGACCTGTCGAAAACCTTGTCAAATACTTCCTGAAAAGAAAATAGAAAAGGAGATCTCCTAATTATTCTTTTAAAATCTGTAATTGACAAAATGTCACAATCAATAGTTTAAATATAAAACTCGTGGACAAAATGTCCGATTTTAGGATTCAAAATACTATTGTCACAATTAAGATATAATAGGTGCATGGTGATTATGTTATTGTAATTGTTGATATTAATAAAAGTTTTTTCTAATCAGAATTTCTTTTGATTTGGATCGGTTTTTGCCTAATATAGTGCCGCCCTGTGGCAAAGGTTTAATTATGGAGAAATTATCTAAGTTTTATCCTGTTTTAGTAAGTCTTCTGGCAATTGGTCTTATAAATGCCGGAGCTGGAATCGCATTTGCGGATATAGTGAGTTATTATTTATACTCAAAACCGGTTTATGAGCCACCACAAAAAATGTTATCCGGTAAGCCTGTGAAAGTGGAAAAAGAAAAAGTACACACAGGCGATTTGCTTTCGGTACTTAAAAGAAATATGTTCTGCAGTACCTGTGAGCCAATATCCTTGGATGATATAAATAAAAGTGGAAAACCCGGTGAGGCCACTGCTGTTGTTGACAGTCTGGAAAATGCGGCCTTGCTGACTACAATGGTTGCAGATAATCCTAAATATTCTCTTGCGGCTATTTCTGTTGAAAAGCCAGAGGAAAAAACTCTTCTCGTGGGAATTGATGATGACGTCAGTGGGGCTAAAGTTACGCTGATTGAAGATAAAAAAGTTACGTTTATTAAGGATGGCAAAGAAAAAGTCCTGTTTTTACTTAAAACAGCACCTGCTCCAATTGCTAAACCTGTACCAGGGGCTGTGTCTAGCCCGGAAGATGATCTCGCCAGTAAAATTAAGAATATTGGGCCCAATAAATATGAGGTTGAACGTAGTGTTATTCTTGAATTTATGAAAAATATGGCCGGTGGAGTTAAGGGGGCCAGAGTTATGCCGGATCCAAATGGTGGATTCAGGGCAGCTTTTGTAAGATCAAATAGTATTTTCTATAAATTAGGACTTCGATCAGGAGATGTGATTAAGTCCGTAAACAACATACAATTGGATTCATTTGATAAGGCCCTGCTGATGTACACACAGATGAAAAATGCAAATCATATAACTGTGTCGGTAAACAGGCGTGGGAAAACTGAAAATATAGATTTTTCAATTAGATAGTTACTGTCCTGAAATACAGTTTTTCAAATTTTGCGCAGATTTTTTACTCAGGACAGTAACCGCAAAGTGTTGAAAATATTAATAGTGGCCGGATAGAATTTTTAATAAAATTCTTCGCGAAGCGAATTTCCGGACACGAAATAGATAATGAGAGGGCACATTGAAAGTACTTTCTTCTTTAACAGTAATAGCAATTTTATTAACACTTTCTTTTGACGCGGCAGGACAGCGAACTCGGGATTATGGTAAATACAAATCTCGTCCATATAACAGGCCTGGTGTAACCAAACCTGGTGCAACAGGAGCTGGCACTGAAGGAGCCGTCGGAAGTGCCAAAGATGATCCTAATTTCAATGAGTGTAAAAACATTCCTCAATACCGCCGGATGAAAGTCACTCTTAAACCGGAAGCAAAACTTACGGAACTCATTGGTTGGATCAGTTCCCTTACATGCCGCAAGTTTATACTTACAAAAAACATTCGCGCTCAGGAAGTTACAATCTATTCACCCACCGCTGTTACGCCAAACGAAGCATATAGAGCATTTTTAAGTGCTCTTGAAGCTATGGGGCTCATGGTAGTAAAAAGTGGGGCTTATTGGAAAATTACTGAGTCTGATAAAGCTAAAAACATGGTTCATCCAGTGATTGGACCCGGTGGTAATGCAGGAACTGGTGAGGTTCTTGTTACAGCTATGCTTCGAGTAAAATATGCTGATCTTCAGGATGTCAGTGATACTCTTGGTAAATTTAAAAGCAAATATGGTGAAATTACTGTTTATAAGCCCACTAACCTCATAATCATTACGGATCTTGCAGATAGTATAAACAGGCTTAAGAGAATATTGAATTACCTTGATGTTGAAGGGGTAAATAATGAAAAAATCTGGGTTGTAAATGTTAAATATGGTGATGCAGACGAAATTGCAAATAAATTAAAGGAAGTTTTTGATACTCAGGGTGGTTCGACAAAACCCACGACACCGACGGCCTCTACTTATCAAAGAAACACAAGAAGGAAAGTTTATACACCTGCCACCGCAACTCAATCAAAACCAAGTACTGTTGGAAGCAAGTCATCCCTGTCAAAAATAATCAGTGATCAGCGTACTAACAGTCTTATTATTAAAGCAGACGATACGTCATATTTACAAGTTCTTTCTCTCATAAGAAAACTGGATGTACAACTACCCGGTGGTGAGGAGAAAATACACATCGTCTACCTTGAAAATGCCGATGCTGAAGAAATGGCTGGTCTTTTATCCACTTTGACTGGTTCGGGGACCGGGACAAGACCATCTACATCCAGAAGAACAACATCACGAAGTACTTCAAGTCGGTCTACCACCTCTTCTTACCGTAGCCCTTACGGTGGTGGGTATGGTTCGTACGGCAGGGGAAATACTCAGCAAACGCAGAGTATTTTTAAAGGTCCCGTCCAGATGCAGGCTGATCGCAGTACAAATGCTCTAGTTATAATGGCTTCCAGCAAAGATTTTCTTCAGTTAAGAAGAATTATAAAAGAACTTGATAAACCGAGACGACAGGTATTTGTTGAAGTTACAATAATGGAAGTCAGTCTTACAAAAACTCAGAATCTGGGTATGTCCTTCCATGGTGGAAACACCGTTGGAACTGGCGATCAGCAGTCGATTTTATTTGGAGGGTCAATCTCCAATCAGGCAACAAACTCGATTATAATGAATCCCCTTTCTCTCATGGGTTTTGCCGTGGGTCTTCGCGGACCGGAAATTGCTGAAGCTGAAAGTCTGTTAGGCATTCCCGGTATCACATTCCCATCTTTTGGTGTGTTTTTTCAGGCTCTTCAGACAAATAATGCAGTAAATGTTATCTCAACCCCACATCTTTTGACAACAAACAATGAGGAAGCTGAAATTTCTGTTGGAGAAAACGTACCTTTTCAGGCTGGTGTATCTGGAATTTCTGGTCTCGCAAGTTCTCTTGGGGCTTCTTCAGGTTTGCTATCCACAGGTGTTGCTCCAATTCAGCGCCAAGACGTTGTTTTGAAGTTAAAAATAGTGCCGCATGTCAATCAGAGCAATTTCGTACGCATGGAAGTTGATCAGGAAATAAATGAAGTTAAGTCGATTGATCAGATAGTAGGTCCAACAACATCAAAGAGGAAAGCTTCCACAGTTGTTGTTGTTAAAGATCAGCAGACTGTTGTTATTGGTGGACTTATGACCGAAAAATTAAAAACTACGGCTACGAAAGTTCCACTTCTCGGAGATATTCCACTTTTCGGTTACCTGTTCAAGTCTACGGTTAAAAATGTAGAAAAAACAAATCTTTTGATTTTTATTACTCCATATATCATACGTGATGAAAGCGATTTAAGGCGGATTTTTCAGGAAAAAATTAAGCAAAGGAAAGAGTTTATAGAAAAATTTGCCGCGTTTAAGGATCATGATATTGATCAAACTATAAATTATAAACACAAGTGTGGAATGTTCGAGGAAATAAATCGCGAAGCCCGGAAGATGGAAAACGAATCAGAATTGAAACGCAAAGCCATGGAAGAATATAAAGAAATAAATACAGGTGGTCCTGTTGTGGTCAGAACTTCGGATAGCCAGAATCTCACAAAAACTCTGAAAAAAATAAGAGATGAAGATGAGAAAGCTGAAAAAGATGAAGAAAAAGACCTAAAAAAAGAAAAAGACTTAAAAAAAGGAAAAGAAGATAAAAAGATTATAAAACCTGTAGATTCAAAGAAAACGGACAAGAAAAAAGGGAAGACGAGGTAGAAAATGCCCCAGCATGAACTTCTCGGTGAGATTCTTGTAAACAATTATGGTCTGGATCCTTTTGAAATGAGAAGGGTTCTGGAAAAGCAGGTTGAAGAAAAAATTCGACTGGGTGAGCTCTTGCTCAAAGAGAAGAAAATTACTGAAAAAGATCTTCTTATGGCCCTTTCAGTACAGCAGCATATTGCTTTCAGGAGTGATGATCCAAAGCCTGAAGATGTAGATCTTTCTCTCATTGAGCTTATCCCAATCAATTATGCAAAGCAGAATAAAGTTTTACCATTGTGGGATAATAAAGATGGATCAGTTGATGTCGTGATAAATGATCCCTCTTCCTGGTGGATTATTGACGATATTTCTTCTCGGTTACGTCGGCGCATTGTTGTCTCATTGATGGAAGCTCAACGGATAACTGATTTAATAAATAAGACGTATACGAGAAGGGTCACAACGGTAGATTTAGGCAATGAAAATGATGAGTTTACTGATGGAGACGTAGAAGATCTTGCTGATAATATTGATATAAAAGATGAAGCTCCGATTATACGCTGGGTTAATGCAATTATATACAATGCCGCCAAAGAACGTGCTAGTGATATTCATGTTGAACCGGGAGACAGACAAGTTGTCGTCCGATATCGTATTGACGGTGTGCTATATGAAACAAAGCATGCTGATAAAAATTATCTGAGTGCTATTGTTGCCCGTATTAAAATTATGTCCGGCCTTGATATTGCGGAAAAACGTCTTCCTCAGGATGGACGTATTCGAAGGAAAATTGCCGGAAGAGACATAGATTTTCGTGTTGCTACGATTCCCACAGCCAGGGGAGAGCGCATTACAATTCGTCTTCTGGATCAGAGCAGTATTTTACTTGGTCTTGGTGATATCGGTTTTGCTCCCAGAGAGCTCAATTTTATGGAAGAGCTTATTGTGCGGCCTCATGGTATTATTCTTGTTACAGGGCCTACAGGAAGTGGTAAAACAACGACGCTTTACGCTTCACTTAACAAAATAAATAGTCCCGAACTTAATATTCTTACCATTGAAGACCCCGTTGAATATCAGCTTGAAGGAATAAGTCAGGTACAGGTAAATCCCAAAATTCACCTTACTTTTGCGGCGGGACTGCGCTCTTTCCTTCGCCACGATCCCGATGTCATAATGGTTGGTGAAATCCGAGATCTTGAAACAGCAGAAATTGCTATTCAGGCTTCTTTGACCGGTCACCTGGTGTTATCCACAATTCACACCAATGACAGTGCTGGTGCTTTGACTCGTTTGGTGGATATGGGTGTTGAGCCGTTCCTGGTTGCTTCATCTTTGAATGGAATTTTAGCTCAGCGACTTGTACGTAGATTGTGCCCAGTTTGCAAAGAAGAATATGAACCAACTGCCGAGGAAATTCTTGATGTCGGACTGGATCCGGGAGAGTTTTTTGCGGGTATGCTTCAGGGTTATCCTGTAAAACCAACTTTTAAAAAACCCACTCCAGGAAGGCTTTTTAGAGCAAAAGGATGCTCATCATGCCTCAATACCGGTTATCAGGGGCGAACTGGTATTTATGAACTACTGATGATGGATGATGACGTAAGGGCACTATCCATGAAGAAGATTGATGCGAATCAAATTAAAAAACTGGCAATGACTAAGGGATTGAAGTCTCTTCGTCAGGACGGTGCTTTTAAGGCTATCAGCGGTATTACCAGTTTGTCTGAAATTATGCTGGTTACAGCAGAGGATATTGCATAGGTGAAATATGCCTGTTTATTTATATAAATGTCTCGATGCAAGCGGTAAGGTAGTTTCCGGTTCAAGGGATGCCGATACCGATCGTATGCTTAGAGCATTGCTTCGAAAGGAAGGTTTGTTTCTTCAGGAGTTTAAAAAGGCCGACGAAAAAGGAAAAGGCCTTCAACGTGAAATAAATATAAGTATATTCAGTGCTATCAGTGTTGCTGATATTTCTTTGATCACCAGACAGCTCGCCACTCTTCTCAAAGCCAGTGTTCCGCTTACGGAATCTCTGGGCGCCATCGCTGAGCAGCTCGCCAGTGATAAAAAACGGCAAAAACTTGGAACTATTGTTTCTGAAATAAAGCGCAGCGTTAATGAAGGCCTTTCTCTGGCGGAATCTCTAGCAAAACATCCTAAAGAATTTAATGAGTTTTATGTGAGCATGGTTCGAAGTGGTGAAGCTGCTGGAAATCTTGACGAAGTACTCAGAACGCTGGCAGAGTTTTTAGAAAAACAGAAAAAACTGAAAGATAAAATAAAGTCAGCTATGACGTATCCCATGGTTATGGGCGTGATTACAGCAATAATTATTGGTATATTAATGACAACAGTAGTTCCTAATGTTGTTGCAGTATTTCAGGATATGGATCAATCCTTACCAATATATACAAAGATTCTTATTGGAACTAGCGAATTTGTGACAAACTGGTGGTGGGGTATAATTATAGCATTCATCACTTCTGTGATTTTGTTTAAAAGATGGAAAAGCGGAAAAGGCAGAGAATCATGGGACAGATTTGTTCTCAGGATGCCTGTGGTTGGTGACCTTGCAAGAAAAGTTTCTATTTCCCGTTTTTCTGCAACACTTGGCACCATGCTCAAAAGTGGAGTTCCTATCCTGAAAGCCCTGGATATTGTCAAAACAGTTATGACAAACATCATTCTTCAAAAAGTTATCGACGATGTTGAATCCGCTATTCGAGAAGGTAAGGGTATTGGAACCACACTTGCTGCCAGTGGTGAGTTTCCGCCTCTTGTAACTCATATGATTTCCATTGGCGAAAAGAGTGGGCAACTGGAAGAAATGTTACGCAATGTTTCTCTCGCATATGAAGATGAAGTTGATACGGCAATAACACGTCTTACAAGCGTATTAGAACCACTTATGATTGTCACAATGGGCGCTGTTGTAGCGTTTGTTGTTTTCTCAATTCTCATGCCAATTATGCAAATGAACAATATAGGCCTATAGGAGAAGTTAAAATGAACAGAAAATCAATAACATCCGTTGCTTTAAAAAAATACAATGCTCAGGCAGGTATGACACTCATCGAAATTATGATCGTTATCGTTATTCTTGGGTTGATTATCGGTGCCATTACCTTTGGTGTTATGCCCAGGTTTAAAAAAGCAAAAGTAAAAACTACTCAGTTAAAACTGGATAATATTGCAAGTATACTAACTGAGAGTGCTGAAGAGCCTGAGCATGCTGGAAAAGAAGGAAATGCACTTTTAGAAGCCCTCGTAGCCGAAGGTATGATAAAAAAGGGTGATCTAAAAGACGCATGGGGTCAGGATGTTAAAGCTGAAAAGGCTGGAGACGGATTCTGTGTGCGCAGCGCTGGTGCTGATAAGAGTTTCGGTACTGCAGATGATGTTCTCAGCAAGGATTGTGCTGAGAAATAATTTCCTGGTGTGCCTAAAAAATGTAATCTTGGCTGGAAATAAAGCCCAAAAATCTGGTGATTACTTTGCATGTATCTTTATCTGGAAAAAAACAAGGAAATAAAGGTTTTACCCTTATAGAGATACTTATTGTAATGGTAATTCTTGGTTTGATTGTGAGTGGAGTTGCTTTTTATTTCAGGGCAATTCCAAAAATGCAGATGAAGGAAAGTACAAGAAAATTTGCTTCCGCAATCCGCTTTGTAGCATCACATGCCAGAACCACAAAAGCCTTTCACAGGATAATACTGGATTTGGATGCTCAGGACCCATCTGTGGAATTGGAAATACTTCCGACCGGTGAAGTACTTCCCGATTTGGATCCTCAAGTTTCTGAAGATATAGAAGAAATTATTTTATATGAAGAATGGCCTGAGTATGATCCATCAAAGGCTGCGGGACCCACTGGAAGTGCTGATAAAGGAAAACCTTTCAGACCGAAATCCGGTGGCTGGAAAAAGCCCGAAAAAAAATTCATGCAATCTCTTAAATTGAAAGGTTTACATATAAAAAGAGTGACATTCCCATGTATTGGAAAAGAGTATGATGGCGGTAAAGTTGCTCTACATTTTTTTCCAAATGGGCAAAATTTTGGTGCTGTAATTGAAATGACTGGACCATCCGGTTCCCCTGTAACAATGATGGTGCATGCAGCTACAGCTCAGGTTAAATTTATTGAGTCGGATATGAATTTTCAATCCATGTGCTGGGATGATCAGGGTCGCCCCGTGGAAAAACCACCGGGTTGATGAGGATGACCATGAATTTTTCGAGAAGAGGATTTACATTATTGGAAGTTGTCATGTCTTTGGCAATTCTAAGTATGTCTCTTTTATGGGTTTTAAAAGGTCAATCGGATAGTGTTACTCGAAATATTCGTGCAAGGATGCTTAGTCAAGGAATGCGTCTTGCTCAATCAAAACTTCTTGAAACTGAAACCACAATGCGTAGAGAGGGATTCGGTTTTTTTGAAGATCAGCAGTGTGGTGATTTTCAGGGCGAATATGAAGGGGCAGAACGGTTTCGGTTTTGTGTTACAATCGAAAAAATAGAGTTACCTGATATTACAATGCTTCAGGAAAAAATCATGGGGGGTTCTCTTGGTGCCGGAAACGAGGAGTCTGGATCACCATTTTCAAATATTTTAAGTCAGTACATGCCTGGGGGAGGGTCATCATCCGAAGTTTCTGAGGGATTTGGACGTATGGCATCAAGTTTTATGGGTCAGGCTATGTCAATGATTCAGACCGTTCTTGAAAATGCAGTTCGTCGAGTAACAGTTCGTGTAATGTGGAAAGTAGCAAAGAAAGAACGGCATTTTGAGATAGTTTCTTACTTTACGGATCTTGACGAACTTGATCGTTCACTTCTCGGGGGTGCTATGGGTGGAAGCAGTTCCGGCTCCACCTCCGGTACTTCAGGTTCTGGAAATTCAGGCATAACAGGAGCAAAAATTGGTGGTTCCACGAAGAGAGGTTCTTCAAGATGATGAAAAACTATTCTTCTCATTCAGGAATGACACTTATCGAAGTTCTGGTATCACTTGCAATTATTGCTCTCATGACTGCAACAGTCTACTCAACCATTGCTACTTCAAGAAAAGTTCAGCAGGCAAACGATGATAAGGCAAGGCAGTATCAATTAATTCGGGCAGGGCTTACTATGCTTGAAGATGATCTCACAATGGCGTACCTGAGTCTCGGGGAAGACACTGCTGCACCCGAAAGGAGAACCTATTTCAGGGCAAAAATGGATGGCCCAGGAATAAGACTTGGGTTTTCAACATTTTCCCATATCAGAACTAGTCGAAAAACAAGGGAATCGGATAACTCCGCAGTTGAATATTTCTTAACAGATGATCCGGAAAATCCTGGAAGGCTTGCATTAATGAGGCGAGAAACCCGTCGCCTTGAACAGATACCAGTAGAGGATATTCCTGGTGAGACATGGCTATCTATACCAGGTGTAGAAAGTCTTACTTTTGAATTTTACGATCAAACACGTGATGAGTGGCTTGACGAATGGGATACAACAACCATTGATGGCCAGATAAATCGCTTACCAAATCAGGTAAAAATTCATCTGATCGTCGAGGATGGGCGTAAAAACCTTATGCATTTTACTACTATTGTGAATCCAAAGTTAATTGATGCGATAAATTTGACTCCATCAAGTAACGTATCTTCCGGGACTACAGGGACCAAGGGAAGTACAGGCACAACGGGAAAAACAGGAGTTACAGGACCTAATATTGGAAAAACCACCCGGAGTAAGATAAAATGAACCGGAAAAATTCTCAAAAAGGATATGCACTTTTAATCGTCACGATGGCAATTTCAGTTATATCCGTGCTGGTTCAGATATTTATAGTATCGTCTCAAAATGAACTTTCAAGTGTAAAAACAGAAGCAGACAGGATAAAAGCCAGGCATATAAGTTATAGCGTGCTGGAAATAACCAAATTGTTTCTTAAAGTACAATCTAAATTTCTTGATAACAATGCCATGTTAAGTCAAATGGGACTTGATATGGAACAGTTTCTTCCCATGCTTTTGCCGATCTTTTTCGGGGATACAGCAATGGTTTCCAGTTTTGTGGGTACGGATACAGTGGGTCTTGGTATGAAAGAGGGGCAGGGAACCGGGGGTCTTGAGTCCATGCACGCAGAAGAGGGCAAAATTAATTTAAATTGCGCAATTTCTGATTCAAATATTGAGCAATTAAATACAAATCTTACTGCACTTTTTGTAAGCAGGAGATATGATGAGCTTTTCGGTCGCATTTTGAGTGATTCAGACACGCTTGACAGGACTCAACAGGTTGGAGCACTGATTGATTTTATTGATCTTGATCAGTCTGGTATTGCAGGAGGCGATGAAGATGGTTATTATCGTAGTCTCCCGGAACCATATAGTTCAAAAAACAATCTCCTTGATTCTACAGAAGAAATTCGGCTTATAAGAGGCGTTGATGATATTTTTTGGGTAAACTTTGGAAATTCATTAACAGTATATGGGGGTTGCAAAGTAAATCTTTGTGCTGTGAAAACTGATAATTGGCAACTTGTAGCAGGGATAATTGCTGCAAGCGCAAAAGAAATCACACATCCTGTTATTAATGATCCTGTAAAACTTAAAATGTTAGCAACCACCATTGCCCCTCAGATTCCGGGCATATGTAAAGATCCAAATACCTTTGCTCAAGCGGTGGCAAATCCTGGAGTAGCGTCAAACGTTATGGCGGGAATGCTGGGTGTGAGTGTGGATGAGATGAGTGATCTTGGTGGTGATGGAGTTAACGATGCAGAAGTTCAGGGTGTGGAATTGGATCAAGGTAAGCTTGCTAAAATTGTTACATCCGGGGCTAAGCGTTTTTATAGATTAAAAGTTTTTGGTGTTGCTGGTAAAGCAAAGCATAGGATTAATTCCGTTTGGGATCAAAAAGTTGTTTCAACATCCACCGGAAAAACCGGGGGATTTGTTTACTGGAGAGAAGAATAATCTCTTCTGAGGATGGACTATGAGTGGAAGAGTCTATGTAGTTGATGCAGGTTCAAGCGGCATACGTGGTGCCGTTTGTGATGTCAAGAAAAAAGAAATTAGCGTAATTGATACCAAAATATTGGAACTACCTGAATTTCCAGGAGAATTACCTGATAGAATTAGGCAGATGATTGAAATTCTTGGGGGAAAAAGTTCACAGAATATAATTGTCTCTATTTCAGAAGGTATTTATGTCCGTAACATGACTTTTCCGTTTTCTGATCGAGCAAAAGTAGAACCATTGATTTTGTATGATTTTGGAGATCAATTGCCGGCTGAAATTGATGATATGGCCACAACATGGACCTATTGGCATAATACACCAAATTCTTCCCTTGTATTGTGTGCCGCCGCGTCGAGTGAGTTGGTTAGCAACATTATAAATACAGTCACATTAAATGGTGGAGATGTTGCTCGCCTCGTTATTTCCGCTGCAAGATCATGTTCTTTAGCTCCTGTGCCGGAAAAATATTCACTGATTATTGATATTGGAGCAAAAGTAACTGAGCTTTCTGTAGTAACTGCGGAAAAAACTGTTATGTCCAGAACAATGTTTTCCGGGATTGATAATATAATAAGTGCATTATCTAACTACAGTCCTATGGATCCTGGCTCTATTCGAAACTGGCTTATAACTTCAGGAACAGTTTCCGATCCCGCTCCCGGCGAGGAGGGATTTGAAGAATTAATCCGAGAAGAAATCATACGGCAAGCTGAAGACTGGAGAAAGTTTATTCTTTATTGCAATGGTATTTTACCAGCCAAAATTGATAATATAATTCTTACCGGGGGAGGCTCTGAGCTCAACAGAATCTCTGAATTTACATCACAGATTACCGGTCTTCCTGCATCACATGCATCGATTGTGGGTGTCAATCTACCACAAAGTTGGATATCTACAGTATCACTCGCTTTTCTTGAAGAGAAATATTCCTCGGACATTTGTGATTTCCGAAGAGGTGAATTTGCCAGGGGAGCTGGAGACTCACTTGTGAAAAGGAAGGCTCTGACTGTTTTGCTATCAATGATGATTTTCTTTTCATCATTGGTTGTTTCAGGAATTTTTTCAATGAAGAAAATGGAGACACAAGAACGGGATCTGCTGGGGCTTACAGCCCTGCTTTCTAAAGAGGTTCTTGGAAAGCGGATGATGGATCCGGAAGGAATTACGAGGACGATTAAGAAAAAATCCAAGCAGAATAAGGGTGATTTATCAAAGAATCCCATACCATCCATGAGTGCGTACACGCTTTTAGGACTTATTTCAAAAAACCTTCCTCCGGCTAAAGTAGCTAAAAAAGACGAAGGCGATACCAGTGATAAGAAAGATCCGAAAGAAGAAAAAAAGGATAAACCAGATATTAATCCCGCTGTTGGAAAACCACCATTGAAGAAGACTCCCGTTGACAGTGCCTTGAAAAATAAGGAAGAAGTTGTTCCAATATCAGAGATAACACTGGATATTACAAAAATACAAATAAAGCCCGGAAAGATAACTATCACCGGAACAGTTGAAAAAGCTCAGGATGTTGATGAAATAATAAAAGGTTTAAAAAGAATTGAATGTTTTCAGGAACTCAGACCTGGAAAAATAAAGACTGTAGGAAGTAAAGAAAGTGAAAAGAGAGAATTTACTCTCGATATAACTATGACATGCTTGTAATATAACTAGATCTTTAGAAAGTTGCCATGCGATCTGGTTTTAACAGATCTCATAATGATTCTGGTAGGTTCCTGAAACTTTTCAGGAAATAAGTTTGACTGGAGGCCCAGCAGGTGAAAATATTTACGATTATTGAACGAAATTACGATAATTTAAGTCCGAGAGAACAGAAAATGATTGTTGCAACTGTAATCAGCAGTTTATTTCTGATATGCGGTTTTTTTATTTTCCTTGTGAGTGATTCCTTTATGGAAAGAGAACTCCGAATAAAGAATCTTAAAAATGCTCTTAATCTTATGTATAAAAACCGGGGAAAAGTTGAAGAAGCGCGAACTTTGATGGCTTCCTATGAAATGAAAGCCGTAAAGAAACCACCGATGTTACAAGGACATATAGATACTCTTGCACAAACTCTTGAGTTAACTGGTTTGAATTACAATCCTAAAAAACCGAAAGATCTTGGAGAGACTAAAGAATATCATCAGGAAAGTGTAGAAGTCAAATTGGTCGATGTGGACCTGAAAAAAATATCCCTCCTAATGGATAAAATTGAAAAAGGTCAACATTTACTTATGGTTACTGAACTTACGGTAACGGCGAGGAGATCACATCATGATCGTCTCGATGGAACACTGGTGGTATCTTCTTTTTTCAAACGAAGCGCAGCCGAATTGAAGGAAATATCGGATAAGAAGAAAAAAGAATCTGCATCCAAGAAGAAGAAAAAAACTGAAAAATAAAGAATCGAAAAATGAGGCAATATTATGCTGATTAAAAATATTGGAATAAAGTTACTCAAGTACAGTGGGTATTCACTGTTCGGCAGTTTTATTTTTTTCCTGACTTTCTGGATGTTTATGGACTGGTCACTGATCAAAGAGCGTGTAGAGCGTGAACTGTCAAAAGTGTCTGGATATACGGTTACAATAGGTGATTTTAATTTGGGCATTGGATCTATTACACTCAAGGATATGCTTTTTATAAGTAATCCAGAAAAGCCAGATGAAAAACCTACTAGATTCAAAGTTTCCTCTCTTGAAATAAATTCATCAATTATGAAACTTGCCAGCGGAAATCAGAATTTGTCTTTTATAATGAAAGCAATGGGCGGTAGTGTTTCAGGAAGTTATAGTCAGCAAGAAGAGGAAAAGTTATTTTCAATAAAAATATCAAGTGTTAAGGTGAGTGAAATTCCCGGAATGAAATCATTTATAACACTGCCCATGGTTGGAAAAATTAGTGGTGGTGGAGAAATCAAGATTCCGAAAGTTGGGTTCCGGCGCTCCAATGGTAAATTTGATATTACATGTGCTAATTGTATAATAGGCGATGGAAAAACTAAAGTGAAGGCAACATTTCTTGCCAATCCTAAAAATAAAGCAAGTTCAAAATGGTCCGCGGAAGGAGTTACTTTTCCGCCGATGAACCTTGGAAAATTTGCCGGTAATATAGAAATTAAAACTGGAACCGCTCATTTTAATGATTTTATTGCCTCAAGCAAAGATGGCGAAGCGGAGTTGGGTGGAAATATAAAATTAAGAGATCCTCTAAAAAACTCCATGGCAGATCTGTACTTCAAATTTAAATTTTCTGATGAAGCTAAAAAGAAAAATGACTCCCTTGAGGCTATTGAATTGTCCCTTTACCAGAAAGGCAAGAGAGCCGATGGTTATTTTGGTATAGTAATTAACGGCCTTGTATCAAAAATTATAATTAAACCACAGAAAACAGGAATCCTTGATTATAAGCGTCCCAAAAATGGTCGACCCGGTGCTAAGAACAGCATGAGACCTCCTATTATGCGGCCAGGAAATATGATTGGTCCTAAACAAAAAACGCCCCGAGTTCCTCGAAATCCCAATCCCAGACCTTCAATGCTGACTAATGGTATTAAAGGATTGAAAAAGTCACTTAATTCAAAAATTAACGTTATGACTCCGAAAATGGAAGACAAGTAGAACGCTTTTTTTTTAAACGAGTCACTGTCGTATTATTCTGAAAGCGGTATTATTAATGGAAATTACTTTTTTTGTATAAGCATCAATGTGGTGAAAAACGAATAAGTGCCATCACTATAAGATTTCCGGCAAACGCCAATACCAGCAGCAGAAAAGGGGCTGATTAAATTCTGTCTATGAGTTTCAGATGAGATCCATCCTTTTACTATTTCATCCGGAGTATTTCCGGAAGCGACATTTTCCGCAACGGAATGTACTTCTATTTCTGATTTTTTCAGACGATCTTCAGGCTTCCCGGTGGTTGGAGAAACATGAAGAATACTGTCGAGAGCGCACATTTCTTGTGAATGACTCTGACTGACGGTGTTAAGGCTTTTATCAGTACTGAAAATTGAGAGACCCAGTGATTTGCGATATTGGTTTATTCTTAAAATAACTTCGCTGGCAAATTCTGACTCTGAAATTTCTGCAGTACTACCCATAAGCATAACAACAGGTCTTTCTGGTTTATATAGTCGTTTACAGTAAATGGGAAAATCAGCTACTACTGAGGCTCCAGTGTGAGAGGAAGCAAGAAACTGAAAAACATACATTTTGTCTTCTGATTTGTTACATAATTTAAATGAAAGCTTGAAGTAGTTGTTTGCTGAAAGTGCAATTTGCCATGTTTTAAAAGTATTGTTACTGAATTTAACTGTTACTTCCAGATTATCATAGTTTTTATTAAGGACACCTTCAATTTTGGAAGGAATTTTGCCCTCCATTATCCGTGGAATAACTGGGAAAAGTATATTGCGCTTCTGAGACAATATTAAAATTCTGCTTTTATTTTTGTCCTTGAATCGAGCTATACCAAAATGAGTGATTTTTCGTTTTTCAATCAGATACTTTAACGTTTCATTAACAGATGCAGGTGAAAAATCATCTTTTGATTCAAGCCATGTTTGAAAAACCCATGGAACTGTAATTCCATAATGCTGGCTGAGATTATAAATATAGTAGGGAGATACAAGGTTTTTTGTTATACTGCTTATGTGGTAGGCCATAAGTGAAAGATTTTGGCTATAAACAGGTATTATTTCCTCAGAATCCAGTGAATTTTTTAGATTAAGCATGAAAGTTTCATCACCACTGAGAGCAGTTTCACTGTCTGAATAGTAATTTTCTGAATCTATAGTTCCTCTCCAGTGAATTGGAACAACAGGTTTTGTAAATTTTTTTGATTGCTGACCTGAGGATGGAGCAATATTACTCTGCGAGCAAGATATTAATAAAAATATAATTGAGAAAGCAGAGTAACGAAACATTTTTCAGGGGAGATCTCCTGGGGCACAGAATTTAGTTGTTCCAGCGTTAAAGATGTTTTCGCCTTCTCCTGGTACCTTCTGGGATCCATGAACTCCACTGACGCGACATTCATATCCGGATCTGCAGTCACCATTTCCGGAGCATTTTTTCATACAATATCTTTTCTCGTATATTTTGGGAGCGCAAAAACCATTTTGAAGACAGATTTCATCTTGACTGCAGTCATCTGTTGAGTTTTCACTATCCAGAAGATCTTCGGTGTCAGGTTGGCAAGTGTAAAATAACGATTCTACAGGAAAAAACGCAATGCATCTGGATCCGCTTGGGCAACTGGATGCTGTGCAGCCTTCGATTGTGCAGTAACCACCAGGAGAAGCTGTATCACAAATTCGATCTCCCTTGGTTGAACAATCAGAGTTAACAGAACAACTGTCGCCAATTTCTTCATCACATGCGAATAAAAATAAAAAAGAAAGGAAGATAAAAAGATAGTTTTTCATTACGGAATACCTGTCCAGTGCGTGTCTTGTAATTCAATTTCAATAAAAATCGAACATGTTTACAAAAACATATTATCCAGAACACTATAATAATTTCAAGGTCTTCATTCTTAATGACCTGTATTGACATTTTGTCCAAACGTGAAAAGAACGTTTTTCAGAACACTAACTGTCTAACAGAAATCTCAACCCCGGAGAAGTCCTGATTATTCTCGATAAGATAGAGAAAAAATAAAAAAGGGCAACATTTACTTGATACGGGTATTCAGAAACTGATAAAATTCATTTTGTAGCCCAAATATACAATCGTGTAAAAAGTAACGAATATAAATATGAAAAATTTTCAATTTATCCTGTTGTCAAAGCCATATGATTAGTTATAAATAGCTGAACGAAGTTTTTTTGATATTACAACATCGCAATATTCTGACCGAACGGCAGTGAGCGAAATGAATTAAAAAACCATGATTCACCAGGCTATGTCGCCTGTTACAACAAATTTGAAACCCCTGAAAACAACCATATGGAGGAACGAATGGGTCTAACCGTTACGGAAAAAGTACTATCTACACATGTTGGTGATGGCAAACTTGAAAAAGGTGGAGTTATCGGACTAAAAATCGATCAATGCCTTACTCAGGATTCCACTGGAACTATGGCCTGGCTTCAATTTGAATCTCTTGGAATTCCACGAGTTAAATGCGAAGTAGCCGTTTCATATGTCGATCACACATCTCTTAGTTTCAAGGGAGAATCCAGTGATGATCATCTCTTCCTTATGACATCCGCAAAGAAATTCGGTGCATTTTACTCGAAACCCGGAAATGGAGTATGTCATCAGGTTCATTATGAAAGATTCGCCGCACCGGGTAAAACACTGTTAGGATCTGACTCCCACACGCCGACGTCTTCTTCTCTTGGAATGATTGCAATTGGCGCTGGTGGTGCAGATGTAGCTGTTGCTATGGGTGGCGGGTATTTTTACATGAAAGTACCAAAGATTATGAAGATCCACCTTGAAGGAAAGCTTCAGAAGGGGGTCAGTGCTAAAGATGTAATTTTAGAGGTTCTCCGACGAATCAGCGTTAAGGGCGGAGTTGGATATATTCTTGAATATACTGGTCCAGGAGTTGAAACACTGTCTATCCCTGAGAGGGCAACCATTACAAACATGGGAGCTGAAACCGGTGCGACGACTTCAATTTTTCCATCTGACGAAGTGACAAGAGAGTTTCTCAGGATGCAAGGTCGGGAGAGAGACTGGGTCGAACTTAAAGCTGATGTTGATTGTGTTTACGATGTTGAGCATACAATAGATCTCAATAGCCTTGAACCCATGGTAGCTATGCCCGGTAGCCCTGATAATATCAAACCTATCAGTGAAGTAGAAGGTTTTGAGATTCAACAGGTTTACATTGGATCCTGTACCAATGGATCATATAGAGATCTCGCAATTGGAGCTCTTATGCTTGAAGGTCGCAGAGTAAATAAGGAAATAGAAGTAGTACTCAGTCCCGGATCGCGTCAAGTTGAACAACTTCTGCTGGATGATAACAGTTATAGTACATATGTTCGGTCCGGAGTACGTATTGTTGAACCGGGATGTCATGCATGTATCGGCATGGGGTATGTGCCGGGATACGGACATCACAGTGTCAGGACAGTTAACCGTAACTGGTTTGGTCGTGGTGGATCCAACGATGCACGTCTTATTCTCACTTCCGTCGAAACAGCTATTGCATCAGCAATCGCTGGGAAATTAGCCGATCCTCGAAAACTTGATTTTGATGATTTTGACGATTATTACTATGAAGACGGATACATTGTTGATGACTCAATGCTTATATCACCAGTTGCACAAGCTGATGCTGCAAGAGTAGAAATTGTTCGAGCTCCAAATATTAAACCTATTAGGGCACAAGTAGGTCCAGAAAAAGTTCTTAAAGGCGAAGTGCTTCTTAAAGTGGGAGACGGGATCTCAACAGACGATATCTTACCAGCAGGTTCACTTACACAACATTTAAGGTCAAATCTTCCGGAAATATCAAAATTTACATATTATTACATTGATAAAGGTTTTGCCTCAAGAGCCATAGAAAAAGGTGGTGGGTTTATTGTTGGAGGTGAGAATTATGGTCAGGGTTCCAGTCGTGAGCATGCAGCTCTTGCCCCATGGCAATTAAATGTTAAGGCCGTGATTGCAAAAAGTTACGCACGAATTCATAAAGCAAACCTCATCAACGCTGGTGTAATACCCTTTGTTACCGTTGATGAAATTGACATGGGTGATCAGGTAGAAATTAATCTGGATACACTTGCTTCTGGTAAAGTAACCGCTAAAAATTTAACAAAAAACAAAGATATGTCATTAACAGTCGAACTCGGTGACCGGGATTATGACATCATAATGTGTGGCGGTCTTCTGGCATATACAAGATCAAAACATTCATGAAAATGAATTGGGTATAATTATTTTATTATAAAAAGGAGAGTTTGAAAGATGGCAGTTAGAGGAATAAGAGAATATGATGGAAAAATGCTCATGTCTTCTCTCATGGGACGTTTTTCCAATAACACCATATCCGTTCGTGGAGATTTCGCTCTTATAGATCCAACGACAGATATGGATTCATTACCACAGTCCATGCCCTGGTTGCTAACAGATAAGCTTGTTGCAAAACCCGATATGCTTTTCGGAAAAAGAGGTAAAAATAATCTGTTGAAACTCAATGCAACCTGGGAAGAAGCGAAAGCCTGGATCCAGGAGAAAATGACTGTAGACACTACTTTAAGTGGCGTTACAGGTAAGCTAACCCATTTTTTAGTTGAACCATTTATTCCCCACGATAAAGAATACTATATTGCGATGCGAAGTTTCAGAAATGAGGACACTTTGTACTTCAGTACTGAAGGTGGAATCAATGTTGAAGAAAATTGGGACAAAGTTAAGGAAATACATGTCCCAGTAATGAGGGATGGAAATATTCTGGATGCAGGAAATTTTGATGTAACTAGAGAACTTCCCCTTGAAGGATCTGAACTTTCCGCTGTTGCTTCTTTTGTTAATGCCCTTTACAGGTTTTATGCGGATCAAGGGTTCAGTTATCTTGAAATCAACCCGTTTGCTATAAAAGATAATGTTGTTATTCCTCTAGATCTTGTCGCCAAAATCGACGATACGGCAGCCTTTGAAAATCTGGATTCCTGGGGACGGTCACTGGAATTCCCTTCTGGATTTGGAAAAACACCTACAAAAGAAGAAGCATTCATCAAAGAACTTGACTCTAAGACAGGTGCTTCACTTAAATTAACTGTTTTAAATCCTGATGGTCATATCTGGCCGATGATTGCTGGAGGTGGGGCTTCTGTTATTTATGCTGATACCGTAGCAGATCTTGGTTATATGAATGAACTTGGAATGTATGGCGAATACAGTGGGGATCCAAACGAGGAATTAACTTATCAGTATGCCTGTACGGTAATAGATCTAATGACTCGAAAATCTGACGTCCGGGGTAAGGCTCTTCTCATAGGTGGCGGTATTGCAAATTTCACTGACGTTGCAAAAACCTTTACTGGAATCATTAGAGCAATAGAAAAATACCAGGATGCTCTACGCACGGCAAAAGTTAAAATATTTGTTCGTCGTGGCGGACCTAATTATAAAGTAGGACTTGATAAAATGAGAGCTCTCGGTGGAAAACTGGGTATCCCCATCGAAGTTTATGGACCAGAAACCCACATGACCAGGATAGTTCCAATGGCTATCGATTACATCAAGGCATAAGGAAAAGGAGCGGAAAATGAGCAGACCTGATTACCAGTTGTTTACCCGTGAAACACGGTCTATAGTATTTAATTTACAGACAAATGCCATTCAGAGAATGTTGGATTTCGACCATGTATGTCGCCGGGAAAAACCTTCCGTGGCCGCAATAGTTAATCCAAGTGCAAAACAGGGTGGTTATCACAAAGTATTCTGGGGAACAAAAGAAATTCTTATTCCCATATATCCCACAACTGAGAAAGCTTCGGCAAAACACCCTGATGCTGATGTTCTTATAAATTTTGCTTCATTTCGAAGTGCATATTCCACAAGTATGGAAGCCCTTGCTATTTCCACTATTCGAACTGTAGTCATTATTGCAGAGGGTGTTCCGGAGCGAAGAGCCAGAGAACTTGCTTCCACAGCAGAAAAACTCGGAAAAAATATTATCGGCCCTGCAACGGTCGGTGGAATTCTTGCTGGAGGTTTTAAGATCGGTAATACTGGTGGTACTATTGAAAACATTATTGAATCCGGTCTTCATAGATCCGGAAGTGTAGGTTTTGTTTCCAAGTCGGGTGGTATGAGTAATGAAGCTTATAATATCATTTATCATAACTCCGATGGCCTTTACGAAGGTATTGCCATAGGTGGGGATTCATACCCGGGAAGTACTCTTTTAGAACATCTTCTCAGATTTGAGGCTAATCCTGATGTTAAAATGTTAGTTTGCCTTGGTGAAGTAGGTGGAACAGAAGAATATCGGATTGTTAATGCTCTCAAAGAAAAGAAGATCACAAAACCACTTGTTTGCTGGGTAACGGGGACGATTGCCTCCAAAATGACAGGAGAAGTCCAGTTTGGACATGCAGGAGCAAAGGCTGGAGCATCCAATGAGACTGCGGAAGCCAAAAATAAAGCATTAACCGAAGCAGGGGCAATGGTTCCAGATTCATTCGATGACTATGGTGAAAAAATCCGACAGGTTTACGAAAAACTTGTTGGTGAAGGCAAAATAGTCAAAAAACCTGAGCCAGAGATTCCACCTATTCCAGTGGATTTCAAGGCTGTATCCAATACTGTACGTAAATCCACTGAATTTATATGTACAATCACCGACGACACTGGTGATGAACCCCTTTACAGTGGTGTTCCCATGAGCAAAGTCGTCGAGATGAACATGCCTTTAGGCGAACTCATAGGTCTTCTCTGGTTTAAGAAAAAATTACCAGCATTTGCCGCTGAATATATCGAAATGGTTCTCAGGCTTACAGCGGATCATGGTCCATGTGTAAGCGGTGCTCATAATGCTATAGTTACCGCAAGGGCAGGACGTGACCTTATGAGTGCCGTGGCAAGTGGCATACTCACTATCGGACCAAGATTCGGTGGAGCAGTCAGTGGGGCTGCAAAAGCCTTTTCTGATGCCCTTAAGCGTGGACTGACACCTTTGGAATTTGTAAATGAGATGAAAGTCAAGGGAGTAAATATACAGGGTATTGGTCATCGAATTAAAAGTGCTACAAATCCTGATATTCGTGTGACTCTGATCAAGCAGTTTGCCAAAGAAAAATTTTCAGCAACTCCATATCTTGATTACGCTCTGGAAGTTGAAAAAATTACCCTCACAAAACGCAATAATCTCATTCTTAACGTTGATGGTGCTATAGGTGTATTGTTCCTCGATCTTATGGAAAGCTGTGGAGATCTATTCTCAGAACAGGAAAAATCAGAAATCGTTGAATTTGAGATCCTTAATGGTTTATTTATGCTTGGTCGTACAATTGGAATGATCGGTCATTTCTTTGATCAGAAACGACTAAGAAGTGCTCTGTATAGACATCCTATGAATGATGTTCTCTATGATCTTCCTGATCCTGCGGATCTTGGCTACGATTTTTAGTATCTTTACCTTTGCCACAATAATAACAACTTTTTAGTACCAATACTCAATCCCGTCATTTTTTTAAACATGAATGTTTTTAATAAACGGTGAGGATAAAACAAAGATATTGGACCAGAGATGAAGAAATAGATTGTCTCAAATCCTTTTTGTATCTTGAAAACTGTCAGGGTAGTGATAAACAGAAGGTATGAAAAATATTTATTCCTGTTTGTTGATAGTTATGCAACTAGTTATTTTTGTTTCCTGTGACAATGATCCAGAAAACAATAACATAAACTCTTTCAATAATAATACGGGCGTTGTTTATAGAATGATTTTCGTTTCGCCTGCATCCGGGGAAGCAAGTGTCAGTGCAGGATCTGTAACTCCTTTAATGATCCAGATTGTCGATGAAGAAGGATCTCCTGTAAAAAACAAACGTATTGATTTCATGATTACCGGTCAAGCTGGCGGAAGTTCTCTTGAAACAAACTCTTCAGTATCAGGAAATCAAGGGATTGCACTGGCTAATCTCAGGTCTGGAAATACGAGTTCTCACTTTAATATTGTCTGTGAGACAGAAAAAGCCCCAGATGTTTTTTTTGATGTTACTGTTTCAGATGAAGGGACAGTTGATTTCAATGTTTCGTTGAACTATTCAGGGAACTACTCCCCTGAGGAAATTCGAAGTATTACAACAGGGATAATATTTTCGGAAACTTGTCCGGAAAGTATCAGTGGTACCACAATTTCACGGATCAGAAATCCCGAGGATCTTGACGAAATATCTATTTTTGAAGGGCTTCCAGTGGATATTCCATTTGTTATTGCAGGAAAATTAGAAGGGGTTGATTCGAAACTTCTTGCCTGGGGATGTCAAGAGCCGGATCCTGAAACACTTATAAGTGGAAATACTGTTGCTTTTGAACTTGAATTAAATGATTATAGTATGAATCTCGAATCTGATTATCCTGTGACATATCAGATTACTACATCAGTATATACCGACTTTCTGGAAACTTATCTGGAAAAATGGTTTGACATGGGGAAATGTGCCCATGGAATGCCATCACTATTTTTGGATTGTCTGGTATCCTGGCTTGAAGGAGGTCTTAATTGTCAGAGAGGAATTCCAAACGTTTTAAGTGAAGAGATAATTGCTAAAAGGGGAACTTTTAATATTGATGGCTGTAGGGGAGTTTACGATTCTGAGGGATATTACAGTCTGGAATATATTTTCCAGAACATGGCTGATGGCATTGATGAAATACAATATTCTCTTGTTCGCACCGTTGATTTTATGGATGTTAAGCCATTTCAGACGATCGAAATAAACAGTCTTATGTCCTATAGTGATTTGTTACTTAAAAATTCAATTGAAAGTTTTTCCTTTCCAAGGAATACCGTTGAAAAATGGCCTGTTATAAATAGCTTCAAAGATACATGCGGATGGGAATTACTTCAGGAATACTTAACCGGTGAGCTTGAAATAAGCGATACTTATATGAATTGTGGTCTTATCTATACCATAATTAATGTAATTCATCAGGAACATCTAAATCTTGCCGGAGTGTCTTTTTATGGCGATTCTATCAAAAATAGAATTCTTGAATGTGTTGATGAGGTTTATATTGGAGAGCCCAATGAAAATATAGCGGCTTTTATTCATCCATCACTTACAGCATTTGATATTCAGAGGGCAATGGAAGCATTTCAATCCAGAGTAAACGTAGAACCTATATTTTTTGAAAACGGAGATGTTGTTTTTTCTGGATCATATTCTTTTACTGATTCTGATCTTAATGGGAAGATTGAGCAGATCTCCTGGAATGTTGATGTAGATTTGTTTCCGCAAGGATACTAAAAATATTGAAAATATTGAACTTATTGCAATTGATAATGTCGATTTTAGCTGTTTTTTTATACAATAAACACCTGAAAAACTTTTAAAATCTGAAAAGAAACATGTTGATTAAACGAATTAACTCTTGACAGGAATCTTAAAATCATTATCAATACCGTGTCTTAATTTATGCGTGGAAGAATTTGTTCTTCCAGAAATTGTTTGAACGAACCACTTCAGGTTTTTAAAGGTAGAGATATGGCAAGATATACTGGCCCTAGAGTAAAGGTTTTAAGGTCCCTCGGACTTGATCTTCCCGGTTTAACTTCAAAATCAATGCAGAGAAGGCCTTCAAAGCCCGGACAGCACGGAGCTAAGAGAAAAGGTCGTAAATCAGATTACGGAAATCAGCTCTCTGAAAAACAGAAAATCAGATTCAATTATGGAATCGGTGAGAGACAACTTCGTCGTTATATGAAGGAAGCACGTCGATCCAAACAGGCAACAGGTGATAAACTTGCTGAGCTCCTCGAAAGACGTCTTGATAACGTTGTTTTCAGAGCTGGCTATGCCAAAACTATTCCTCAAGCACGTCAACTTGTGAACCATGCCCATTTTATTATTAATGGTAAAAAGGTTGATATTCCTTCCTACCGTGTAAATGTAGGAGATAAAATTACCCTTCGTACAGCAAGTGAGAATCTTGGCGTAGTTATTGAATCGCTTGAATCCCCCTCCCTCACAAGACCCGATTGGATGGATGTGGATGCTGGTAAAAAACTTGCAAATATCAAGTCAATGCCTACAAGAGATTCAATTCCGTTTGAACTTGATCTTCAGGCAGTAGTAGAATTCTACTCCAAGAGAATGTAGTTTCTCAAAAAAAGTGAAGAAAATCCCCTGATGGGTCTCCCCTCATAACCCATTGTGTATTCAGTGTAATCCAACTAATATTTATTTTATCAAAGACAAGAATTATAAGTATAAAAGTCTTAGACTTTAAACTTATCAAAAGTCTCAATGATGGTTGATTCAGCATAGGGACCAAGCAATATTTCCTGAATTGTGTTTTTACTGACAATAATTGATGTTGGGGTTGCCAGTACACCAAAAGCTCGAGCAGCAGCAAGATCTGAAGTAAGATCGTATGTAAAAATATTTTGATGTTTCTTTTCAAGTTCACGCATGAATGGTGTCATCTTTTTGCAGGCACTGCACCGTGGAGAGTGAAAATAAAACAGAGCGGTCCCACCATTTTCAATTATTTTTCCGGCTTTACCATCGATATTAGGAGCAGGCTTTCCTTTTTGTTTTTTAATTTTCATAACCGTAAGTAATTGAATGCCTATAAAAAAAACAAACAAACCGGCAATTATAAATAATACAATGTGCATAAATTCAATCTTTCTTTGAGTTGCATGCAAATTAATTGCAAAGCAGTAATAATAAGTTTTTATAAAACAGACGCCCAATTCGGAAAGTTAATTCGTTTATTTTCATTGTCAAAGGTAGAACTGAATTAATCTGTATAGTATTTCTTGAAAAAATTGACCTGATTCGAAAAGAGTAAGGATTATCAATCATAGTGAGATATCTAGTGGGCATATTATATAAAACAATGATTATTTTAAGGTCTTGTGATTGAAAAGCCTTTTTACATCTGATATGTTGAGGTCCATAAAATCCGGAATTGTAGTATTTCCGCGATAAATCGGTTTTTTTGAAAGGTGATCCAATGGATAAAATTGTTGAATGCGTCCCCAATTTTTCTGATGGAGTGAACCATGAAGTTCATGAAGCAATTGGTCGTGCCATATCCTCCGTTGAAAATGTAAAACTACTGGATATTGATCCGGATGCTTCTTACAACCGCGTGGTTGTAACTTTTGTGGGTGAACCGGATGCTGTAGTTGAGGCAGCTTTAAGAGCCACGGAAGTTGCTGTTGAAATGATCGATATGACAAAACACAAAGGTGAGCATCCTCGCTTTGGTGCACTGGATGTCTGTCCCTTTGTTCCTATCCGTGGTGTAACTATGGCGGATTGTGCGAAACTTGCTAATATTTATGGTGAAAAGGCAGCTCAAAAATTTGGAATACCAGTTTATTTGTATGAGCAGGCTGCGATAAAGCCCGAACGTAAGAATCTTGCAACGGTAAGAGCCGGGGAATATGAAGGCCTGGAAAAGAAATTGGCAGATCCCGAGTGGATTCCAGACTATGGGCCTGCTAAGTTTGTGCCCCGCTTTGGCGCAGTTGCAACGGGAGCAAGGTTCTTTCTAGTAGCCTACAATGTGAATGTTGCGACATCTGATGTTTCCGTTACAAATGATATTGCTTTAACTATTCGTCAAATGGGCAAACCACGCATGAAGAATGGTGTTCCAGTATTGAATTCCGCCGGGAAAAAAATCTTTGATCCTGGAAAACTCAGGATGGTTAAAGCTATGGGCGTTCCTCTGGAAAATGATCCAAGAACGCAGATTTCGATGAATTTGAATAATTATCTTATTACACCACCACATGTGGCCTTTGAAGAAGCAAAATTTGAGGCTGCAAAACATGGAGTCGAAATTACTGGTTCAGAAATTGTTGGTCTGGTTCCAATTGAACCCCTGCTGATGGCAGCACATTGGCATCTTTTTAATATTGGAGAAGATGGTCGTAAAATGACAGATGAAGAACTGGTTTCCATTGCCCAAAAATACCTTGGTTTGTCTGACTATAAACCTTTTGACAGAAATAAAAAAATAATTGAATTTGCCATCAGGCAATGACAGGAGTTTAAAATGGCTGATAAATCGAATGCTTCTTTGCTTGGAAATATACCAGTTGCAAGTTTTATTCAGAATGTTTCTTCCCGCAGTCCAGCACCTGGTGGTGGTTCAGTAGCTGCTTTAGCAGGTTCTCTCGGTGCTGCTCTTGGAACTATGGTGTGCCGATTGACTATTGGGAAAAAGAAATATAAAGATGTCGATGAAATCATGCGTCAACATGAAAAAGATATGTTACCAATCCGGGATATTCTGAAGGATCTGATTGATAAAGATACGGATGCTTTTGACATGGTTATGGCTGCATTCGATCTTCCCTCAGATACTCCTGAGGAGAAGGCTGATAAGGAAACAGCTATAGTTCAGGCAAGTATGCAAGCCGCAGAAGTACCACTTGAGGTAATGAAGAATTGTCTCGCAGGCGCAGAAATTCTTACGAATGTTGCTGAATTCGGTAATGTGAATTCAATTTCTGACGCAGGAGTAGCAAATTTATGTTTTAAAACCGGTTTTGAAGGTGCAAAACTTAATGTTTTAATAAATATAAAGGATCTCGTGGATTCTGAGTGGAAGCAGAATATTGAAACAGAACTTCATGTATTGACAGATAAATTTAATGAAATTTTTGTTAAAAACGAGAAACATGTGACAGGAAGACTTTCTAATGGTTGATGGCTGGTTCCGGGCTTCAGATGGGATTCGGCTTAAATATCAGATCTACGGCACCGGACCAGCTATAGTAATCGCTAATGGTCTTGGAGGCAGTTTTCCTGCGTGGAAATTCATTGTTGAATCTTTTAAGGACAGATTCACGTTTTACAGTTGGGATTACCGGGGGCTTTTTGAAAGTGAAAAACCCACGGATATTTCTTCGATAACAGTGGATGCTCAGACTCAAGACCTTATTGAGTTACTGGATTTCTGGAAAATTGAATCAGCTATATTTGCGGGATGGTCTTACGGTGGCCAGGTAATTGTAGACCTTTATTCAAAAAAACCTGAAGTTTTCAATGGTATTGTTTTCCTCAATGCGATGGTTGGAAGTGCATCTGATTCTCAGAGTATTCCATCTGTTCTCTTGCCACTTTATGATCGCTTTTTGAGTTTATGGTCTTTGGGCTGGAAATTTCTTAAGCCTGTTGCGGGAAGAGCAGTTTCAAGCGGTATTTTTCTGACATTTGTTAAAAATACAGGGTTGGTAGCATCGGAACTGGATGAAGACATCTTCGAAGAAATGGCCCTGAAGTTTATTCTTCTGGATCATGAGATTTTTCAGGCCACTCTGTTGAGCGCTCAAAATTTCACTGGGATTCAAATACTTGAAACGATAACTGTGCCATGTATGGTTATTGCTGGAACCAGGGATTTTGTTGTTTTGCCATCTTCTTCAAGAATCATTGCTTCAAAAATTCCTCAATGCCAATTAAAACTGATAAAAAATACAAGTCATTACAGCGCAGTTGAAAAGCCTGCTGAAGTAGTTGCCTGTTTTAATGAGTATCTCAATTCTCTAAATCAAATTAAAGGCTACAATGAAAATATTACTCACCAATGATGATGGAATTACTTCTACTCATCTTCAAATCTTGTCCGATACTCTGGTCGATAATGGTTTCGAGTTAACTGTAGTAGCTCCAGATTCTGAAATGAGTGCTGTTTCTCACAGTATATCTCTTCGTAATCCTGTTCGAATGCGGAAAATTGATGACCAGAAATACGCTGTTTCAGGGACCCCTGCAGATTGTACGTATATGGGCATGTTCCATATTATGGAAAAAAAACCGGATCTGGTTATTTCAGGTATTAATAACGGTTACAATCTTGGTCTTGATGTTTATTATAGTGGAACTGTAGCTGGAGCAATGGAAGGTGTTTTGCGAGGTATTCCTGGAATAAGCGCCAGTATCGATAGAAAAGTCTCTGAACTCTGGATTCGAAATTTTTCACAAAAAATATCGGATTTTGCAAAAGAATTGCTGAAAAGCAATAGAAAACCAATACTTTATAATTTAAACTGTCCCCCTGTTGACAAGATTAACGGTTTTATGTTTACAGGAATCGGATATCGACATTACAAGGATGAAGTATTAGTAAAGCATGACCCTAAAGGGGTTGAGTATTATTGGCTTGGAGGACCTGTCTCAAAAGGTTACGATAATCTTGAAGATGGTGAAAGGAGAGCTCTTGAAGATGGATATGTGAGTGTTACCCCTATGGATCCTCTTATATTTTCATCCCGAAAAGATTATATGTATACTCCTTTAATTGATACTCAAACCATTAGCGAAGTACTTATCAGTATCTGACTGGAATAATTTATATGAGCAAAATAAAAGAATATGGACTTCTTTTTTCAAAGGGTTTTATCATGGGAGCGGCAGATGTCGTTCCCGGTGTAAGTGGCGGGACAATTGCTTTCATTACAGGTATATACGACCGACTTATAAATGCAATTAACAGTATAAATATCAAAGCGTTTAAATTACTTTTTACTGGACGTATTCGTGAAGCTTTTTCAAGTGTTCATACTTCTTTTTTAATTCCCCTTGGATTAGGTGTATTTATTTCAATACTGTCCTTTGCCAGAACAGTAACATGGTTGATCACGAAATACCCTGTTTTGGTCTGGTCATTTTTTTTCGGATTAATTATAGCATCAACTGTTATTGTTATAAGGCATATGGGTAAACTCACACTCAAAACGGGGCTATCCTTTCTTGTTGGTGCAATTGCTGCCTGGTACATAGTGAATATAATCCCAGTGAAAACTCCAGAAACGTGGTATTTTACGATTTTTGCAGGAGCCATATCAATTATCGCCATGATACTTCCTGGAATAAGTGGATCATTTATTTTGCTTCTACTGAGTCAGTATGAACGGATTATGAACGCAGTAAAAAGCCTTGAACTTTCTACTATGCTCCTGTTTTCAACAGGTAGTGCTATAGGGATCCTGTCTTTTTCAAGAGTTTTGGGCTGGCTGCTGGAAAAACACAGGGCCGTAACTATGGCAATGCTTGGTGGTTTTATGGCGGGTTCTCTTCGTAAAGTGTGGCCTTATAAAAATGTGCTTGAGTATAAAATTATTAATGGAAAGCAGATAGATATAAAAACGGAAAACATAATCCCTTCGCAATTTGATTCTTCAGTGCTCTTTGCGCTTTTACTTATGGTTTCAGGTATTATAATAGTTTTCGCAATAGAGTATATTTCCCATAGAATCCAAGGAGTAGCCGATGAAAATTCTTGAAGATAATATTAGAGCGATACCTGATTTTCCTAAAAAAGGTATCATTTTCAGAGATATAACACCGCTTCTTGCAAATCCAAATTCTTTCAAGGCCACAATAGATGCCCTTTGCGAACTTGCAATAAAATCTGATTGTAATAAAATTGTTGCAATTGAAAGTCGTGGCTTTTTGTTTGGCAGTGCTATGGCATATAAACTCAGTATGCCTCTTGTTATTGTCAGGAAACCAGGAAAGCTGCCATGGAAAAAATTACGAGAAGAATATTCTTTAGAATATGGTACAGATGCAATTGAGATCCACGAAGATTCTATCACAACCTCTGACAAAGTTGTCATAGTTGATGATTTATTGGCTACAGGTGGAACAGCTCATGCTTGTGCAAATCTGATAAGGAAAGCTGGCGGTTCAGTTAGTTCTTTTATTTTTGTTGTTGAACTTGAGGGTCTGGGTGGTCGAGAAACACTTTCGGAGCCCGTTCAATCATTGATTCGTTATAAAGAGGAGTAAAAATGGACGAAATTACATATGATTATGAAGAAAATGGCGTGCTTGTTAGAAAAGAAATAGCAAAAGAGTTTCTCTCAAAGGGTGCTTGGTCCACGGTTATGTTCAAATATCAGGAATTTGATGCGAAGACCAGTACATATCGGGCTCCGAAGGTTGCACTTGTGAGATTTAAGAAGTCCGGTGGAAAATTTATAAAGCAGTCAGGATTTAATATAACCAATAAAAAACAAGCGTTGCAAATATCAGATATTCTTCAAAAATGGTTTTTGGAAGAAGAAAATGATGAAGAGGAATCCGTATAGAGGCGCACTTCTTAATATAAAAACGGCAAGATCTGACATCATTGAAAAAATAAAAGCATGCCATAGAAATCTTGCTGAACTAAGCACTATTGCAGTGCAACTTAATGATTTTCTAGAAAAAACACAGCTTGAATGTGAAGAACAGAAAGAAAAGCTTTTCCGAAAATCTCCCGAACTATCTGGAAATATTTTTCACCACAGACTCATTCTGGATGGAAAAATAAAATCTCTTGCCGAAATAAAAAATAAAATTGATGAAAATCAGTGTAAAATTAATGATTTAGAATTAAAAGTAACAACCTTATCTTTGGAACTGAATATTATAAATGAGAAAGAGAAGATTTTTCTGGAAAAAACAGAAAAGTGGTTGATGGACGAAAAATTGAAGCAAGAAGATAAGGAAATGGAGGAAATTTCCGAACTGGTAACACTTAAAAGAAAAGATCTTAAAAAAGATCAGTGAGATCTAGTCAAGATTAATCAGGATTTCTTCAAATTTCAGAGAATGTTCAAGCATATCATTAAGATGATCTTCCTGCGAAACATTTTCTTCGAGAAGATCATAAATAATTGCCCTCATTGCCAGATTTAAGGTTCTCAGCCTGATTATACGATTCAGCCAATCATAGTGAAGTATATCCAGGTGAAGTTTATCCAGAGCTTGACCAACAGCTTCACACTCCCAGCGTTCTACTCTAGACGATGGTTTTAATTTTATTAGTGAATTGTTGATCTTGCGAAGGATAAGAATAAGATTTTCGCGGTCGATTTCTTTTGCTCTAGCTAGTGTTACCATAATAAACCTCCGTTGGGGTAGTGATCTCGCACAATATATACATCGGCAAATTACATGCCATTTTTAATTTTTTTTAAACTCTCATATTATTTATCGCTGATTTTGCTGTATCATGACGAGCTTTAGAAATGTTGCTTAAAGTAGTATATTTCCGATTTTCTGTTTGTATATCATTCTGCAGTTTCAGAAAATCCATGTTGAACTTCTGATTCTGCTCCTGGAGAGTTTTCTGCATTAGAGTATCACTGCTTACTGATGAACCAGTAGCAGAAGAAGCTGCGCTTGCCAGACTCATTAAAGGGCCTCCGGATAGTCCAGTGGCGGTTGTGGCAGCAGAAGAAATAATATCACGGGCATGACTTAGAGTTTCTTTAAACTGCTTTTCTCTGTCAGGCTGATAGTTAAGGCTTTCATTTGTTCTGGAAATATTAGTTTTTTCTGTGATTTTCATAGGAAACCTTTCTGAACCAATGGTATGGTTCGGTGATTGTTACTTTTGTATTTTCGCGACTCTCAGACAAAAGTTGCAAAAAAAAATTAATAAAGTATTTTTTGTGAAGATTTTTATGTTTTTCTGGAAATTTACAAAGTTTAAATGAGAGCTATTATGGATAATCAGAAGAAGAACGATCCGACATTTTTTGAATATCTGATTGTATATGTTGTTTTAACTGCAGTGTTTTTTGGAGTTTATAAGGCAGTTCTAAAACCTCGGGGATATACGCCTGGCAAACTCTATAGTTTAGTGACAGGACAGAATAAAAATAGTAAAAAAACAGTTCCTGTTAAGTCTGTTTCACAAATGAAATCAGATACTAATGATATGAAAGTTAACACAGAAGTCAAGCCGGTCGAAATGAAGCCAGTGTTAAAGAAACCCACCCCAATGTCCATGGAACTAAGCGAAGATGACGATTAAAGTGGCCTGTTAGAATTATACCTGTTTTTTTTGGTGTAGTTTCATATGACCCTTTTGAATACCAACAGTTGAAATAGCCAAAATTGCAGCAAAATTATTAGCAAGACCACAGCATGCAGCAGCGCAACAAACATCTTTATAAGTATTGAAATTAAAATGATTTTTGAGATATGAAACAAGGGGGTGATGGGAAGTTAACCCACCTATGCTCGCCCCCGCAACAGGAAGAGATAAAACCCCTTCCAGATATCCATCTTCAGTTAGTTTCCAATGAGAGAGAGGCCTATATTTCCCATTTGAAACTGCCCTGAAATGAGCAGCAGCTTCAGTCGCCCTTGTATCATTTCCAAGAGCAGTGAGTACAGCACAGACACCGTTCATAATACCTTTATTGTGAGTAACTGCCCTCATTGGATCTATTTCGGCCCATTGAGCAACGGTCATAAAAGAGCTCACCCAGCCCGGATTCAGATCAGTAAGCTCTTCAATGTTGAAGCGAACTGAAGCTGTTGAAGTTCGCTGTGGAAAAGAATTTGTGATGATAGTACCAACTACCTCAAAACCGTTTTCTTTAAGGATATCTGAAAGTTTTTCTCCAGCGGTATTAACAGTATTTGCTCCCATGGCATCTCTTACGTCCATATGAAGAAGTAACACTGTATTTGATTCAGAAATCTCATTTATATCAATACCTCTGAGTCCTCCTCCAAGGCTTAACAAAAGAGGGTCACAGTAATTAATTTCGTTCCAGATAAAATCTCTTTTAGCTTCAAGAAATTCCGAGACTTTGTTCAAGGAATTTGTTGTAAGAATTTCACAGGTGGTAACCGGCTGTTCACATTCACACCGGAATCCACCACAGGATCTGCTTAAACGGGCTGCATTTGATGCTGCTGCAATTATAGAAGGCTCTTCGGTAACCATCGGAATGAGTAGTTCGATATCGTTAATTATAAAATTCGTGGCTACTCCAATAGGTAAAGCGAAAACTCCTATCGCATTCTCAATAAATGAGTCAGCATTGATATTTGTAAGTCCGCCACTTGAAAGAAGTTCTGGATTTTCCGTTAAAATTAATCGTTGTCTTTCACTTAGACTGAGTTTGTGAAGGCCGGGTAATCTACTGGTTTTCATATCAATTCATCTTATAATTTGGAGCTTCTTTTGTAATTATTACATCATGAACATGACTTTCTTTAAGCCCGGCATTGCTGATACGGACAAACTCAGTATTTTGTCTTAGTTCGTTGATATTCCGTGCCCCAACATATCCCATCCCGCTCCTTAACCCACCAGACAATTGAGCAATGGTTTGGCTTACAGGCCCTTTTGATGGAACCCTTCCTTCAATTCCCTCTGGTACAAGTTTTCCCGGTGGAGAGTCGGCCTGAAAATAACGATCTGCACTTCCTTCCCTCATTGCTCCTAGACTACCCATTCCGCGATACTGTTTGTAAGAGCGTCCCTGGTAGAGTATTGTTTCACCGGGAGTTTCATCGGTGCCAGCAAACATGCTGCCCATCATCACACTTGAGGCTCCTGCAGCGAGAGCTTTGACAATGTCTCCACTGTATTTAATTCCACCATCTGCAATTACAGGAATGTCAAATTTAGATGCTATTTCATGTACATCCATAATGGCTGTCAACTGAGGAACACCAATTCCACTAACAATTCGCGTTGTACAGATGCTCCCAGGCCCAATTCCTACTTTCAGTGCATTTACACCTGTGTTTATGAGCCAGGAGGCAGCTTCTCCTGTTGCAATGTTTCCAGCAATAATTTGCAAATCAGGCCATTTCGAGCGGATCCATTCAATCATAAGGCCAACACCGCGAGTATGTCCATGAGCAGTGTCAATACAGATCACATCAACGCCAGCGGAGACCAAAAGCTCAACCCGTTTTTTTTCCCTGTCAGAAATTCCTGCGGCGGCTCCAACCAGTAAGCGACCACGGTTATCTTTTGCGCTGTCCGGAAATTTCTCCCGATTCTGTAGATCCCGCAAAGTCAATAATCCTCCCAGAGAATTGTCTGAATTTAGAAGTATCAATTTTTCAATGCGATTGTGATGAAGAAGTTCAAGTGCCGTATCCATGGGTGTATCAATGGCAGCGGTGACAAGATTTCTTGTCATAATTTCGCTGACTTTTCGGGATAGATCATTTTCGAAGCGGACGTCGCGGGCAGTAACAATTCCTACAGGAATTCCATTTTCATTTAAAACAGGAAGACCAGAAATAGAATGTACGGTCATGAGTTCAAGAGCATCTTTAATAGCGTGGTCTGGTTTTATACTTACGGGGTTTAAAATTATCCAACTTTCACTGCGCTTGACTCTTCTAACCTGTTCAGATTGAGCTTCCGGAGAAAGATTTTTGTGAATAATTCCAATTCCTCCCTGATGTGCCATTGTTTGAGCCATGGCAAACTCGGTGACCGTATCCATGGCAGCAGAAATAAATGGAATTTTAAGTTTTATTTGGGGCGTTAATTCAGTGGAAATACATGTTTCAGAAGGCAGGACCTCGCTGAATGCGGGTTTTATAAGTACGTCATCAAAAGTAAGTGCTTCACGGAAATTTTTAATCATTTTAAAGATCCTTCTGATTTGTTTGTGTCCTGAATCAATATTTGATGGCAAAAGACACACTATATAAAGTTATAACCCATTTTTTTCCTTTATGGCCTGATTGCAAAGTAGATTATGTTTTTTATACCATTGCCTTGTTTTTTTACTGAAGCGATTTATTATATCTTTACCTGATTTGCCCCAGAAACCATTGCCTTTTTCTCTCGCCTCTGATTCACTGATGCAATATTTCCATCTCATTTTACTTGGGTATTTAGTGAAACTGAGGGCATGCCCTTCAGCAACAATCTTGTTATTTATATTAACCTCGTTTAGATAAATCGTAGAAAGAACTCTTCCATATGTATCTTCAATACAGTTTTTAGTATTTTTATTACCAGAACAGATAAATTTTACATTTTTGCCTTCAATCAGGTTTTTAAGGAACAGATAAGCACTGTAACCACCAGGTTCATCGTCCGAAATGCAGGCAGAAGAGATTTTCCCATCAAGAGTCTTTATGCGCTTTTTATGACATTCCGGAGCATTAATTCCATCAAGCCTTGACTTGTGCCGATCTCCCGATTCTGAAAGAAAATGGACAGTATCTGCATCCACTACATGGACTATTCTGCCGTTCATCTGAATTGTATCAGACATTGATGAGGGCGAATTCCATTTCTTCCTTCTTTTCCTGCTACTTTTTTTTGACCTGACTTTTTCAAAAGATTTTTTAGAGGTCAATCGCGGGGGACTGTCATTTTTCTCAGTGTTGGAATTTTCTTTACACGATATAGGAAATGCCAGATACAGACATATGGTAGCAAGTATTAGTAATTTCATAAAGTTACTCCTGAAGCAGTTGAATACTTCACAACAACTGAACGCTGGACAGAAACAAACCAGTCACTATCCATAAAAGTCTGAGTCGGCTTCAGGATACATATCATACCCAACGCACGAGCAAAAACAATTTTGCTACTTTTTATATTTCTTTAATGTATTTTATCTTTAACAGTCTTTTTTGCTATATTCTCTAAACTAAAATAGTGGTGAAAAAATTAATTAGTTATTGTCCTTATCCAAAATTCGGTAAAAAATTTGATTTCTTGTATTTCAGGACAGTAACTAACTAATTTCAAGAAAGGAATTTGATAGATGCGGGTTTGGAATTTATTAATTATATGTACACTGATAGCAATTTTTTCATGTTCAAATAAGCCAGAGAAAAATAAAAATGTTACTAAGGACAAGCAGGCGCCTGCCATTGCTAATCCTTCAAAAAATGTAAGTTTAAAGAATGAATCAAAGAGTTTAACAACAGAAAATAAAATTTTTGGAAAAATTGATATTAAAACAGTAATGGGAATTAAATTAATAAGTAAAAAAGTAGAGGAAGCTCTTAATCTTCCATCTGCGGGAGGCTTCATTGGATTTTTGTCAAAGTGTGATATAAATGCAATGAAAGACATTGATTCCATTGAATTTATTATTCCGAGATTGAAAGGGGAGAAAAAGGGAACAATCAAATTATCCGGTTCATTTGATGTAACAAAATCCACTTTATGCCTGAAAAAACTTATCAATACATCTCAAGTTCCGACGAACTCGCCATTTATAAAGACTTCATCCATATTGGATTCTTCAGGTAAAGATATTATAATAAAAAACGGTGAACTTAATTTGCCAGATAGAAAAAACTTAAAAATGGAATATGGTTTTAGTGAAAACCTTAATGATTATTCAGTTGTTATTGCTATTATGAATCCAACTTTTAAATTGCCAGTAAAGCCAACGTCCTTGATTTTCGCCATAAAAACACTGGATAATGGATTGCATATAAAAGTAAATTCGGTTTTCAATAACCCTGCGGGCTCAGTAATTGCTTTAAAGTTATTTGAGACAACTGTGGCAAAAGCTTCATCTTCAGGAAAAATTGGAGAAATACTGAAATTGATTAAAATGAAGTCTGAGGGGAATATCTTTGCGGCATCAGCGGATTTATCCTGGTCACAGATAGGCATTCTTGTATCCATGTTCAAGCTTAAAGTCAGCAATATGAGGGCAAGAGGGCAAAGGAAATGATTTTGTGCTTGACTATGAGAGAGATCTCTTTTAATTATAAAAGCGCGTAACTGTATTAAATTATTTCATGATTAACATACTTTCATATTGATGTAAGGAAGACCGGAATGACACAGCAGAAAAAGCAGACAAGACGTTCAATATCTGTACGTGGAGATATTTATGACAGAGTTCACAAATACTGCCAGGATAACGATACAAGCATGAGTTCCTTCGTGGAAGATAGAATACTCAACTACCTTGATGGTGTTGAGGATCTGCCTCCAAGGACGGAAGTTGAAAAAGTTGTTACGGTTATTGAGAAAACAATCGAAGTACCTCAAGTGTCTGTAGAAGTGAGGGATGAGCCAGTTAATCTGATACCTCCACCGCCACAGATAAAGCGAGATAATTTTAATGATCTTGATGAAAAACAGATTCGGGAGGAAATAAGGCAGCACTTTACCTTCTGAAAAGGATGTTTGAATTTTGAAAAATACAATAATCCCTTTATTGATTTTACTTGGTGCGTTACTAACCAACATTTCCTGTAGTAAAAAAGATCCAGCCGAACTTGAAACAGGACAGTGGGTAGAGCGTAATGATAAGTGTGCCTTAGAGGCGATCAGAAAAACTAAGGAACAACTTGACGCTAAAATAAAAAAGTCTGAAGAAATTTTAAAGCAGATTCAGGCAGAATTGTTAAAGGGAAATTGCCCTCTTGCGCAAAATCCTGAGTGTATTCCTGAAGTTGGAGTTCAAGCAATTGCAACTTATATAAGCTCAGCCTCTTCAAGATCTGTATCAAATTCGAAAGATAGCATCATCGAGGATGAGAATACAGGTAGTATAGTTGATGAGCTTAATCAATTTAGAAAAACCAAAGTTGGTAAAAAATCTGTTGGAAAAACCAGAGAGAAAAAGGAAGAAAAGCCTGTAGAAGTGAAAAAAGAAGTTATTCCTGTGGATTTGACTGCAGAACTTCTGGAGAAAAAAAGCCTTTGTTCTATGAAGGTTGATAAAAACTGTCAATTTCAAACCCTTGATAAAATTATTGCTCGTCTTATAATAGTTGCCAATCAAATGAGGAATTACGAGACAGAAATCAGGAATGTTCTCAACATTACGGGGGTAAAGCCTGAGAGTGAACGGATATATAGTTTTTATCAAATACTTAAAACAATTGAGAGTACTATTCCTGATCTGGTAACCCGGGAAATTGCGGCTAAGAAGAATTATAAAACTTATGGAATACGTTATGAAGCAGTAATGCCTTTACGACTTAAAGGCATGCTTATAAATATAACCGCTGCAATTCCATCTGCAATAACATCAATGCTTAGGAAATACGGGGCTAATTTAAAATCCAGTGAAAAGATATATGTAACTAATCGAGAGGGTTATAAATCCGCATTGAGAGCTCAATCAAGAAAACTTGGTAGAGATAAGCGTATGAATGCTAACCATTGCCTTGATATGAAAGGCTGCTGGAATTTCAGAACCTGCTTGAACAGGTTTCAATTACCTGGAATTCTTCTTTTTAAAAATATTCCGGAGTAATACTTTGAATTTTGTAGAAACAAAAAAACAACGAAGGTTTGTGGGCGAATTTACCAGAGGGATGGAAATCCAGAAAGCGGTTTCAAGACTTCTGAAAGACAATAATATTCGTACTGGTCGAATTAAAATATTTGGTCATCTTGAAAATATTATTCTTTCGACTGACTCCGGAAATAAAGCAATGTCAACGCGGAGAATTATTTCAGGAGCTTGTCAATTAATATCCTGTGAAGGGATTATAACTGAACTGGGTGGGCAATTCGATCCTCTACTGTACTCGACTGTTGCCGTTGAAGGGGAAACTGGGTTGGCAGTTTATGGCGGTGTTCTGGTAGAAGCCAGGGTTATCCAGTGTGATTTTATCCTTGATTCTTTTGATGATTTATTTATTAGAAGAACCATAGACGCATCTTCGAATTCTGCAATATGGAACGAAGTTTTTGCTGAAACTTCTTCAGATATTGATAATTCTGAATTACCCGGAAAAATGGAAGCGCTGAAAGTTGAGCATATTGAACCAGAAGTGGAAGATGACGATGACGATGACGAAACAAACGATCTTCCTGCACCGGGTGATATATTAAATCATTTTAAATTTGGTAAATGTATTGTTCAAAAACTCGACCTGGGTGCCGATATTATTCAGATAAAACTGCCCAGCGATCGCACTGCAAGACTTGGAATACAATATTTAACATTCAGTCTTGTGGATGAACATGAAGATGGTGCCAGAGAGTTTGATGTAAAGGGAAAACGAAGTTGACATGGCAATGAGTTCGTCGGAAGAACTAGTTGAAAAATACACTCCCCTTGTAATGGGTATAGCCCGAGATATCTATCATCAGCATAAAGTCCCGGTGGAAATGGATGATCTTTTTGCCTGGGGTATGACTGGCCTCTTAGAATGTGCTCAAAGGTTTGACCCACTAAAAGGCGTAAAATTTTCGACATTTGCATGGTATCGGATTCGGGGAGCGATATATGACGGAATCCGCGATAGTGGTAGTTTCGGAAGAAGTGGACTCCGGGCGATGGAACACCTTGATGAGTATATGTCGATTAAGTCCGAAGCTGGTGACACAGCAGTCTCTATAGAAGATTCATTCCGAGCCCTTGCTCAGGGGATCGCTTCTGCAATGGTTATGAAAAACATTGATGATTGTGTAGATATTTCTTCTGAAAATCTTTCACCAGAAGAAGATGCTATTGAACAGTCAAATCACAGTCAATTGTTTAAAAATATAGATAAATTACCCCCTACAGAAAAATTTGTTATTCAAGAGCATTATTTTAATGGCCGTCCATTGAAGGAAATAGCTGAGTCAAGAAAAAGAAGTAAGAGTTGGGCTTCTCGTGTACACGCTAAAGCTATTGATATTTTAAAGGAATGTTTTGTTGATTAAGATTATCCTACTTCCAGCATTCTATTAATAGAACGCCTGGCTTTTTCTGCAATTTCGTCTGGTACTGTAATTTTATGCTGCATAAAAAGCAATGAATCCCTCACATGGGATAACCTGGTTTTTTTCATGTTGGAACAGACGGTGTCTGGGCTTGCCGGAATATAAACTAAATCTGATCTGACACGACGCAGGCGATTGATCATTCCTGCTTCTGTCCCAATTATGACAAATTTTCCTGATGGAAGACTTTGGACATAGTTAACCATTCCTCCTGTACTTTCAACGGCATCGGCAAGCTTTAATACATCAATTGGAGCTTCAGGGTGAACAATTACAACAGCATCAGGAAATTGTCTTTTCTTTTCTTCAATTTCAAAAGGAAGTAATCTGTGATGAACAGGACAGTATCCTGGCCAAATTATTTTATTGTCTGGCCTTTTTCGCGTTATCCAAGCTCCCAGGTTCATATCCGGAGTAAAAATGATTTTCTGATTCGCAGGTAGAGTTGCAACAATTTTTTCAGCATTAGCTGATGTGCAACAGTAGTCTGAAAGAGCTTTAATTTCCGCAGAAGAATTCACATATGTTACAACTATAGCATCGGGGTTTTCTTCTTTGAGTTTCTTGAGTTGTTCAGGATTAATCATATCAGCCATGGGACAACCTGCGTTTATCTCTGGCAGAAGTACTGTCTTTGTTGGTGACAAGATATACGCTGTTTCTGCCATAAAATGAACACCACAGAAAACTATTATATCTGCGGAAGTCTTCGCGGCAAGTCTGCTTAATTCCAGGCTGTCACCAAGGTGATCTGCGACAGATTGAACTTCATCAAGTTGATAATTATGAACAAGAATTACGGCATTGTATTTTTTTTTCAGTTCAAGAATTTCTTTTGTGAGTTCCTGACGTGACCCAGGTACATTAGAAAGATCCATAATAATTCTCCATAACAACAATTTGCAAAAAACAATTAAAAACAATTGCTTACTGTTACTGCTTTGAGTAAAAATCAGCGAAAAAATTGGAAATTTGGTATTTCAGGACATTAACTGGATAATAAGTGTGACCCTTCTGGGTATACTTATGAAAGCAGTGATAATATTTTTAATTAAAAGAAATGTACAGAATATTCAGGATACAGAGGCTTATTTTATTCCTGAAGTCTTGAACATGGAAAGAAGAATGTCTTTGTAATACTTAAGAGAGGCTTTTCCTGATTCAGTGATGGTAACCTCAGTTAGAGGTTTCCGGTTTACAAATTTTTTCTCAACGGAAATAAATTGAGCTTCTTCTAACTTCTTGAGGTGAAAACTGAGGTTTCCCTGTGTTAGACCACTCATTTTCAAAAGCTTCATAAAATCAATAGAGTTAGCTTTGAAAAGGTAGCACATTATTGAAAATCTGGCAGGTTCATTTACAACCCTATCCATCTTCTCAATGTTTTCAAATGGAAACGTAATTTCTTTCTCAGAATTTTTCATATCAAAACCATCCTTTCATTCTGCAGAATTAAATTTATTGCAGTACCTATAATATCGGACGATATACAAAATGCTTTAGAAGATAATAACATAAGTTTAAAAATTTATACAACGTAAAACATTTAATGTAAAAAAATTATACTACTTTTTTATCGATTTGAGAAAAATTGACCAATTAAATTGCTATAATCTGCTTTGTTTTTACAAAGCCATTCGTTGTGTAAATCGGAAAAAAAGAATTTATTAAAATTTCTTATAGGTCATTACAATTTATTAATCACTAAGTAGATCGTGTACTGAAATTCAATTTTTATCAAAATTGAGCATGTTTATGAAAACATGCTATTCGTGCCTGTAATTTGCTTCGCGAAGAAATTTATTAAAATTTCTAACAGGCTACTACAATCAATTCAACAATTTCGTTCTCAAATTTCCGAAGAAAACAATGCCCTTCCATATTGATTTGCTAACCAAATCGCCTCGAAAATTCTGAAAAGAACACGTTTCAAAACTGTGACACAATACAGCATGTTCTATGGTTCAATTACCCTGAAACTGCAAACCCAGTTGATACATAAAAGTGATTGATTAGTCTGAAGCCTTTAAATCCTCCTCATCGATTTTCGTCATGGGGGATTCATCAATATCGCCGGCATCTCCGCTCATTAATCGTTCCCACGGGTCATCGTCAACATTATAACCAGTGTATTTCGTATACCCATCTTCTCCGAGAGCTTTAAGTAAGTCTTTTGCAAAAGTTTTGATAATTTCACTACTTTTATCGATTGTTTCCCCTAAATTGGCATTTCCAGTTTCCCATCTATTCTGATTTTCGTACATATCATTACGAGCTTTTTCAGCAGCTTTTAATGCTTCTTCAAACTTTTCCTTTGAAAGGGAATCTCCAAAATGCTTTTTTAAAAGCATTGAATGCAGTCGGCGCATTTTTTTTACGCTGTGTGCCTTTTGCTTTTCAAAAAGAGCTTTGTCCTCGTAAAGGGGGCGAGTCGGTTTTCTTCGGGTCCGATCATATTTGGCAATACGCTCAGATCCGGACGTTCCGGAGAATGCTTTTCTCAGTGATTTAACCTGTGCCGGTGTAATCGGTTTTTTATGAATATGATTGGTATGAATGTGTTTTTCTTGTTGTGTTTCGATCTTTTTAAGTTTTTTTACAGGAGAATTTAAAAGTACAAAAATAAGAATGAGAAGAGCAATTGAAAGTGTTGAAAATAATAATGAAATGATTAGAGTACGTTTCTTATTGTATTCAGGCCCATCAATTTGTTTCATTAATCGAATTTCCAACAATCTGCAGACTGTTTCAGGAATTATATCGGCAGAGACTTAGTAGAAGTTTATACCTTCCTGAATTATGCAGTCATGGAATCCACTTGCGATACCAAGTCTTGGATAAGCACTGGATAGAGTAGAACCGGCGACATCAAACCATGCAATCTGAGGAACATCATCTTCATCGCCGCCACAGCCGCAATCGCATTTGTCATTGAAGGGATTCCAATCGTCATCAATGTAATGTTTGTGGAAAAAGAAACCTCTATTTGTATGTTGGTGGCAGGTTCCGTCAATTCCATAGACAAATTCGCATTGACCTACTTCATTGACAACATTGTTAAATTTTTGCTGCAGTGAGGTAAGACTTACACCTTTTTCATAATAAAAGAAAGTGTCAAAGGCATATAGGGAATTTCCCAGTCGATCTCCACCTACATCGTTAGAGTCTACTCCGGATGAGTTGACCCCTTTGCAATAAAGTTTGTCGTGGCTGTAATCACAGTCTCCAAGATCTCCACCAACTCCATGGATGTTTTCACAACCAGGATCGCACCATCCATCGCCTCTCCATGACTCTGGGCAGTATTCACTTTCACTGTAGCATTCACCCCACACATTGGGTAAATCACAATATGATGCCACCTGTGTTGAGCTTTCAACTCTGCAGGGGTAAGTGTGCTCAAGAGTTTCACCGCCAAAAGCGCCTCGTCGATAAGCTCTTACGCCGGCACTATGGCATGTGGATTCTCCCGACATACATGTTTGATATACCCCTGAGCAGTTTTTCCACAGTGGAGCAGTTGTATTACTGCAGGCAGGGTCGTATGCTCCACAGCCACAATCACACCATGAATCGGTGTAATAACTTGCGGGGCAAGTCCAGGTTGATGGAACTGTTGCAAACGCTGCTGAAGGAAGAAGCAAAATGGCGATGGAGAGTAAAAATTTCTTCATGATGGGGGCCTCCTGTAACGGCCGATATTCATTCGCAATGATCGTGCCATAAGTCATGTTTTTATAAGTATATGAAAATATATAAAAAAATGAATTTTAAAAAACCATGAGAAAAAAATAAAAGTGTTTAAACAGTAGACACACTGCAAAACGAATTGCAGTGTATATTTAAAAATGATAATAAGTAATTGTAATAAAAGGCAGAATGCGGATAATTGTTTAAAATGAAAACTGTGTATAAATTGTACGCCTTTTGTGATGTATGTGTTGAAAAATTATACAAAAAAATTAGTGTTTAGGATTTGTACATTGAACGTCAGGGCGAAAGATTTAAATCATTCGGAATAAAGCCGGATAACATACCTTGTTTTCCTCTTTCAAGACATTATCTTTCAATCTGTTCTGGAACCAGACTGGAATGAGATTTCAGAATTTGGAGGTTATTATGGAAAGTCGGATAAAAGTGGGTTTCATTGGTCTAGGCAGAATGGGGTTAAATATGGTTTCCAGAATAATGGAAACTGGAATGGCCGATTTGGTTGTTTACAACAGAAGCCCTGAACCAGTAAAAATAGTTGAGGAGATGGGAGCTACAGGGGCAAGTTCAATAGAGGACTTGGTGGAAAAACTGGATTGCAAACAACGAAAAATATGGTTGATGCTTCCAGCAGGGGAAATTACTTCAAAGGTTTTTAATTCGCTTCTGAAATTACTCAATAAAGGGGATATTATTATTGATGGCGGAAATTCCAATTTTCATGAAACACTTAAAAGACATGAACAAGCTCGAATTGCTGGTATAAAAATGCTGGACGCAGGTGTCAGTGGAGGAGTAGTAGCCGCAAAAAGAGGCTATCCGGTGATGGTAGGTGGGGATGAGGAAACTTACAATGAAATTGAAAAGTTAATAAAACTATTTTCCCTTGATGGTGGGTACAAACTGGTAGGCGGCCCTGGTGCGGGACATTATGTAAAAATGGTTCATAACGCAATTGAATATGGCATGATGCAAGCTATTGGTGAGGGTTTTGAACTTCTTGCTGATGGTTCGTATAAAAATCTGGATTTGAAGGAAATCGCAGATCTCTGGAATCATGGGACAATAATAAGTGGTTTCCTGATGGAAATGGTCGGTAATGCTTTTGCAAAACGTCCTATGCTTGAAGGAATTGAACCCTGGGCAGCAGATTCTGGAGAAGGGCGATGGGCAAGTATTGAAGCTGTTGAGAATGGTGTTCCTTTTTTAGTTAATACTCTGGCTTTACAGAATCGTTTTTCATCACAAAAAAAGGAAAATGGTCTGGGATTGAAACTTGTCAGCGCAATGCGCAATGAATTTGGTGCCCATCCCATTCGTGAGAAAACCTGAATTTATTAGTTCGTTCGTGAAAAAATGAAATGCAATATTATTGAATACCCAAATGAGAAAATGTGGGAAATCTTTGGCCATAGATTCAGCAGTCTTTTAAACTCAGAAAGAATTCACAGCATGGCGCTTTGCGGAGGTCGCATAATAAAACCACTTGCTGAGTCTCTGTGCAGGAAAAAAATCGAAATTAAAAATATGGAAATATTTCTTACGGATGAGAGACTTACAGCGACAATTTCGGAACTCAATTATGTAAATGTAAAAAATGATTTTATAAATTACGCCAATGATCAAGGATTACTTGAAGACACTGTATTTTATAACCCCTGGAAAAGTGGGAATTTTGATTTTGATATGTCCGTTCCGCCGTTGGATCTTGCAATATTAAGTTCCGGTGAAGATGGGCATTTTGCGAGTGTTTTTCCTGGAAGCAATTTTAAAGTAAATAATAAATACCATAAAGTTATAGATGCCCCAAAACCACCATCGGAAAGAGCAACCCTTTCTGCAGAAATGATATTCAGCAGTAAGCATGTAATGCTGTTCTTTGTTGGAGAGTCAAAATTGAATGCTTTCAGAAAATTTTCTGATTCTGATTCTGATTATAATTTTCCAGATTTTCCAGTAGGACTTTTCCGAGACCATCCGAATTGTACAGTTTTCAGTTCCTGTATAGAGGTTTAAATGAACAAAGCCCTGATTTTTCTTTTTGGAGCAACAGGAGATCTCGCTAGAAAAAAATTGCTTTTAGCAATTGGGAATCTTTATGCTGAAGGTTACATTTCAAGTGATTCTCAATTAATTTGTATTTCAAGGCGTAATTTTACAACAAAAGAATTTATTGATTTTGCAAATATAAATAATAATCCAATAGTTAGTATAGTCAAATATATAAAAATGGATTTTCAAAATCCTGATCCAATAGAACTAATTGATATAAAAAACAAATTCAGTAAAGAAAACGATAGTTTTGTACAATTAAGTTACCTTGCTGTTTCCCCTGATTATTTTCTTCAAATGGTGGATGTTTTAAAAAAACTCGACCACGAAGAACACAGGATCGTTTTTGAAAAACCCTTCGGAAAGGATTTATCTCATGCGAAAGAACTTAATGAAAAAGTTCAAGAAAATTTTCCAGAAGAAAAGATTTTTCGGATAGATCATTATTTAGGGAAAGAGCTTGTCCAGAATATTTTCAATGTGAGATTTGGCAACAGGCTTTTTGAAGCTATATGGTGCAGGCAATATATTGATTCTATACAAATTACAGTTGCCGAGTCCACCGGTGTTGAAAAACGGGGGTCCTACTATGAAACAGCGGGAGCAACAAAAGATATGTATCAGAATCATCTACTGCAAATTCTGTCCCTTGTTTGTATGGAACCGCCCTTGGATATGAATCCCGAATCAATAAGGGATCGTAAAACTGAGTTACTTCGCCAAATAAGGAAAATTGATAATAAAGACGTGGTATTCAGTCAGTATGATGAAGGATTCATTGATCTTGAACCGGTAAATAGTTATTGTCAGGAAGACAATGTTTACGAAGGCTCAAAAACCGAAACATACACAGCCACAGCGGTTTTTGTTGATAATGAACGATGGATGGGAGTACCAATATTTTTGCGAACCGGAAAACGGTTGGCAACAAGAGTAGCGGAAATTAATATTATCCTTAAAAAGCCAGAATCGAAGGTTCTGCATTCTCTCCTGGGAGAAGGAAATGAAAATATAATTACGATTCGAATTCAACCAAGTGAAGGAATTTCCGTCAGTTTTATGGTGAAAGAGCCAGGTCCGGAAATGAAACTTGAAAAAGGACATATAAGTTTCTGCTATCCATGCCTATTTGCATTTAATACCATGGAAGCCTATGAACTGGCTTTGCTGGAAGCCCTTAACGGAGATCATACACTTTTTACAAGGTGGGATTTCGTGGAGACTTCCTGGGAAATTACTCAACAAATACTTTCTTTTCTTCCTGAGCAGATCATGGAGTTTCCGGATTACAAGGCGGGAACAGATGGTCCTGCCCGAGCAGAAAAACTGATTAGCAGGTATGGACGGAAATGGCTTCCACTTTTACCAACAATAGTTGAATCTTAACAAATCAGGAAATAAGTTCACGGGGTGTGAAGGGCGAAATTCTGCGGAGAGTTCTGATAATGTCAGGAATTACTGATGCAACATGGCGTACTTCTTCTTCAGTATTATAGATACTTAAACTGAATCGTATTGACGCATGGCAAGTTTCAAATGGTTTACCCATTGCTCTTAGTACATGAGATGGTTCAAGGGATCCACTTGAGCAAGCGGAGCCGCTTGATGCAGCGATTCCCATTTCACTGAGCATAAGTAAAATAGCTTCACCTTCAATATAACCAAATGAAATATTGGCAGTATTTGGTAAACGTTGGTCTCTATGTCCAATAAATTCTATAGCTGGAACGGACTCAGAAATGAGATTTTCAAGAAGATCTCTTAAATATTTAACTCTGACGTTTTCTTCATCCATATTCATTTCAGCCAAATCACATGCTTTTCCTAAACCTGCGATCATTGCTACTGGCGTTGTTCCAGCTCTCCTTCCACGCTCCTGATGACCTCCAATGATAAATGGTTTAAACATTGTGCCACGTCTTACGTAAAGAGCGCCAATGCCTTTGGGAGCATGAAGTTTGTGGCCACTTATGGAAAGCATAGTAATTTGATTGTTTTTGAGATCAATTGGGATTTTCCCGGCAGCCTGAACCGCATCAGTATGAAAGATAACATTCTTTTTTTTCAGTTCTGCGGCAATTTCTTCAACTGGGAAAATTACACCAGTTTCATTGTTTGCCCACATAAGGGAAACAAGGGCAGTATCAGATCTTACTTTATTGATCACACTTTCCGGAGAAAGAAGCCCGTCGCCATCAACATCGAGCCATGTGATGTCATAACCATTTTTTTCAAGGTATTCATAATAGTTAATAATAGCAGGGTGTTCAACTTTACTTGTGATAATGTGTTTTTTTCCCGGTTGAGACAAAACAGCACTATTTATTGCTGCATTATCGCTCTCGGTTCCGCAGGATGTAAAAATTATTTCAGAGGGATCTTCTGCTCCCAGAAGATTAGCTACTTGAGATCTTGCTTTATCGACAACATCACCAAGAGAACCTCCAAAATCATGCATACTTGAAGAATTACCATAGAGTTCAGAAAAGTAGGGGAGCATTGTTTCCAGAACTTCAGGAGCAACTCTGGTAGTAGCATTATTATCAAAGTAATAAATTTGATTTTCCATAAATTTAATCCACGTTTATTACGTTTACGGTTTCTCCAAGGACTTGCTGTAGTTGATCTTTAATAAAATCTACAGTTATATCGCTATTGGCGCAACCATGACATTTGCCAATTAATCTCACGTAAATGTTTTCACCTTCTACATCAATTAAATCAAGACCACCATGGTCAAGGCCAAGGGCAGGTCGGATTTCAGAATCCAGAATTTCTTCGATAATCTTAATCTTTTTATATAGGCTAACTTTGCTTTTGAGTTCCGGAGAAGTTGTTCCTCCTCGTACATCAACAGTCCGCTGTCTTTCAGGTGTAGTGGATGTTATCTCATTAATTATATCTTCAATTTTATGAAGACAACTGCCACATGCTCCACCAGCTTTTGTATAGTTAGTAACCTGTTCCACAGAATTCAGGTGGTTTTCTTTTACAACCTTTTCTATCTGTTTGTCAGTTACTCCAAAGCAATGACAAATGATTTTTCCTTCATCCTCATCGTCGTGTACAAATTTTTCACCTCTGAAGTTGGCAACAGCGGCTTCCAGAGCTTCTTTTCCCATTACACTGCAATGCATTTTTTCTTCTGGTAGTCCATCAAGGTAATCGGCCAGATCCTGATTTGTCACAGCAAGAGCATCGTCAAGTGTTTTTCCTTTTATTATTTCCGTCAGGGCACTTGATGATGCGATAGCACTTCCGCAGCCATAGGTTTGAAAAGAAGCATTGTGGATGACACCTGTCTCCTGATCGACAACCAGGTAAAGTTTTAACGCATCTCCACAGACCATTGAGCCAACTTCTCCAATTGCGTTTGCATTAGAAAGTTCGCCAACGTTACGGGGGTGCAGGTAGTGATCTTTTACTTTTTCAGAATATTTCCAGGCCAATTTATCCTCCAACCAAAGATGAAAAGTCTTTGTTCCAGAGACAAATTAATGCGAAAAAAGATTGTGTCAATGAAACAGAGTTCCTTAAAGTGAAAAAATATGGAGATTTCGGAATCCATAATTTGTGATAATTTGTATCTATATGAAAAAATTTATCTATTAGGATTAGTTGCTAAGAGAGCATAATCAGATTCCATCGTGTTTTAGTTCTCTTGCGAGGATATCTTTAAGTGCATTTTCGGCTTTTTCTTCCTGAAAAATACCACTGTATACAGCACCAGTTATTGGCATATCAGTGTCATAAAGCTTCGATAGTTCAAATGTACTTCTCGATGTGGCAACTCCTTCAGCTACCTGAGTCATTCCTGAAAGAATTGATTTGACCGGTTCACCCTTCCCAAGACGATATCCAACTTGTCTGTTTCGACTAAGATTTCCAGTACATGTTAAAATGAGATCTCCAAGTCCACTTAGTCCACTGAAAGTAGGACCGCTGGCCCCCATTTCAAGTCCAAGTCGTGCAATTTCACTTAACCCACGGGTAATCATTGCTGCTCGGGTGTTAAGACCAAGACCCATGCCGTCAATTGCACCAGCGGCGATTGCCATTACATTTTTAAGGGCGCCACCAAGTTGGACACCGATAATGTCACTCGAAGAGTATAATCGGAAATAATTTAAGTGAAACAATTTGGCAAGTTTTTCTGAGAGATTAGAACTCATGGAAGCAATGGAAACAGATGTTGGATAACCTCTGACAACTTCTTCTGCAAAACTAGGCCCACTTAAAACTGCAAAATTTTCATCGACAATTCCGGGAAAAAGTTCTTCAAAAATCTGGGAAATGAGTTTTAGAGAACCTTCTTCGATACCTTTTGATGCATTGATAATGATTTTAGAGTCAGAAATTGTTGTGGGAGTTATAGAACTCCAGACTGAACGAATGAATTGAGTTGGGACTGTATTAACGATAATCTCCGCATTTTGAAGGACGCTATTCAGACATGGATTTCCGTGGATAGAAGAATTTATTTTAAGCCCATTTAAAAAAAGAGTATTTTCTGAAAGGGAATTAATTGATTCAACAACCTCGGTTTCACGAGCCCAAATTTCTACATTATGACCAGCTTCTCCAAGTATGTGAGCAAGAGCTGTTCCCCATGCACCACCACCGATTACTGCAGTTTTTATCATAAAAATATGCCTTTCGAATTTCGAATAATCTAAGATTTTCAAAAGAGGAGTGATCTTAAATTAGATATTTTTTTAAATTCTTAAACGAAGGTATTTCTATTCGTCATCATCATCGCCAGTGTTAATGGAGGGAAATTTTTTAATATCTGCTCTTGCAATTTTCCAGGCTGTTTGAACTATCCAGGAAAGTGAGCGATCCTGACGAGCCGCTTCTGCTTTGATTTCCTCAAGCATATCTACTGGAAAATAAAGACTTTGTTTTCGTTTATCAGTATTCTTTTTATCGGAATCCATATTTTACCTCCATATCCTTACATGTGCGCAAGAGTAATGAATCTGAAACAGAATACAAGTAAAAACTCTTAATAACTATCCTTTATTGACTTTTTTACTCAAATAGCATATGCCAGAAACAGGAGGTTTTATTATGAAAACATGCGTACCAGTAACAGGAAAAGATCCTGAAAATTCAAATATTAATCCACACTTTGGTTCCGCTTCTTTTTATGCTGTTTATGACTCTGAAAAAGATACAATAATTATAGAAGATGCATCAAAAGATGAACACGAGCACGGGATGTGTAATCCTGCTCAGACGGTTATGAGCCATGGGGCTGATTCTGTGATTGTCAGTGGTATTGGTTTTAAAGCTATACAAAAACTAAATGCTGCAGGAATCAAGGTTTTTCAAGCAGAAACATTTGATTTAATGAATGAAATAAACAAGTTGAAGAATGGTCTTCTGAAAGAGTTTGATAGTGATTCATCCTGCCATGGCCATTAATTTTGCTTGTATTGAAAATGTATTTTTCCTAAAAATCAGCAATATTTTTTTATAATTTTAATGAGACCTGAAATTCCAATAGGTTTTATTACAACTTCGTTTATTCCCATGTCAGAAAGAGGTTCACCATCAAGTTTTTCCCCATATCCGGTGCATAGAATAACAGGGATATCAGTCCTGATTTTCTTTATTTCCTTAGAAAATTCAAGACCATTCATTCCAGACATAGTTTGGTCGGTAATAATCAGATCCCAATTATCAGCATTAGTCTTAAAAAAATTCAAAGCACGAATAGGATTTGTAAAAGTATTGACTTTATAACCTACTTTTTCAAGAATTTGCCCCCATGTTTTAACAAGATCCAACTCATCATCAAGAAGAATCAGGCGACCCTGCGAGGTAGATGTGTAAGTTTTAAGTGGAGGAGATGCTTCTGGAAAATACAAGCGAAACTCGGTACCTGTTCCAACTTCGCTATTCACTTCAATTATGCCTTCATGATTATCAATGATCCCCCAGACAACGCTGAGTCCAAGTCCAGTGCCTGATTCCGCAGTTCTCGTAGTAAAGTATGGTTCAAAGATTCTTTTCATAGTTGCATTAGTCATTCCTTTTCCGTTATCTGCAATAGATAAAAGGACATAACTAATGTCATCGTTTGAACGACTGTTTTTCAATGTGCTTTTTGTTATATCAATTGAAATTCTTCCTGAAGCATTCCCAATGGCATAACTGGCATTTGAAACCAGATTCAAAATAACCTGTTGAATTTGGGTTTGATCAGCATTGATGTAGGCAGGATTTGTTGTTGGACGAAGTTCAATTTTTATATTTGAAGGCACCCATATTTTAACAAGATCGAGACAATCTTCAATCAACTCATGTAGATTAACAGTAATTTTTTCTTCCCGGTGATGATGCGAAAAAGCCAGGAGTTGACTTATTATATTTCTACCTCGGCGAGCTATTTTTTTTATAGTATTTGCTTGTTCACTAATCAAAACATGATCTTCAGGAGATTGGAAAATTAATTCGGTACTTCCTAATATAATTTCAAGGATGTTATTAAAATCATGGGCAATTCCTGCTGTAAAATTACTGATGGCTTCCATTCTTTGAAAGTGCTGAATGCGTTCATCGATAATCTTTTGAGTGCTTATATCCTCCATAATTGCCATCAATCCGGAAAAAGAAGAATCAGGATTAGTCATTGGAGTCAGGGAGTATCGGAGGTAAACTTGCTTTCCCCATTTTGTACGGTAACTATGTTCAAAAGTGCCGTTTGTTTTATTTGTCCAGCATTTAATAAAATCGTCGCTTATACCGGCTTCAACCAGAAGTGGATAGGTAAAAACGTTAATTTTTTTTGTTTCTTCCGCGGAGGGAGAACCAAGAATTTCCACAAGTTTTTCATTAATATCCAGGATTTTACCATCTGAATCAATGGTAATTATGCCCACTGAAGCGTTTTCGATAAGAGTTCGAAACTTTTTGTTTTCTTTGAGGATCCTATGATTTCTTGAATGATTCAGAGCCGCAGTTATTAAGGTAGAAATCAATTTGATTCTGTCTTCAAATTCTGGTGTTATAACCATATCAGAAATGAGAAAATAGCCGCTTTCAATGGATTTATTGCAAAAATGAAATAATAAAAAATCCGGAAAGTCAGAACATCTGGAAAAACTATGGCACTTGGCAGGTGTTTTAATTTTATAATGTTCAGGTAGTTGAAGATCCGTTGTTGTTGAAAAAGCCCGGTGGAACAAATGGTTATTGTCAGACGAAATATAAAGTGCTTTAATATTATTATTAAGTTTGTTAATAATAATTCCCGCACCTTCCAGATCTGGAGTGTTTTTTGAAAAAAGAAGATCTGATATTTCTGTAAGGAAATCGTCAGAATAAAAACCCATCATAATAAAAAAACCTGTAGTAATGAAAATACTCTGGTAAATTACCATGGATACAGATAAATTGTCGAGGTCATTTTTCACGCGGGGAAAACTTTTTATAAAGTAATTAGTTCGCTGTTAATATTAAGTAAAACCAGTAGTTTATGGAAAGTAATATGAAATATCTCATTGTTTTAATTCTGTTTTCAATTTCTTCAAGGGCAATGGCTTCAAATTGCCCACCGGGAACATATTTTGACAAAGATAAGTTGAAATGTGTAGCTCGCCGTTGGGTTGCACCTAAAAAACTATACAAATTAGTATCTATAACTAACCCATCGCAGCCTGATCTTAACGAATATACCCCGGAAGTTCGTAAACATGTCCTGAGAGGTAATACTGCCTTTGGAAAAAAACTTTATCAGACCGCTGGCGAACATTACAGAAAAGCTGTCTTGATATCTCCGGATCGCAATCTCTACATAATTGCGGCAGATACATTTAAAAGAGCTGGCAATCTAAAGAGTGCTCATGAATGCTATGAGGATTATATTGTAAATTTTCCAAGTGAAAGAAATATCAAAGAAATAAAGGCGCAGTTTTCACTTTTTGAAGAACTTCTGGAAAACCGTCGAGCCTGTTTGAGTGGAATAACCAAAGATTGTGCTATTCTTGAAAAATGGCTTAAACCCTTGTGTACAAAGGATTATCCAGGCATGTGTACTTCCCTTGGAGAGGTTCAGGAAAAATCAGGCAGGAATGATGAGGCGCGCAAGTCCTATGAGGTTGGTTGTATAAATCACGATGGTCGGGGTTGTTACCTCGTTGCACAAATACTGAACAAAAAACTAAAAGAGAAGTCCGGGGAGAATGAAATATATTTAAAAAAAGCATGCCTTTATGGTTTTGCCGTTGCCTGTGCCGACTCAATTAAAATACCAGAAGAAAAAAAGCCGGAAGAAATAAAGACTGTTGTTATTAAACCTATTGAAATTGAAGATAAAACTCCGCCACCTCCAAAAACGATTATTAAATATAGAAAAATTATTGAGGGTTTGTTAATCGAAGGGGCAGTGGGTGTGAATGGTAAAATAGGAAAAGATCTCTATAACAGGGAGGGCCCAAGTCCGGTTTCTTTCTGCAATCACGACAATGAGGAGTTCTGCGGCGAAAACGCCGGGATAAGTTTTTCAGGCCTCTTCAGGTTTCACAAATATATTTATGCCGGTGGTAGTATTCACTATGGAGCGTTTAAGAGGCTGGCAGATCAAACGGAAAATTTCATGCTTAATCTGAATCTGGAAGGTCGTTTATACCAGTTTGCCACCGAAAAACTTGGGTTTTATGGACTTCTTCAGGTAGGCACTATGCACAGAATAGTCAGTGATTCAAGTAACAGCGAAGATAGTTATATGCATGGTGTAAATATTGGCGTTGGCGGAGGCTTTTCGTTCATGCTCAATTTTTTAGCCATTGGTATTCAGGCCAAATTTTTTCAACCAGTATGGATAGATAACACTATCGAAGGTTCAATTGCGGGAAATTCAGCGAAATTTACAGCGGAGAGAGCGGAATTCAGGCATTACTTTGTCGGAGTAACAGTTACTTATTATCTTCCGTTCTGACTTCAGTCCAGGCACAGATCCATGGTTTATGAGATGCTGGATATTTTACCAATTTTTCCGTTTCGTTCCATATACATGGAGTCATTCCGTGACAAAGAGAAGAAGTTTTCAAGGTGGATGGGCTCAAACATACGAAATGCCAAATTCCCTTTGAATTCAGAATATAGCCGTTAGATTTTGTGTCATATTTCGCAATTATATTATGTTGAATAAACCGGAGTTCTTTTATCTCTTCCTTATTCGGATCAGGGGAAAGCAATGAAGGATCCATTCGTAAACTGATATTTGCATTGAAAACTACGGGGGAAATTTTGAGATTTTGAGGGACCGAAGTAAGTGGCGGAACAAAAAAAGTGTTTGTTATTACAGAACCATTAGAACGGGAACCTCGGATGAAAACATAAACATATGGCTCATAATTGGCAATAACATCAATAGCATAAAGCATATACACATAATTGTTGCAAGAGGAAGTATAAATGAGTTTTCCGGCTCCTTCAAAAAGAGTTGTCCATTTTCCATTTACTGGCTTGTAAAAACCATATCCCTCGGAAGGACCGAAAAACTCTTCAGGAATTATCGCAAGATCGACTTTGCCATCGGTATTAAAATCAAGAAACATAGGGGGATCGGGAAATGAATAATTCTTATTAAGGTCGGTTGAAAAAGATAACTTAAATGTCTCTGTCTTGTTTTCCTTAATTTTATCACTCAGGTTTTCTTTGAAATTATTTACAATTTTTTCAGTGTAGGGTACCAGATAGGTTTTAATGTTCTCATCTGGTTTATTGCGTTTAAAAGATGACTTTGCTGATGCAACAAAAGTGTTTATTCCAGAATTATCAAAAGGAAGTTTTAGATTATTTTTTCCAGGTTTTTCTGGAAGAGTGGGAGTGTTTGGATCTTCTTTATTGCAAGAAAATATAGTAAACGGGATAAATAAAAAGCTCAGAAAAAAAATCCAGTAGATAGCTTTCTTGTTAAAAAATTCAGTTGTTTTAGAAACAATATTTAAATGTAATAAAATATTATTGTATTTCATTTGTCCTTACTGCTTTTAAGGGTAATAAGTACAATTTCCGGGGGGTTTAAAAATCGAATTGGAGGTCCCCAGAAACCCGCACCTGATGTTGTATATACAAGTAGATTCCCGGATTTTGTCAATCCATGTCCGAGAGATGGGAAAAAATAAGTTAAAATTGTGAGAGGGAAGAACTGTCCACCATGTGTATGTCCTGATAACATAAGGTTGTAATCAGCCTTTTTTGCATCGTCTGAAACACTGGGTCGATGAGCAATCAGGATTCGATAATCTGACAGGCCAGACCCAACCAGAGCTCTGACAGGGTTGCGGGTTCTTTTTGTTTTTCCACCGGACCAGCGGAATTCATCAGTGATTCCCGCGAGAACAAGTTTTTTACCGGATTTTTCAAAACTCTTAAAACTTTCCGTCAGTACATTTATTCCAAGGGATTCAAGGCGATGTCCCCAGGAGGAAAAATTCCAGTACAATTCATGATTTCCAGGAGAAAAAAAGACAGGCTTTTTAAGTTTCATAAGTGGTTTAAGATGAGGAAAAACCTTATTGATGGGGCCATCCACCATATCTCCAGCAATAACAACGAAATCATGGTCAATACTATTAATGACTCGGACAATCTTTTCCACGGATGATCTTTTAAGGGTTGGACCGATATGCATGTCCGAAATCAGGATTATTTTCAAACCGGAAAATTCCTCAGGTAGTCGAGAATCAATAATTTCAACTTTTTTAAGATGTGGAGTTGAAAATGCCTGAATCAATCCTGTGACTAACCACAGGATTGATAAAAAAAAGATAATATAAACACTTGTCGGTAACAGAGTATTGATTTTTCTCGCTGGAAATATTTTTCGCTGAAATAGTTTTTCAGTTATAAAATTGATGGTTTTCCATAAAATAAGCAAAAAATCCCTGATAAAAGACAGGAAAGCAATAAAAAGAAGGAAGATCATGAAGGTGTAAAAAGCAGTCATGAATACTTCAATGTGATCATACCGATAAAAACGATCAAACCGCCTTAGTATCCAAATTATAAAAAGAAGACACAAAAGTAAAAGCCAGAGAAGTTTTTTGATTCGTGGCTTAAGGGGAAGAAGTCCAATAGTCCTGCTTCCAAGATAATAAACAAAAATTCCATAAACTAGCGTGCTTATAGTAATAAAAATGATGTATTTATATAGTGGCATTAATAGCACCTCAATGATAAAATATAGGCATTGATTACGATTAGTAAATGGATTCGGGATTCCGAAATATCCCATCCAGTTATATGAGGAGGTAAAAAATGAAAAATTTGATTTTATTGGCTATTATAGCAATGATATTATGTGGTTGCGATGATGATGTTGTTGATAAAACAGTGTGTTCCGATGGAGTTGCTCAAGGGATAGAAGACTGTGATGGGAGTGATTTAAAAAATTCAAATTGTGAGGATTTGGGTTTTTATTATGGAATTCTTTCCTGTAAAGAAGATTGTACCTTTGATACATCACAGTGTTCTGGATTTTGTGGTGATGGAATTCGTGACGACATTGAAGAGTGCGATGGTGAGGATCATGTGGAAACTTGCACCAGCCTTGGACTTGGAAGTGGAAATCTGATTTGTACTCAAGGATGTCTGTGGGACACGTCTGGTTGTGAAATACAATTTGCTTGCGGAGATGGTTTTGTCACCGGCAATGAAGAATGTGATGGCAGTAATTTTGATGAAGAAACCTGTGCAAGTCTGGGATTTGCCGGAGGCGATCTTGGCTGCACGGCAGAATGCCAGCTTGATACTTCCGGTTGTGAAACCCCAAGTAATTGCGGTGATGAAGTGATTGACACTGGTGAAGAATGTGATGGCAGTAATTTAGGGGGAGAAACCTGTGAAACACAAGGATATTCAGGAGGTACACTCAATTGTACGACCCTATGCAGTTTTGATTTCAGTGCATGCGGGAATTCCGAAATTGAAATAGTATGTGGTCGATGGAATTCCGACAGGCAGGACATGAGCGAAGGAACCTGGTCAGGATCTGTTGCAACATGCAATGCCGGTGACATCAGCAGTAATGGCAGAGCAAATGCTTTAAAACTTGTAAATCTTTATCGCTGGATTGCGGATCTTCCAGCAGTGACGACTGATTCTACACTGGATGCCAAAGCTCAGGAATGTGCTCTTATGATGACGGCAAACGGTCAATTGAATCACTCTCCTCCAGGTAGTTGGGATTGTTACACATCTGATGGTGCTCAGGCTGCTGGTTCATCTAACCTGGCTGGAACATCGGGGGTTGGTGCAGTTGATCTTTATATGGCGGATCCAGGCAATCCAACAACAATTGGGCATCGAAGGTGGATTCTTTCCAATAGTTTTGGGCCCACAGGACTGGGTTCGACAAATTCTTATTCATGTATGTGGGCATTTGGTTCTTCAAATGCCGGTAAAAGCTGGACAGCCTGGCCATCACCGGGTGTTTTTCCTTTTCAAGCGGTGACAGCATCATGGACGGGGATTGATTCCACCGGATGGACACTTCAGAGTGATAGTATAAATCTTAATAATGCTCAGGTAACTATAACAATGGATGGAATAACTAATCGTCCTGTAAATATAACACAACTCGGGAGTGGATATGGATCCACTTATGCAATTTCTATGATTCCGCAGGGCTGGACCACTCAGGCTGGACATGTTTATACAGTAAGTGTTACTGGTATAACCCCTGAAATAACTTATGATGTGGAAGTAACTGACTGTGCAGGATATTGATCCCTCAGAGAATTTTGTTTTCAACGACCAGGAGTGAGGGTCCATGCATAGCTGACTTTTGCTACTCCACCTTGAGGTTGAGGGAATTTCCAGACGGAGATTCGTGAACAAATACATCTACCAACTTCTGGCATTGAGAGATTTTCAATTATATTACAAGAAGAGCCTCTGCCCAGGATGGTAATAAAAAATTCAACACGAATTGTTCCGCTTAAATTTTCATTAGACATCAGTGATTTTTGATAGCAATGATGGACTTCATTACGATGTGCCATAATTGCGCTTCGGACTTCCATAGGATCAAGTTTTCCGAAAACTTCTGCTCGTCCGGGACGGATTTTGATAGGTCGTTTTGCAACGTTATCTAAACTTTTAAACTTTGGTCCAATCGGTCCACCAGGGCCATCAAAAATTCCACCGAATCCTGGATTACCATTCCCAATAATACCAAGATTTCCAGGGGTTTGGTCTCCACCGAAACCACCACGGCGCATAGGGTTGAAATCTGCTCCTTCGGCATCGGGATCGGCATCTCCCAGTAAATCATCGAAGTTCTCAGATTCCTGCCCAAATACAGTGTTTGAAGCAGTAAGAGATGCAGTAAATACATTGACTGTGTTTGAGAGAACGTTGGCAACGCCAGTTGATTGAGATGAAGTTACTTTCTGGACACCGCTACTTGGAGAACCATCAGTTTTTGAGTGGTTTCGAGGATCTGGAGTAGTCGATGAATTGTTTTTATTATTGTAGGTAACTTGATGAATTATTTTTTTATCATCAGGCTTAATAACAGTTTTCAGTTTTTCCGGAACAATTGATGTGCGTTGAGGCATTTTTATTAAAGTCTGAACTACGAGTTCCTGTTGTTCAACGTTTTCGGAAAACAAAGGATCATCTTTAAGATGCGAAAAATATAGAGCGCATATGCCTGCAAAAGTCAAAGATATGAATGCCATAAGGGCAAAAAGATTTCCTTCGAATTTGACAGGATATTTAACATTCTGACGATTGAGTCCTCGTATTAAAAAATTAAAATTTCCATAATTTATTTTTATGCGGCTATCGGAAGGGATTGTGTATTCATATGTGTTTGAAAACTCAGATGAGAGTCTTGCAATTCCTTCGGAAGCCAATTCCGAAAGCATAAATTTTTCACCACTGGCATCCTGAACTGTTCCTTCCATGAATGGAGAAAATTGAAGTCGGAAGCCACCAAGCGTTGAACGCATAATGAGCGGAAAACAAGGATCTGGAAGTTGATTTGAAGGACAGTGAAAAGAAGCTTTGGGATCCTCACCAATTGTGTAACCATTTTGAGTTTGTCTTCTTCTGTATAGGCTGGCAAATGCGCCACCGAGGAGGATCATTCCTGTCAGTGCAAGTAAAATCCCCGCTATTTCTGCACCTGCATCTCCACGCACAGCAGGAACAAATTTGTCTGAAAGACCACGGTTTTTCGCTATTTCCCTTATAATAGAGTTAAACTCATTTTGCTGATTTACTATATTAATTGCATGCCAACCTAGAAAAATTCCACCTGCAATCAGTAGTACACCGATGGAAATTGCCACAATGGAAAACACTGGTTTCTTTTCTTTATTGATGTGATCCGTGAGAACCTCTGTACCTATGGCATCATCACCCATGAAACCTGTAACAAGAAGGTCTTGCGGGTTGATTTTTTCAGGATTTATCTTTTCTAAGACACTGGGCGATTTGATAAATATTATTGTATTTCCAATTGTGATCTCGTCTCCATTTGAGATTATTGATTTTGTAATTTTTTTATTATTCAGAAAAGTTCCTCCTGGGCCTGCTGCATCTGTCAGAATAATTTCACCGGTTTCGGACACTGTTATTGTTGAATGGACAATTGCAAGGGTCGGATCTTCAATCCTTAGTTCTGAGGTTTCTCCGCGACCGACCCTTATTGTTTGCCCGGCAAGAGTTTTTTGCATGCGGAATACTGTTTTTCCTGAACTTTCTCTTGTGTAGATTTTGAAAGTGATTTCGTTTAAAGGGTTATTCATAGTGTCCTCCCTTATCCCACCGCAAAAATGGGGATTTATGGTAAAGTTATTTCCATATTGTTGAAGTTATAGTTTTTTTTAAACTGTTTAAAAACGTTCAGTCATGTTATTTTACGGTGACGTTGAAATTTTCTATTCAATGATTTTCAAAAAATAAAAAAAAATAAGATTTCGGAATTAAAACTCTTGAATTGTAAGAGGCAGGTAACTAAAATAGACAATATTAATTTCTAACCGTGGAGGTAGACCATGAAAAAATTTTTTGCTTCAAGCGTATTGGTTATTGCTCTTTTAATTCCTGTTACGGCATCCGCAAAGGTATGTTTTCATTGTAGTGGGAAAAAACCTGTTAAGTATGTTTGTGCGGCCAAGGACACATTTACTGCTCGAAAGAATGCCAGGAAGCTTGGTTGCAAGATAACTGGTTATGTCGGTAGTTGTAAGTGCGGTGCTAATGTATCCCACAAGATCGATTTCGAAACAGTACCTTATTGGATGAGCCTCCTTGTTAAATAATCCTCAAAATTTATTAAAAAAATAGTCTTTTGTTATTCTGAAATTAAAAAATCCAGTATATAAATTCACCAGATTAACCATGCGATGGTACTGAATCCATGGGCAACAATAACTTTAATTACAAACACGATTCAGTGTATCTTTTCACTAAAAACAGTTCTATTAAAACGGAGATTATTTTATGCCACACAAGAAAAAAATAGTAATCTATTCAATTCTTACTGTTTTTATAATTTCAACTGCTGTTCTATCCGGAACCGTTTTCTGGCTTGCTCATAAATTTAAGAATGTTCAACACAAGTCATGGAAAGCATGCAGGAAGTTATCCATGCAGCATATACTTTTCGAAAAAGCCCGTGAAAAAGCCCGTTCTGAAAATAAGAAATTGGTTGTAATCGGTAATCCCACCGGTGGATGGGTGAACAGGATTGTCCCAATTTATGGTTGTGGTGATATTTGCATTGATATTGCCGGTTGCAGCCCCTGTCCTGAATCAACAATTATTTACAAAATGGACGCTATAGAAGCTCTTAAAAAGATTCCAGATAACAGTGCTGTAGTCTTTGAATCGGAAGTTTTTGAATATGTTGGTGATATGCAAAATGCTATCCATGAACTTGACCGAATCACTGGAAAGGATCATTCACGGATTTTTGCTGTACATACTATAAGTATATCTCACTGGGACTATCATATTGAAGGACGCAAACCAACTCCTCCATGTAAAAATACTATTAGAAGCAGAAAAGAGGGGCGAAAAAAATATGCCAAAACCGGAGAAGGAATGGCAAAGCGGATTATTTACCGATTTCCACCCCGGGATCGCTATGAATGGTCGGATCTATAATAATACCGCGTCCTCTACCTGGGGTCTCTGTTAAAAAATTTCAGGCATTCAGGTAAACAAAAGTGGACATGTAAAAAAACTCTTTTTCAAAACAGTGCAAATAAGAGTAAAAACTTTTTTCAGAGGGTCGAAATAGAGTTATGTGGAGGTTTAACCCATGAAATTCCAGGTTTCTGAACCCGTTAATTACACAATTTTTCTTGAGGGGCCTTTTGGTCCGTTACCTGTTTTTATAAAAGAACTGACTCATTATGGCATTACCATGGCTTCGTCCTCGAGAATCGAAGTAGGGGATAATGTAAAATTAATATGGAAATCCATGGGGCACGTTCTGCATGAAACTATCGGGACTGCGGTGGATAAGGATGACAAAACCAGAAGCATGAAAATACTCTTCAATCCAAGAAATTCGGAATTTGAGAAATGGATTGAGTATTGTACCGAAAAAGGACTAATGAACGGATTTGCTCCCGTAGACAGCAAATCACATATTCTCCTTGATTGGTCAGATGGACTCTTCAGAAATCTTTCCGTGAACCAGTCACAAACGGTAAAATTTTACGAATAAATTTTCAAGGGACGAAATTCATTGATGACGGTATGTTCCCGCCCCCGGGGAAAGAAATCCCAGCAATGCCATCAGAAATTGAGTTCGAAATGTAGTTAACCGTGATTTTTCCTGAAGAAAACAGAACAAGTTGGGCATGAAGAGTGTTTGAGACACTGTTATATTCACGACATCTCCAGGTAAAAGCCCAATAGTCTCCTTGGATTGCGTCAGTTCCTTCATGAATCAGAAATTCATCTCCGTAGGAAATTCTTGTGAGATCGTCCCACATTACTGCGATAACCGGATATGTGAACAGATTGATATCGCTTTCGAAGGGAATAGAATCTGGTATCTGAGTAAATGATAAAAACCCATTGGAACTGATGTATACTCTGTTGTAGTTGAAGCCGAAGTATGTAAAATCAAAGGGTAAACTCGAATCATAAATAAAATCGTCCGCAACAGCAAAAGAGTCTGTTGGAATACCAGTTGCAAAAAGTGTTGCATCCTGTGTCACGGATACATCATATGTAAATAAGCCAAGGGGCTCGTACGTAATTTGCATTCCAGCAAGGTCTACAGGGCTTGAATCCTGAGTGAACTGCTCCCAATAACCATGTTTTTCAACGCATACTTCGTTCAGAATGCAGTCACTGTCGAGACAATCACTAAGTCCATCTCCGTCGTTATCCATAGAATCTGAGCAGTTTTGTTCCGTGGAACAAAACGGAAGAATGCCAAAGCAGTCAGGATCATCACAGTCAGTTAATCCATCGAGATCATTATCCAGAGTATCGCCGCAGGAAGTTGTCTCCGATGACAGGATTTTCATTATTTTTAATTTAAATTGGTAAGGATTTTCAGCGATCCAGGCAGGATTTGTTTTTTCAGCAATTATGTAAACAGGAATTCCAGCGGAAAGAAAAGATACTGTCTCCACACTTTCGTTGTCCTGATTATATGAGAATACAGAAGTGGCATCTTCACAGTCATAGGCCAGATAAAGGTTGATGTGAAATGATAAATCATCTAGAAATATCAAATATGTAGCATCTTCAGAAGGAGTGAAGGAGTAAAAGATGTCGATACTGGAGTCCGTATAAATTCCTGCCTGAAATGAATCTGTGTGTCCTTGAAAAAAATCTTCAATAATACCTTCAGATGCCTCAATTGCCTCGTTGCAGTTGTCTCCTCCGGTAATTGAGTGACAACGATACATTGTGGAAGAAGAATTATCATTGATACAAACAGTAGCGGCGGGACATATTTCACTTGTTGAATTTGCGCTGCACTCACTGTCAGGGGTCAGAAGATTTGCTTTATTGATCTGAATCTCCCAGGGCGACGTGTAGACATTAGACCAGCTTTCTACCGCAAGATAAATCCAACCAGTTGTAGATGGGTAAAATATTATCGTATCTGATGCAGAATCCAGACAATTTCCTGAACATTCTTCAAGAACTGCCATTTGGAGAGGATGTTCGCCTTCAGATGAAATCACTAAAATGTCAAGAGGATTAGTCCAGATTGCAAACCAGCCCTGAGAACCGGAAGTAGAAGGGGGACAATTTGTTCCTGTCAGTGTTGAATCACCAGTAAAATCAATATTGAAATTGCTTCCACTCCAGGTTGATGGATAGTTATTTATGTAGAGTGGATTTGAACAATCAGCGCCCGATCCTTGAGGAAAGCAGGAAAAGTCAGAAGGATTACAGATATTTGGGGTTCCACAATCGTGATAAGTGATCCACTTGAAGCATCCCGTTTCTACCTCGGAGCATATTTGTACCTTTTCATTCAAGCAGCGGAGATTTTCATCGTCAAGATTGCATTCGGTAACGCAGGGAGTTTCGCACATGGCATTATCTGCGACATTAATGCACTGAAAATCACCACAGCTTTCAAAAGTCCAACCAAAACAATCACTTGGTTCGTTATGAATGCAAGTCTTTACAGAAAGATTATCATCGGAACATTCTGTTTGTCCCTCATTTTCACATGGGTATTGACAACCGGAAGCACAGACAGCGTTGCCATAACCATCATCAATGCAGATAGAACTCAGGAAACTGCAGTTTTCATGGACAAGCCATTCATTGCAACCAGCGGTGGATGAGCAAACATATACTGTATTATCAGTACAAATTTTTTCCCCTTCGATACACTCATCAGGACAAAGACCTTCGCATTGAGAAATATCAAATCGACAGGAAGGATGACATTTCAATGTACCTGATTCGTAACCAAAATTTGTACAGTCATTGCCTGCAGGCAAAAATACATCGCATTCCTCGTTGTTTTCAATTATGCCGTTTCCACAATTAGTTGAATAAGGGGAACACTGAGAATAGTTTATTGTGCAATCATCGTTACAGACTAGAGTGCCTGAATCAAAACCCGCATCCTGACAGTCAGAATAACGGAAAATAGCACCGTCACATTGTTCCCCGGGGTCGAGAAAACCATTTCCACACAGCTCTTTGGTTCCGGATTTTCCCTCACAGGAGATTAAAGCAAGCGTTAAAATATAAATAATAAATAACTTCATTTTTTCATCCGGAGGCAGATGTCACCAATGGATCAGGTTATATAACGGGACAAACTTGTTGCCATCTCCATAGTTTCATATAGTTTACTGTAATGTTTCTGGCAAACAAATAGTAATACGAAATAAAAAACCATACCACAGTATTGAATTTTGATCCCATAAAGTGCATTGTCCCTGTTTGCCTGGATAAAGAGAAAAACTCTCAGGCAAGGTCAATTTCTATTGTATTAGAGTAAGTATTTATATTCAATGGAGAAATTAAAATGATTTCAACAAGTCCAAAGACAGTATTTCTTGGACTGGGTTCTAATATTGAACCAAGAAAGTCTTATCTCGACTCTGCGATAGCAAAATTAAAACTTCTTGAGAATGTTATCGATGTCACATGCAGTAGGATATATGAGACAAAACCCCTGGGAAACAGTTTAAATAATTATCTTAATATGGCGGTTAAATTATCAGTTAAAGATTTGGAACCGCTGGGTTTTTTACGTGATATTAATTCAATAGAAGTAAGTTTGGGTAGGATAAGGAAAGAAAAATGGGGAGATCGGACAATTGATATAGATATTTTAATGTGGGATACAGAAATTATTCGCGAAAAGGATCTTACGGTACCTCATCCGGAAATGACCAAGAGGTTGTTTGTACTGGATCCACTGATGGATCTTGATCCCCATTGGGTTCATCCCGTTGAGAAAAGAACAATATCTGAAATATGGAAAAATATTAAAGGTGAAAAATGAGAATTACCGCTGCCCTTCACTCTTTTGATCCGTGGCCTGGTGAAGTTGTAGAAAATAAAAATAAAATTATTAATAAGATCGATGAATACCGACACAAAGCAGATATTCTGGTTTTTCCGGAAATGTCACTTCCCGGTTATTGTATCGGAGATTTACATAAAGATTCTGAATTTATAAATCTTCAGGAAAATGCTCTCAAAGAAATAATTAATGCATCTGAAGGAATTACAGTAATTCTTGGGCTCACAACTCTCGATTTTTCGGGTAAAAAAATGTCTGACGGAACCACTGCCAGATACAATGGTTTTGCCGTTATTTCTAACGGACGCTTGATTAGAATGGGCAAGAAGACTCTTCTGGTAGACGAAGGTGTTTTAGAAGATTCGAGATATTTTCTACTTGGAAAAAAAGAAGAAATAGAACCTGTTGAAGTAAACATCAGGGGACAGAAAATACTACTTGGAATAATGATTTGTCAGGATATGTGGGACGACTACTCCGAAGTGAAGGTTGCAGATATTCTGTCGAAAAAAGGAGCTGATTTCCTTATTGTTCTAAACTCGAGCCCTTTTTATGTCGGAAAACTGGAAAAACGGATTCAGACAGCACTTCGTAGAGTGTCTGAGACATCTCTTCCATTACTTTATGTTAATACAACAGGTATTCAGGATATTGGAAAAAATATTGTCATCTTTGATGGAAGAAGTTTTGCAATTACCCAATCCGGGGTGAAAGTTCAGGAAGGTTTTCTGACGGAGACTCTTGTCACAACTCTGGAAACAAATGAGAGAATAACTGAATTACCGTTTTGGAAGGCCCAGAACGATGGAATCTCAGTGTTGGCGGATTCTCTAATTTATACATTAAGGGAGTTTTTTCGCAGAACTAAAGTTTTCACAAGAGCTGTAATTGGCCTGAGTGGCGGTATAGACAGTGCTCTTGATGCGCTTTTGATTTCAAAAGCACTTGGAAACAATTCCCTGATTTGTGTAAATATGCCCTCGAAATTTAACAGTGATATAACCAGGAATATAGCGGGAAAGATCGCTGATGCTTTGGGAGCAGAATATTATATCCATCCAATTCAGGAAATTGTGGATCTCAAAAAGAAGTTACTTGAGCAGAGTCTCGGAGTAGTGTCTGGATTAACAATAGAAAACCTGCAGGCCAGAGCAAGGGGCAGTATTCTTATGGAATACAGTCAGGAAAAGGCTGCAATGGTTATTGGGAACGGTAATAAGACCGAATTTCAGCGAGGATATGCAACGCTTTATGGTGATATTCTTGGAGCAATTATGCCCCTTGGGGATGTTAACAAGTTACTTGTGTTTGCTCTGGCTGCTTATCTTGATCCGGAAAACAGAATTCTTCCCAGGGAGCTTTTTGAAATAGTGCCCTCAGCAGAACTGAGTGAAGCACATAATATAGCAGAAGGGAAGGGGGATCCTTTTGATTATTATGTGGAAAGCCCAATCGGGGTGGAAATAGTTGAAAATGCCAGAAGTCCCGAATTGCTGAAACAACTATTTCTTGAGCGAAGTCTGGATTCAGTACTCTGGATACCTGATCGCCATGGAAGGACAGTGTATGAAAAATTTACACCTGAGGGTTTTTTCATATATGCACAATCAGTTGTACGAGCCATTCGTAAATCCTATTTCAAACGTGTCCAAGCTCCTCCTATTCCTGTAGTGAGCCCTCGGGCATTTGGTATGGACTATCGGGAAAGTTTGTTTCTGCCGTGAAAAAGATTTAAAAAGGTTAGAAATTTTTCTAAATTTGAGTAATTTTAAACTAAAACTGAAAGCGTTCTGGATGGAAAAAGCAAGAACCGGGCTTAAAAGTTTTCAGGATAAATAATTGATGTATGAACTCGGAATGAATCACCAGTATGACTATATCCTGTTTCTTGCGGGCTTTTTCTTTATCATAAGTTCATTTTTTCTGCGATCCATGGTTTCTAACAGATTCAAAGAGAGACTATGGACAGTTTTTTCCTATGCCCTGTTTTTTCACGGTATTTTTCTTCTTCTGAAAATGGTTCAGGTATCAAACCAGGTTAACTGGTTAAAATATCCCGGCTTTTTTTCATCTCTTATCGGCTGGTTTTTTATTCTTGAATTCAACATTAGGTACATCAGGGGGTCGCCGGGACAAGGGTTTATCAGGTATGCTTCTATTGCGGGAATTCTACCCGTTGCGGGGTTTTTACACAGTTATGAAATGGCATTTACCATCATGTCGCTTATGGGAAGCATTTTACTGTGTATCAGTTGTTTTTTTGTAATTACAAAACCCCGACTTAAAATATTAAAAACCCGTGACTACATTTATGTCTTTTTCGCATGTTTATCTGTTTTGCTGGCCGTAATCAGTAGTCTTCCAGAAGCTTCATTTTTTCCAAATCGGATAATCAATGAATACAGGGTGTGGCGATTTTTAAAATTCCCTCCTGCGGTTTTTGAAGCTTTTACCGGTTCGGTGTGCATTTATTTTGGGATACTTCTGAGAAATCATCTTAAAAGAAAACGTTTTAAAAACGTTGATATTTCAAAATCTTTTCGATGGGATTCCCTCGTTGTTTTTATGTTGCTCGTCACAATGGGACTTGGCTTTTATGCCACAAAATCCGTAAATGAGAAAACAGATAAAACCCTCAGGGAGGATTTCATTAAAAGAGCAAGTACAGCAGCAGCGGCCATGAATCCTGAGCGAGTTAAAAAACTCCGAGGGCTTTTATCAGATGAAAATGACATAAATTTTTTGCGTCTTAAAAGCCAACTTGCCAGCGTAAGGAAAGTAAACAGTGATTCACGCTTTGTGTATATATGCGGAAAACGCGGTAAAAACATTGTTTTCCTTCTTGATTCAGAAACTGCGACTTCAAAAGATTATTCTCCACCGGGACAGGTTTATTCCGAAGCGAGTGTTCAACTCAGGAGGACTTTTAAGACGGGAAAAGCTGTTGTTGAAGGGCCTGTGAAAGATCGCTGGGGAACCTGGGTAAGCAGTTTTATTCCCATTAAAGATGCCGATGGCAGTGTTTTAGCTGTGCTTGGAATGGATGTTAATGCAGATCGCTGGTCCGCTTATCTTTCCCGCAGTAGATTTGTTGTAATACTTGTTATAATGCTTCTTAATACTTTGATTCTGTTTCTATATTTTGCTTATCAGAAAAAACTGGAATCAAGTTGGGAAGAAATTGAAAAAGCAAGACTCTCAGAAAGATACAACGCTATACTTTTAAGTCTCAGTTCACGCTATTTTTCCAATTTAAAAAAAGGTGTGCATTCCTGGCTTGAGAAAACAGGGGAGGTTCTGGGGTCAAATATCATTGGTCTATGGCGGCTTAAGTCCGGAAGATTGGTTTGCAAATATAAAATTGAAAATGAAGTGTTTCAAAAGGAAGTAACTTCAAGACAGTTGAGCCTTGAGGATACAAAAAATTTGAATAGAGCTTTTAAAAAGGAATTTATTTACATAGAAACCATTGATTCTCAGGACGGATACAATATTCTGAAGTCCCCTTGTTTTTCACGATTTCAAAACAGCACCCTTATACTTTGTGCTCTGGCTGAAGATGGTCAAGCGAATACAATGATTTCGATTATATTGCCGGGAACAGCAAAAGTTTCCAAAGAATTGAGGTCATTTCTTCACGGGGTAATGAATTCACTAAATCTGTTTTTAGAAAAGTATACTCGTCTGGAGACTCAGGCGAAACTTCGCAAAGGCGATAAACTCCTTAATATGATACTCGAATCCATGCCAAATCCGGTATTTTATAAGGATGTTGCGGGAAAATACGTGAAATGTAACCGGGAGTTTGCGGAATATGTAGGAAGATCTAAAAACTGGATAATCGGAAAAACTGTATTTGATGTAATAACCCCGGAATTTGCGGAAAAATACACGGATTCAGATAGATTGCTTATAGATAAAGGTGGAACACAGATTTATGAATCCCGTTTTCTTCGTAATCAGAAGGAAATGAGAGATGTTATATTTTATAAACGTGCTCTAACCGATGACCAGAGCCGGATTCAAGGAATTATCGGAGTAATTATTGATATTACTGACCGCAAGAAGATGGAGATTGCTTTAGCTGAAAGTGAGCAGAAGTATCGTACTTTAGTGGAAAACAGTTCCGATATTATTTACTCGCTGGAACTTGATGGAACTCTTTCTTATATCTCAAACGGTGTCCTTCGTTATGGTTATACGGTTGAAGAAATAATCGGCAAGAATATTGCCCTGTTTCTTCATAAAGATGATGTTGAAAAAACACTGAATTCATTTGCTGCGGGCGTAATTTCCAATGATCTTAAAGTCATTACTTTCAGAATAATCAGCAAGTCCGGATCCATACATTACATGGAGGAATACGGCTCGTTTATGTGTGATGACAATGGAAATATCCGCCAGATTATAGGTATTCTCAGGGATATAACCGAACGAATTGAAACAGAAAATAGTATACTTGCAGAAAAAGAGAAAACCGAAGCAATGAATCGGGAGTTACAGAAATCTATTATGATTTCCAATGAACTGGCTCTCCGGGCTCAGGAAGCGAATATTGCTAAAAGTGCTTTTCTCGCAAATATGAGTCATGAAATAAGAACGCCAATGAACGGAATTATAGGAATGACTCAATTGCTGATAAATACAAACCTTACTCCTCAGCAGAAAGAATATGCATCTATTGTTATTAAGAGCTCGGAATCACTCTTGAGCATAATCAATGATATACTTGATTTTTCTAAAATCGAAGCGGGTAAAATTAGTCTGGAAAATGTTTATTTCAATGTTGAAAATACCCTGGAAGAACTTATGGAAATCCTGTCACTGAAGGCATGGGAAAAAGGTCTTGAAGTTGTTTACAGTGTTGATAATGCGCTCAAATGGAAGGTTTCCGGTGATGAAGGTCGTTTTCGTCAGGTACTTACAAATCTCGTAGGAAATGCCGTTAAATTCACGGAAAAAGGATGGATTTCTCTTGATGTTAAAGTCATTTCGGAAACCCCATCTTCGGTTGAACTTGAGTTTACTGTTTCAGATACCGGGATTGGTATTCCACCGCAAGAAATTGACCGATTGTTTAAACCTTTCACACAGATAGATGCCTCAACAACTCGAAAATATGGTGGAACAGGACTTGGATTGAGTATTACATCTCATCTCCTGAAACTGATGGATGGGTCAATCAATGTGGAATCCACGGAGGGTCAAGGAAGTCGTTTTATTTTCAAACTATCATTTTTAAAAGGCGAACAAATAGAGGATGGGACAGGATTTGCAGGAAGGATTCTGGTTATTGAAAAATCAGGACTGTCTGGAAAAATGCTTGAAAAGTTGCTTTTATCCATGGGTTTTGAAGTACAGGTTGTTTCAAAAATTGAAGATGCAAAGGATCTTGAACCTTCAGCGTTCAGGAAAATATTTATTGATGTAAATATGCTGGAAGACTCAGTTGTTAATAAACTCATTTCTACTTCCAAACCCTCGGGAGTCTATATTCTATCCCGTCCAGGTGAGAAAATTCCTCATAATTTTGCTTTAAGAACTCTTTCCCGCCCTGTTAAACGCAGCGAAATTGTGAAAGTATTCATGGAATCCGTAAGACTCAGATTATCCAGTCTCAAACAAATGACACCGCCCCGAGTAATCAGTTCTGCGAAAATTCTTGTAGTGGAAGACAATATTATAAATCAGAAGGTAGCTGTTAAATTTCTTGAAAAACTCGGTTGCAGTGTAGATGTGGCATTTACCGGAAACGAAGCAATCAGAGCACTGGAACTCAAACCTTATGATATTGTTTTTATGGATGTTCAGATGCCGGAACTTGATGGTCTTGAGGCAACGAGAATAATTCGGAGCCGTGAAAGAAATAATGGCGATGCCCACATAATTATTATTGCCATGACGGCCCATGCCATGAAGGGCGACAGGGAAAAATGTCTGGAAGCAGGCATGGATGACTATATTTCAAAGCCTGTAAAACCCGATGTGATGGAAGAAATTATTACAAAGTATTTCATTGGAAGTTGAACATAAGGATTTTATTACAGAGGAGCCTGTTAGAGATTTTAATAAATTTCTTCGCGAAGCGAATTACAGGACACGAACTATTTACAAGATACAACCTCAGGTTAAAGCCCCTGATTGTACTGTTACTGTTACTGCTACTGATTACCTGTGCCCTGATTGTTTTTAACAGGGAATCAGGAAAACAGGGAATCAGGAAAACAGGGAATCAGGAAAACAGGGAATCAGGAAAACAGGAAAACAGGAAAACAGGGAATCAGGAAAACAGAATCAGGAAATCAGGGAATCAGGGAATCAGGGAATCAGGGAATCAGGGAATCAGGGAATCAGGGAATCAGGAAAACAGAATCAGGAGCAGCGGGAGTTTACTTTGAAGGGAAGTGTTTTTGTGGCATCAAAACGAGTGACTATCTTATTACTAAGGACAGTAACTATTTACAAGCGGGATTTGTGGGATCAATAAGGCATCCTTTTTTAATGTAATTTTTCGCCGCGGTTTCATTTTTATAAAAATATGGGCCGCTTATCCGGTGGGCTTTTGCAGCGGCAAAACAGCTCGGGGCATGACCAAGGGTACAGAAAGACTTGATTTTCATAGCAAAAGTAGAATCAATTGTGAAAAGCTTTTTCTCAATACCAACATCCAGGAGAGCGGCACAGGCATCCGCATGATTGTTTTTGCATGACGCCATTGCAAGAGAAACGCCGGTTTTTTCGTCTCCGTCGGTGGCGGTTTTTGTAATATACATAATTCCAAGAGCTCCACAAGCCTGCCCATTTGTGGGGTACTTCTGGTTCTGGTAACTATAATGACGGTAACGATAATATCGGTATCTATTGTAATTGTTAGATTTATAGCATTTTGAATAGAGCAACTTAGCTGCGGACGCAGGATCTGCTTTCATCCCGATACCGGTGGCCATTGCCTGAGCATAGTGAACACAGCCATTCTCACTGCCCATGAAGCAACTGCGCCGGAAAATATCAGTTCCTTTATCTTTATCTCCAGTTTGAGTAAATGAAATACCCAGTTCAATGCATGCATCATCCTCTCCCTTGATGCAGTTATCTTTGAGTATCCGATGGGCCTCGTCGCGATTTTTAGTTCCAAACCACGCCCCCGTAAGAGCTTTTGCCTGGAATATACATGCTCGTCGGTAACCGGTTTGACATAGAGTTTTAAGGGAATCATAGTAGGAGATGGAGGATTTGAAACTCGTCAATCCCGATAATATCAGTCGAAAACTGTTAAGACATCCCGTATGATGACCATAGCGACAGGAAAGCAAATAATACTCTATGCTTTCAGACATTTGTCTTCTTCGTTCTCGCAGCGTAGCCGCCATTTCACAACTGAGAGCACTTTTTGCACGACAACCGGCGGTATATATTCCCTCAAGGGTCGCAGTGTCAAGTCGGAGAAATCCAATCCGGTGGATATTATTTCTCAACTCATCACACCACTGCCGATTTCCCTTACGACAAAGGTCATAACTGTAGTTGAAAAAATCACGAAATTGGTCCTGAGAAAGTCCACGTGAGAGTTCGGTAGTATACAGGAGTTCGCATCCCCATGAGATTTTCTTTGAACATATGTTTTCAGTGATATTTATAAGATGAGTTCGTTTTTCATAATCGGTATTAAGGGGGATAATATCAGTAAGAATAGATTTCAGGCTATCACAGGCTTGTTGATTACCTTTAAGGCATTCGGAACTGTAAATATCAAGGCTACGGGAATTGTTTTCTTTTTCATATTTTTGAGCACATGCGATGGAAGCGGAATTGGCGCAATCCACTGTTTTAGGCTGTGTGCCATCAGAGTTCTTAGAGCATGAAATAAAAATAAAAAGCAGCCCGACTGAAAGAAATCTATACATTTAAAACCCCTTCCGAGGATATGATCCTGAATTTATTATCTACTGCTCTCGTTGTAAAGTACAAAACCTGACTTTATAAATTTGTATTGATTAAAGTGAACCTGTCGCTGATTATTATTTTGTATCATCAATTTATTATCCTTGGATTTGAGTAAATGTTTCTGATCCTGATTTTTTTAGCAGGGATTCAGGAAGTCAGGAAAACAGGGAACAGGAGTCAGGGCGTAAACATTCAATATCAATAAATAATTACAAAAAGACACTGCTTTTAACTCACTTTCCAGATTTCGATCCTTATTATTCAAAAGCGGTTCTGGTTGCCAAAACCAAGATCTAAAATAATCGTGTAAATAATTTTCAAAGTGGTAATATACGGCGAACTTTTTGAGGAGGTACTTTACCATGAGAGCAATCGGAATCATAACCAGCGGCGGCGATTGTGCCGGTCTTAACGCAGTAGTAAAAGGCGTAGGTCTTACCTGTGCTCACTACGGCATTAAAGCAATGATTATCCCTAACGGCTATGCCGGATTATACAATCTTATTGAGTTTGATACCCTTACGGAACTCAGCCTTCAGAGGCTCGAAGATGTAAATGTTTCCCTTGCAGGCAGTGAAGCGGGTCACAGTCGCGTTAAAATTTCAAAAATTTCAGATCCGAATAAATATGGACGTATTAAAGCTGGTCTCGAAAAATTCGGAATTGACGGCTTAATCATAAGCGGTGGGGATGACACGGGGTCCGTTATTGTAGACCTTAATAATAACGGTATTAAATGTATTCATGCCCCCAAAACAATGGATCTTGATCTCAACTCATATTCCGTTGGTGGCGATTCAACCATAAACCGTATTTCAGATATGGTTCGGGATCTCAAAACTACCGGTAGAACTCATAATCGTATTATGGTTATTGAAGTTTTCGGCCGCTATGCTGGGCACACGGCTTTCCGTGGCGGTATTGCATCCGGAGCCGCAGCGATTCTGATACCTGAAATTCCAGTGGATTTCGACCAGTTGTATCAGCATATGAAGCGCGTTTATTGGCGCCGTGTAATTGACAGTGATGTCCATGCGGGAACATACTCCATCGTTGTTGCTGAAGGCATGAAAAACGCTGATGGGACTGAACTTTATGATGAAACTGCCGGAGTGGATAGTTTTGGTCATAAAAAACTCGCGGGAGCGGGGAGATTTGTTGTTCAGGAACTCCAGCGTCGGGTGAAAGAAGATCCTGACACTGCAGGCCTTATGAAGGAAGCTGGAATGTACGTTGAAGGACTTTATGAAATTCCTGAAATCCGTCAGGTTCAGCCGGGACACCTTGTTCGAAGCGGTGGTTCAAGTGCATATGACGTCAATTTCGGCCTCTGTGCCGGAATGGGCAGTGTTGAACTTCTTCGCAACGGATTCACCGGAGTCAGTGTTGTAGAGGTTAAAGGAACCCAAATCCGTTGGCAGAAAACGGAAGATCTCATTAAACAACGTCATGTTGATCTCGACGAAGTGAAATTCTTTGAAAATCTTGATATCTGCTTCGGCCGCAAACCCACGGAAGTAAGCCCGGAATTCAAAGAAGTCATCGGAAAAGTCGATCGCATTTACTGATCGTTTTTCATTCCCGAATCTTTCGTGAATTAAATTTCAGGGTATAAAATGGCTAAATCAAAAAAGAAGCAGTCCACCATCAGTGGTAAACTGATTTGCAATAATCGCCGGGCGTTTTTTGATTATGAAATTGTCGAGCGAATGGAAGCAGGCATTTCCCTCGTTGGAAGTGAAGTCAAGTCCATCCGGGGTGGAAAAGTTTCCATTGCCGATGCTTATTGCGAAGTAGAGGGTGGAGAATTATGGCTTATTAATGCCAATATTACGGAATATCCCTGGGCCAATCAGTTCAATCATACTCCCCGTCGAAAACGAAAACTGCTTATGCACCGGTACGAAATTATCCGTCTTGGTGTAAAAGTAGTCGAAAAAGGCCTCACTTTGATTCCTCTGAATATGTACATCAGTGAAAAAGGAAAAATCAAAGTGGAAATTGCTCTTGTAAAAGGCAAAAAACTGCACGATAAAAGAGAGAGTATAAAAGAAAAGGACGAACGGAGACTTCGACGATATATCGATTGACCACGGTGAGGTTTATATGATTTTTCTTGCGGCAAAACTTGTGGATATTCTTGAAAAACGTGCCGATGAGCTGGCAAAACGCTGGGCCCGTCTTGTTATCGAACATGAAATGACACCGGGGTATGCTGTAACTGATGAAGTCGAACTTTGTAACCGCGCCCGCAACGTGTACGCCAGTTTAGGAAAATTTCTTGACCAATCATTTTCCGCTACGGATGCCCGGGCCAAATATTACGATCTTGGAAAACGACGATACCGGGAGGGTTTTGGTATTGTTGAGCTTATGGTGGCCCTCAGCCTTGAGAAAATTGTACTGTGGGAAGCTGTGCAGGAGGAAGGACTTACAACATCTTTCGATCTTCAGGGAGCTTTGGAACTACTGGCGGAAGTAAGTCGCTTTTTCGATAAAGCCCTCATATGGTCGATGATGGGTTATGAAGATGAGAAAGCGGCAGGAAACCGCAAAATTGGAGAACGGCGCCCCACGGGACGCTGGTTTGCAGTTAAGCCTTCGAAAGATTAGTGCCTTTCGCTATAATATTTTGCCCTTGAATTTACACTGTGATAATATCTTCGCGTCGTTTTGATTTCATACGATCATGAGCCGGCGTTAAAAGATTTGATTCTGGATTCAATCATTTGAACGAAACGCCAGAATGCGAAGTTAAGAAAACGTTCTGATTGGTTCACTGGTGAAGCTTTGGTTTGCTTAGAATTTGAATTTATTACAGATATGAAGAAGGTGAATTAATGAAAATCACTTTCCGTGGTGTAAGAGGCAGTATCCCGGTACCGGGAAGTCTCACCCGTTTGTGGGGTGGAAATACTTCCTGCATAAGTATTGAAGGCGCTGGAGAAGACCTCATTATTCTCGACGCCGGTACAGGGATCCGCACCATCGGCACTCGTCTCATGGATGAGAAAAAGTATAAAAATATACATATTTTCATTACTCATGCCCACTGGGATCATATTCAGGGCTTGCCGTTTTTTGAGCCTCTTTATTCAAGCAATTTTACAATTCATTTCTACTCCGCTATCCGTAAGGATTTCCACTGTCGAGACATCATCAGCAAAGTGATGAAACCTCCGTATTTCCCGTATACAATTGATGACTGGAAAGCAGTTGTTCATTTTCACGACATCATACCGGGAACAGATGTTCAGATTCCCGGTTGCCGAATTTCATCTGCAAAGCTTAATCATCCATGGGATGCCACAGCTTTTCGCATTACAGCGGCGGATAAGTCGTGCGTTTATGTTACGGACACAGCGCCTTTTGACCATATGATTCTATCCTGGGATTTCGTTGGTCGTGCCCCGGATCTGACATCAATGCCCCTCACTGATGAAGCTCCTGATCTTGCCCGTATGAAATCAGATCTCGTAAATCTCTGCCGAAATTCGGATATGGTCATTTATGACACAATGTTTTTAGACAGTGACTATAACAGAAATCCCCACTGGGGGCATTCCACCCCATCTCATGCCATTGAAATATGCAAGGAAGCAAATGTAAACCAATTGGTGCTTTTTCACCATTCTCCTGACCGCAGTGATGAAGCTCTTGATATTATTAAAAAGGATTTCGCTGCCTATCCGGATCTCAAAGTATTTGTGGCTCGGGAACTTCTGACCCTTGATCTGAATAAGGAGGGCAAATGAAAGTTTCATTTCACGGAGTCCGCGGATTCCTGCCCGTTCCCGGGGATGACACCGTAATCTATGGCGGCAATACCCTGTGCATGAGTATCACCGCCGATTCCGGAGCATTAATCGCGATTGACGCTGGTACAGGAATATCCGCCTGGAGTCGTACTTTACTCGGTGGCGATCTCGGTCGTGGTCGCGGCAATGTCGATATTATAATCACCCACAGTCATTACGATCATACCCAGGGTTTTCTGTTTTTCATTCCCGCCCTTATTCCGGGAAATTCCCTGCGGATTTACGGCCCCGTTTGCAGCGGAAAAGATATCCGTCAGATGCTCGAAGATCAGGTTCATCCGCTGGTTTCTCCTATGCAGACGCTGTCTAATTTTGCTTCAACCATGGCTTTTCACACAATTGAAACCCGTGAAGAATTGAAGCTCCATGATATATCCTTCCGGTTCCTTCCTTTAAAGCACGAAACGGAAAACAGTCTCGCAGTGGTTTTCTCCGATGGCAAAACCCGTGCAGGGTGCATTTCCGACGTATTTCACAATCCTCATTCAATTACTTCCGCTTCGGAATTCTTTGCGGGATGCGATCTTCTGGTACATGACGCAACGGATACCAGTGTGGATTATATAAGTTCAAAAAGGGATTTTTCCCGGGACGGTTTTACCGCCGTTGAAGTCGCCGGTCGTGCTCAGGTTACAAAACTTGTGCTTACCCACTTTCATCATTCCCTCACGGACGCGGATCTCGAAGTTATGCTCCGCCGTTGCCGCTCATTCGCTCTTGACCGTGGTTTTAAAAACCTCGAAATAGACCTCGCAAGAGAAAACCACTCCATCTGTTTCTAGATTTTTTTCTATAATCTAAATACACAGGAGGAACGGATCAAATGCTTGCTTGCTCGCTCAAGAAATGGCAGCATAACTGTCAATTATAACAGGACCACCACAAAGCGTCTAACTGCCCATGCCGTCGTTATCTTTACCAAAGTTTTTCAGACCCTTGGTATTAACTTCTTTCGCTCCAGCCTTCATGGCATTTGGTGAAACGTTGGTTTCACCAGCGAGAGCATTCGCAGAAGCTCCGAAGAGCTTACGAATGTCGTCACCGAAGAGTGTAATTACACCGATAGCAGCAATGGCGATAAGAGCTACGATGATAATGTACTCGGTCATTCCCTGACCTTTTTTGTTTTTCAAATTTTTTACCAGATTCATGACGATTCTCCTTTGTGCGGATTTGAGAGGAATAACCACTAATTAGTTTTATATCCGAACAGGAGTAGCTTTACTATCGGCCTGATGACCGATTAGACTGCTTGCAGAGTAAAACGATAGTAAAACTATTAATTACAAATAGATAGGGATTCTGGGAAACAGGGTCAGGCAAAATACTTCTAAATCCTTTAGTGACATAAATTGAAAAGGTGGCTATACTTTGTTTTCAGCGAAAGGGTGTTTATCCATGAAAAAACAATTCGGATTCCAGATATTTGTGTCCCTGTTTTTATCTCTGCTTCTTTCCAGTGGGTGTGACGACAGCGGTGAAAAAAACGATGAATGTGCTTCCGGATGCCTGATTGAAGGTATTTGCTATCCTGACGGAGTTATAAACCCTTCTAATTCCTGCCAAATCTGCAATCCTGGTCTATCAGCGGATAACTGGTCTGATCATGAAGGTAGTTGCGACGATGGTTTGTTCTGTACGGTAAACGACATGTGCACTGCCGGAGTTTGTGAGGGCACCGAACGAATTTGTGATGACGGCATAGCCTGTAACGGCAGTGAAACCTGCGATGAAGAAAATCAGATCTGCACCGTTGGAACACCTGAGTGTGACTCCGGGACTTTGTGTAATCTGGAGACAGATACCTGTGTTCAGACCTGCACCGGGTGTGCAATTTCCGGAATCTGCTACGGAAACGGTCAGATTAACCCCGCCAATCAGTGTCAGATCTGCGATCTGGTTACAAATGCTTCTGACTGGACCAGCCGCGACGGCGAAAGCTGCGACGACGGCCAGTTCTGCACGGTAAACGATGCATGCAGTGCCGGAGTTTGTGAGGGATCTGCCCGCAGTTGTGATGACGGTATAGCCTGTAACGGCAGTGAAACCTGTAATGAAGATACGGACAGTTGCTCTAGTGGAACAGTCACCTGCACCGGCGGTGCCATGTGTGATATTGCTACGGATAGTTGTCTTTTTGCCTGTAATGGCTGCATTATAAATGAAATTTGCTACGGTCACGGAAGCATTAACCTTTTAAATACATGCCAGATTTGTGATATGTCTCAGAATTCAGTTGGGTGGACAGATCGCGATGGGGCAAGCTGTGATGACGGTCTCTTCTGCACGATAAACGACACGTGCTCAAGTGGTGTATGTCAGGGATCTGCCCGTCCATGCGACGATGGTATTTCCTGTAACGGAAGCGAAAGTTGCGATGAAACCAGCGATTCGTGCATTGCCGGAGTAACTACCTGCGAAAGTTCCGAGCTTTGTGAATTGACAACGGACAACTGCGTTCAGATGTGCACCGGGTGTGCAATTTCTGGAATCTGCTACGGAAGCGGTCAGACAAATCCCGCAAATCAGTGTCAGATTTGCGATCCCATTACAAATGATTCCACCTGGACCAGCCGCGACGGCGAAAGCTGCGACGATGGCCTTTTCTGCACGGTAAATGATATGTGCGCCTCAGATATATGTGAAGGTACGCCCAGGGTATGCGATGACGGCATAGCCTGTAACGGCAGTGAAAGTTGTGATGAAGGCTCAGACACCTGCACGACAGGGGTAACAACCTGCGAAAGTTGGGAACTTTGCGATATGACTGCCGACAGTTGCGTTCAGACGTGCACCGGCTGTGCAATTTCCGGTATGTGCTTTGGAAGCGGCCAGATAAATCCGGCAAATCCCTGTCAGATCTGCGATACTGTAGCGGACTCTTTTGCCTGGACCGATCGCATTGGAGAATCCTGTGATGATGGCGTAAACTGCACTGAATCGGATATGTGTGAAGGTGGCGGCATCTGCATGGGCACTGCTCTGGCTTGCCTGACGGATCGTCCCTGTATGGAAAACACCGGTTGCACTGAAGGATCCGGGTGCGGTGAGGTAATGAATCCTGCCTGTGCCATGGATATCCATTGTGCCGATATCTGCACTGAAATCGGTGATACAGCCAAGTATTTTATTTATGAAATTTCTCCCGCAGAATTATCCACTTCTGGTGGGGAGCTTGTAACGCTAAAAGGTTTCTTCGGTGATGGTTCAGAAGTGACCATTATCGCTGGGGGCATTTCCGTTCCTGTCCTGAGCGCCAATTCAACTACGGTTACCTTCAGTGCTCCTGAGGCAAGCACAGATCTTGATCTCGTAATTACAGGCCCTGGTGGGGCACCGGTTGTGCGAGTTTTCAATGAATATAATTACGGAGTTCCATATTATGTAACGTCTTCTTCCATGTCCCTTGTGTATCTTGCACCGGTGGTAACCACTGTTGAGGGGTGTAGTAATATTGGTTCAGAAGGAGTTACAGTAGATTGTGAAAAAGACGGGGGCATACCCATTCTGGTCACCGGTATGAATTTCGGAAATGATCCATCGAACCTTACAGTTCTTATTGGGGATACCGAGTGTCAAGAGTTGGCGTTGGCAGATTATCATACTCGGATTTATTGTAACATTCCTCCTATGCCTGAAGGCGACTGGATTTTCAACGTAACGGTTATAAGGGATGGCAAGTCCGGAGTTAAGGAAGGTGGTCTGTCCTACGCAGGACCGTATATCGCTGAAGTTTTCTATAATGATGATGTTGACCCCGCTGGAGGAAGTATGCTGGAACTGCGAGCAGGCAACATAAGTTTACCTCCGGACACATCGGTATGGATCGGGCCAACAGGCACTGAAAATGAGTGTTTAATTCTGGGGATCTTTTCCGATACAATACGATGCATAGTTCCTGCCGGGGCTGGAGTTGGTCATGAAATTAGAGTAAAAACTGGCAACCTCTGGTCCGAACCGGCACCGGTATTTTTAAATTACCGACTGCCGACAATTCAACCGGGCAGCCTGACTCCTGATCCCCTTATTCCCGGCGGTCTGATTCTTCCTTTACCGACATATCCTGCTCAGGTTTACTTCCGGGTGGATGATCTTCCGACACTTTATGATACAGTAAATATTACTTATTATGATGGAATTAACTCCAATATCTGTCATTTCCCCGAGCTCACAGCAAACTCCTTATCCGAACCCATGGTTGGGTGCTGGATATTTGGCAATCTTTCTTCCGATGGTGCTGTCATGGGAGATTCTTATTTTTCAATCTCCGTTTGGGGTGCAACTGTTAATGGTACAGACATGCTCCAGTTTGGCATTCCGCCCCAGATGGCGACGTTTTCCGGTTGCGTTGATGACGGAAGCGGCAATACCGGGTCATGCCCCACGGAAGGTGGCAATACAATTACCGTAACGGGAAGCGACTTTTCCTCATCCATGCAGCTTGCGGTAAACGGAATTACGACGGCTTACAATCTGATTTCTTCCAATGAAATCACCTTCACCATGCCCCAAGGCACTGGATATGCCAGTGTTCAAATCATCCTTCCATCGGGGCTGCTCTCCGCCGCCGCCGCGATTTCATACACCAGACCCGTAATTGATTCTGTACAAGGATGCCCTTTTACAGTTGGAAATACAACACACGGTTGTCCTGTGACTGGTGGAACAGTAATTACCATAAACGGAAGTGATTTCGGCTCATCCGGAGCAGAAGTGTTAATCGACAAAAATCAATGTACAGGTGTTTTGCATGACGCCCTGACGCCCCATCGCCGCATTACCTGCATACTGCCTCCGGGCACAGGACTGGAAGTTCCCGTAACCGTAAAAGCCGGAACCTTCACCAGCGATCCCGCCCGCCTCTCATACTTGCCGTAAGGCACGGTGGAAGCAGGAAAGCAAGCTTGGGTAATTCCATCAACCTGAATGACCACACCCCTGAATCCGAATTCGATGTTGAATGAACGGATCATAAAAGCGTTCGTAGACCGCCTATAGTTAGCCCAGGGTTTTAACCCTGGGATCGGTGCCGGGGTAATCACATAGAAGTAAATGACCACACCCGTGAATCCTCATGCGATGTTGAACCCGCAGACCATGAGCCTGTGCCCAAAGATTGCCTGTTCCTGATTACCTGATATTTAACAGGGACTCAGGTAGTCAGGCAAACAGGATCAGGAACAGGGCGTAAATATTCAATATCAATGGAATATTACAAAGACTGGAAGCAAATATTCACTTTTTAGTTTTCGATGTTGAATCCGCAGACCAGCCTTTCCCCCTTTCCTGCGCCGCCGTAGTTGACGGGTCGGAACCAAAGGTGGAATGAAAAATCAACCGGGTCCGCGCGACATGGCGTGAGGTGGAATGAAAAATCAACCGGGCCCACGCGACATGGCGTGAGGTGGAATGAAAAATCAACCGGGTCCGCGCAACGCTGCTCGAGGCAAGACGAAAAACAACCACTTCCACGCAACGCAGCGCGAAGCCGGACGAAAAATTACCAGGTCCGTGCAAGATGGCGCGAGGCCGGACGAAAAACAACCGCATCCACGCAAGATGGCGCGAGGCCGGAAAAAAAATTACCCGGTCCGCGCAATACGGCGTGAGGTGAGATGAAAAATGAGCCGGTTCCGCGCTATTATTAATATTTCTTTTTATCAGATAAAATTTGAAAATAGGATGAACGATCCTTATACTCTGCAAGCGGTCTAGACCGCTTCCTGAGTAATACGATTGTGAGTTATTCTAAAGAAAATCTTCAGGAGAAAGACCCTGAATGTCCTGTTTCTGCTACTGATTTCCTGTGTTCCTGAAATTTTAAACAGGGACTCAGGAAGTCAGGCAAACAGGGACAGGCGCAGGTCATAAACATGTAATATCAATTTAAAATTACAAAAACTTGAAGCAAATATTCACTTTTTAGATTTCGATCCTTTTACTCCGCAAGCGGTCTAGAGGGAGGGGGAATCCGGGGAATCGGGTTTTCTTTTTCGACTTATGCGGGATCGCTGATTTGCTAAAGCTGTGAAAAAGTCGGCAAAAACTGCTGCTGCTCTTTCTTCTCCCTTCAAAACAAGTACCGTCGACCACACGGCTTTTATTGCGTTATCCAAATCGGGAATTGTTGCTTTCATCGTAACTGGCTTTGCATCCATTGCGGCATTACGTTTTTCGAGATTTTCTAAGAAAACATCATTGGAGTTGCGGATAGCATCCACAAAAGGGCCAAAGTTTAAATTTGATATGCGGGGGGCAACTTCCGGAGTTGAAAGAAATGCGAGACGTTCATTTAAAATACCAGTTTCACTTATGTAAGATTCCTTGAGGAATCCAAACCCATTGGGATTTATGCGTTCGAGGATAAAAATGGCATCTTCTCCTTTGTCGCTTCCCGGAAGCATAGCAAAGGATTCAAGATAGCTGCATGCAGCACGAAATGCGTCATCGCGAAGCTCTTCAAGTTGGGTAAGTTCTTCCGTAAGGGATTTTTCATGTCTTGGAACGAGGGTTGAAATGGTATTGTTTGCCCGTAGTAAAAGTTCGTCTGCTAAAGCTTTAATTGAAGGATCTTCGGGCCAGGTACTGAGACAGTTTTTTGCGGCATTTAAAGAAACTTGTGCTTTTTCAACGGAATTGAGTATAGAAACTGCTAATTTAAACATAGTTAAATCCATTCTGGCTGCTTGGAGCCTGTAAAATTATTATTGTTTATTGTAAATAATGAGCGCTCGAAAGTGACGTTATTTGGTCACATAAGATTATCCGCTGGTATGAATAACGGTTGCGAAAAAATCTTAATTTTTTTTCAAGTGATTGATTATTAATAATAATAAATGCGGAATTTTGAAGAGGGTCAGGTTTTCTGGCCGTGTTTGCCTATGTGACGGACTATGGAGCCTTCTACCATGTAGATGACATCTTCAGCGATGTTGACGGCGAGATCTCCCATTCGTTCGAGGTTTCGTGAAATTCCCATCATGTGAATATAACTATCGAGATTTTCGGGGTTTTTAAGGATGCTTGATTCAACGAGGGAGTACATTTCACGGTTCATGGTATCGAGTTTGTCATCCATCTCGCGCACCGATTGAGCCTTATCCGCATCGGAAGTACTGAGGGCATCAAAACAGCCCTTGAGCATATTCCGGGCGCAGGTGGCCATGGCGTTAAAGTCATAAGGTATTTCCAGAAGATCATGTGTTGCGAGATGTACTGCTTTTTCACCTATGTTGGCGGCGAGATCCCCGATGCGTTCAAGATCGTTATTCATTTTAAGAATTGCAATCACCATACGCAGATCTCCGGCCACGGGTTGATAAAGAGCCAGAATTTTGAGACATTCTTCCTCGAGTTCCACTTCCATCTGGTCAATCTGATTATCGTTTTCAATAACGAGTTTTGCAAGGCCCTGATTACGCTTTCCCACGGCTTCCACGGCCCGGGAGAGACTTTCCTCCACCATGCTTTCCAGAGTGTAGAGTTTTTTGATGAGTTTTTCTGTTTCTTTTCTGAGTCGAATAGTCATTTGAGCCTCTTAACTGAAATGTCCCGTAATATATTCTTCTGTTTTCTTTTCTTTTGGATTGGTAAAAATATCCGGAGTAAAGCCGTATTCCACAATGTATCCCTTGTAGAAAAAAGCCGTAAAATCACTGATTCGCGCCGCCTGCTGCATGTTATGCGTAACGATGGCAATGGTGTAGTTGCCCCGCAGGGAGTCGATAAGATCTTCAATAGCACTCGTGGCGACGGGATCGATCGCCGATGTGGGTTCATCCATTAACAGCACGTCAGGTTCCACGGCAATGGCCCGGGCAATGCACAGACGCTGCTGCTGGCCACCGGACAGGGCAAGGGCGCTTTTCCCGAGAACATCCTTTACTTCATCCCACAAAGCTGCCTGTCGAAGGGCTTTTTCCACACGTTCGCGCAACTCTTTTCGTGAAACTCGGAAGTGAAGTTTCAATCCATAAGCTACATTATCGAAAACCGTCATGGGAAAAGGCGTGGGTTTCTGGAATATCATTCCTACCCGTCGGCGAAGTTCAATGAGGTCGACTTTTTCTGTGAGGATATCCTGTTTGCCGAAAACCACTCGACCTTCTGCCCGCTGATCCCGATAAAGTTCAAAAATCCGGTTGTAAATTCTGATATGAGTGGATTTGCCGCACCCCGAAGGTCCTATGATGGCTGTAACGGCCTTTTCTTTGATTTCCAGATTGTTATCGAAAAGCACCTGCTGATTGCCATAGAAAAAGTTAAGCTTTTCCGTGTAAATAGCGGGAATGGCGTTTTCCAGATTCTGTCTGGTGGTAGTCTTGAATGCTTTTGAATCGGTCTTTGTCTCAACCATCATGAGCTCACTTTGTTATTTTTTGTTCATCCGGTCGGCGAAAGTAATTCTTGTGATAATTGTTATAATAAGAACGGCCCCCATTACGAGTAAAGATGCACCCCAGGCGATTTTAACAAGGTCATCGTAGGGTTGTGGTGCGTAATTATAGATTGTCATCGTGAGGTTCGCCGTTTCTTTATTGAGATCCGACGGCCAGAACTGACTGAATCGCGCCGTGAAAATAAGAGGTGCCGTTTCTCCACTCACCCGGGCAAGGGAAAGGATAATACCCGTAATGAGCCCGGATTTTGCCGCCCGGAAAAGAATCTGAATTGTAGCTTTCCACCGCGGGGTTCCTAGGGCCAGAGCGCTTTCCCGCAGGTGGTCCGGAACCATACGCAACATGTCTTCGGTAGTGCGGGCAATAACGGGAATCATGATGATACTGAGGGCAATGGCTCCGGCATAGCCGCTCCCGTGCTTGATTCGAACGATTATTACAGCGTATATGAAAATGCCGATTATGATGGACGGCACACCCATCAGGATGTTGACTCCGAAGCGGATAACTGATCCCAGTTTTGTGTGTCGGCCCCACTCACTGAGGTAAACTCCTGCAGCTACTCCCGTAGGAATTCCGATAAGGGCCGCGACGCCGGTTATCATCAGGGTTCCGTAAATCGCATTGCGCACTCCACCGCCGGGTACCCCCGCAGGTCTCATATCCCTGGTAAAGAAGTTCCAGTTTATTACACTGGCTCCCTTTAAAAACACATCTTTTATTATTATAAAAAGTATGAAAAGGCCGAAAATTGCCGTGGCAATGGCCATCACCATGAGAAGTTTTTCTTTTAAGCGCCGGATTGAATGAGATCGAGGTATCATTTCAGTACCCCCGATTTACGACCGAGATGCCGGATCCACCAGTTGGACGCCACCTGCAGCACAATTGTAATTGCAAAAAGAATAAGGGCAAGTTCCAGAAGAACACCGTAAAACAGGGGTTGATCCGCCGCCTCTCCGAAGTCATTGGCTAAAGTGGAAGCAATGGTGTTACCTTCCCGGAAAATCTGAGTTGTGAAATTATGACCATTGCCGATAACAAAGGTAACAGCCATGGTTTCCCCTACGGCACGGCCGAGGCCGAGGAATGTGGCGCCCACAAGCCCCCGTAATGATGCGGGAAGCATGATGTTTTTTGTTACTTCCCACCTTGTGGCGCCCATTCCGAAACCTGATTCCCTTAGAACATCAGGAACCATGCGAAAAACATCTCTCATTACCGATGTGATGTAGGGAACAATCATTATCGCTAGAATTACGCCGGCGGTGAAGACACCCTGACCACCGATGACCTTACCTCCGAAGATAAAACTGTGCCCTGTGATTCTCTGAAGATTTGGAATGACATGCTTTGCTAAAAATGGAGCAAGTACGAAAAGACCCCACATACCATAGACAATGCTTGGAATTGCCGCGAGAAGCTCAATGGCAAATCCCACGGGAATACTTATGTATGGCGGCGCATATTCCACTAAAAAGAGGGCGATCATTATGCTCAGGGGAAGGGCAATAAGCAGGGCGATAAAAGTACTTACTAAAGTGCCGAAAACTGAACTGATTGCTCCGAATTCTCCCTTTACGGGATTCCAGTCACTGGAAAAGAAAAACCCGAAACCGAATTTTGAAAACGAAATGAGGGACGCATTAAAAAGAATGATTAAGATGCCCGCAAGTATGATCAGAATAGCACACCCCGCAAGGGCAGTTATTCCATGAAATAAACGGTCACCATTACTGCGCCAGGGCATTACACAAGCCTTTCATCCAGTTACTGTCCTGAAATACAAAAAATCAAATTTTTAGCCGATTTTTTTGCTCAGGACAGTAAGAGCAAGTTGCTCAATTTATTGTAGTGTCCTGTTATGACTTTTAATAAATCCTAACAGGACACAAACTACTTATTCGCTAAAAGACTTTTTTTCCACCAACGGTGATGTTCTTCCACTGTTTTTCCACAAGCTCAACCACTTTGGGAGGCATGGGAACATAGTGAAGTTTTAAAGCGGAGGCATTACCGTTTTTATAACACCAGCGGAAATATTCCGTGATGCCCTTGGCTTTTGCCGCGGAGGACTGCTCTTTATGAATAAGGATGAATGTAGCCCCTGTGATAGGCCAGGACTGATCACCAGGCTGATCCGTTAAAACCACGGCAAATCCTGGAGTTTTTTCCCAGTCCGCGTTTGCTGCGGCAGCACTGAAAGATTCGGAGGAAGGACTTACAAATTTACCGGCCTTGTTTTTTAACTGTGTAAACGGAATATTATTCTGCAGAGAATATGCATATTCCACATAGCCGATGGCTCCTTCGATTTTTTTAATATTGGCTGCAACACCTTCGTTACCTTTGCCGCCAATACCGCAGGGCCACTTTACAGCTTTACCGGTGCCCACATCCTTTTTCCAGTCCGCATCAGCTTTGGAGAGGTAGTTTGTGAAAATCCAGGTTGTTCCGGAGCCGTCAGCACGGTGAACGATACTGATTTCTTTATCCGGGAGTTTGAGATCGCCGTTTGCGGCTACGAGGGCCGGGTCATTCCATTTTTTTATTTTACAACGAAAAATGGAGGACAGTAGTTCCGGGGTAAGTTTGAGTTTACCGGATTCAATTCCGGGAACATTGAAGGCAACTACAACGCCGCCCATGAGCATGGGAAACTGCATGAGGCCGTTTTTATCGAGATCTGCTGCTTTCATGGGACTGTCCGAAGCACCGAAATCAACAGTCTTCTTTTTAATCTGAGCAACGCCGGCACCGCTGCCGACACTCTGATAGTTAATCTGGATGCCTGTAGCGGTATGATATGCATACGCCCACTTGGAGTAAGCCGGGAACGGGAAGGAAGCTCCGGCTCCTGAAAGATTCTGTTTGTCGGACTTCTTTTCACCGCCGCAAGCAGCAACCATAAGAGATATAAGTAAAATCAATGTTTTTTTCATTATGTATCCTCCGGGTCCTGAGCAGGACCGCAGTATTTGTAAAAGTTCGTGTCCAGAAATTCAATTTTTTCAAAATGGAGCATGTTTAGAAAACCTGCCATTCAGAACACTGTCATCATTTTAAGGGTTTCATTCTTAATGCTCTGTGTCCGAGTGTGGTGTAAATTTGAAAAGATCGAATTACAGAACATTAACTAAACAATTAATGTTAGAATTGAGTTAAAATGAGATTAGTTTTAAGAGAATTTTAATATTTGAACATTGTGCTTACGAAGATGGCGGATTTGTCGTTTCCATCACCTTTGTGACCACTGTTGGATTCCATCTGATAGTTGAGGGAAAGGGCGAAGTTCTTCTTCGGTTTCCAGCTGATGCCGGCGACAATGCGCGTCCAGGTATCATCTTCATCACGATTGGAATCTGTGTACATGGCATAGTTTGCAAAGAAGGCGAACTTCTCCCATTTTACGGCGATGTAAGGGGAAATAACCATGGCGCCTTCGTCACCGTCCATGCCATTTTTAATCATCATAGCTTCAAGCATGAAATCAACGAATTTGTGATTGAAAGAAATTGCTCCACCGAAAACGTTGGCTCTGAAATCATCAATATTTCCAAGACCGTCATCGAATTGATAGCCCTTTGTACCAAAATAGAGGTGAATTCCGAGGCCGTGAAGAGGACTGGCTTTATCCTGAATTGGCTTAACTGTCACGCGAGCTTCAATGAGATTGTTTGGGAGTTCTTCACCGGGAGCAGGGTCTTTGTAGCCGTTACCGTTGAAAACACCGGCATTAACCGTGACCATTTTATTCATGAAACTGCCGTTATAAGCAACACCGGTATCAGCACTGTCAAAGAGTTTAAAATGATCCATGGCGGACTTCATTACATATCTGTACCCGAAGATTTCGTCCATGGTTCCAACCCATACTCTGGCCTGGGTTCCAAAGAGAATGTACTGCTCCGGTGCAACTTTTGCCTGAAAATATGCATACTTGATATAGGCTAGATTAGGATCATTTTTAGCATCTGGGATACTTCCCATATAATAACCGAAATCAAGAGTAGTGCGGGCGGTTAGCCAACTTGCCATTTTTGCTTTTGCGGTTACATACATTCTTGTAACATTGAAAGTACTTTCTTTTATATCATTACCGCCATTTTCTTCATCTCTGAGATCCATATTCCAGTTTCCGTGGAATTCTGCTCCGATTTTAACGCGGCTGTGTTTTTTGTGCTTTTTTTTCGGGGCATCTTCGCGATTCATGGCTTTGCCGACTTCATCTTTAGGGGCTGCTTTTGTTTCAGTATCAGCAGGCTTGGGATCGGCTGGTTTAGTTTCCTCTGTAGTTTTAACTTCAGTCTTCGGAGTTTCTGCGCCTTCGGGTTTTGTTGTATCCGGGCTCTGAGCGGAAGCAACGGATGTGGCAAGAAACGAAATGAATGCAATTTTACTTAAAAACTTTACCATGTATCCTCCTTAGGCCGGGAAACAAAGTCCGGCGGTTTTGACCGTTTTCAGCTTAGAAGGATCGATAAACTTCTAGATTAGACTGAAAACGGTATGGGTAAAAACTGAAGTGAATATTAACCGCAATTGTTAAGACTTGATTAACTACCCGTGAGTTATAAATGAAAACTGAAGGAGGGAAATCAGCGGACTACTTTTACGAACTCGGTGCCGTTGCGGCCGAAGGATTCCGGTGCGTACATTTCATGAGCTTTGAGGGGGGGAACTACGAAATCACCCACGGTAGTGGCTCTCACGATGTAGGAGTGCTCATAAACACCTGCAGGAAGTCGATCGTAGAAGAGAACGTATCGTTCATCACGCATTTCTTTGTGATCAGGATGTCTTGACCAGTACCAGGACCAGTAATAACCCATGGAACGGCCGGAGTTTTTCACGTTGTCACGCAGGGTGCTTGATGCTGATGTCTTAAGCTGCATGTCAACACCTTCAAAACCGGCAGGGAACGGATCATCAATGGCTACGTAGTATTTGCGGTCGGAGACAACGACTGTAAGCCTGACTCGAACGTATTTTCCGGCTTTCACTGTCCAACTGCCATCGGCATTTTTCACAACATCGTTTTTGTCTTCAACGGGTTCATACTTACGCATAACCGTAAAGCCCTGATCTTCAGGTTTCAGTTTGAGATCCGCAGGAACGTAGGTAAGACCAAGGCGATAATAAAGTTTTCCTTCACCTTTTTTAGCTAGCACGAGGTCTGCATTTCCCTGTTTTGCAACGTATTCCATGGGAATTCGTTTGTGGGTGATTGCCATGGAGCGGCCTTTGTACTCTTTGGAACCGATATATCCTTTACCGAGCCATACCATGGCTTTGTAATTTGGAGTGACGTTTTCATATTTTCTATAATAATATGAAACTGTTTCAAGGGCAAAGGAGTTGGCAAGAGAACTTTCCCAGGAGCCTTTAATTCGAGATTCCATCAGGGCGCGCATGATTTTCGGAATCATGATATCCTTGGGAGATACTTCCATTAATGCCCTCATAACGATGGAATCACTCATGGAATTTGAATGCATGAGAAGTTTAAGATCTTCTGCGGTGCTTTCGGCAAAGTGGATGCCCCGGGCGCTTTCCACGGCGGAATTCTGAATAAGTCTCATGAGTTCTTTGACTTCGTAATTTTCGCCGTGCATACGGTAAATGGAAGCCATGAGGAATGCTTTTGCAAATAAACCAACTTTATCGCGGTTTGCAAAGAAATCATTGGTGGAGCGCTTGATTTTGTCATCGGTTACATAATATTTGCTGACCCATTTTTCGTTTCTGAGTTGGGTTAAAACCCAGTATCCGAAGAACTTAGTTGTCCAGCTGTAGTAATAATATGTTCGCCAGTTGCGCCAGTAGTAATCGTCCTGTAATAGACGCATTATGTATGTTGATGCCTGGGTAAGGCTGTTTTCAGGGACGTTGTATCCTTCTTTTTTCGCCATGTATAAAACCCAGGTGGCATAAACAGATACAAAGGGAGATGTGTAGTAGTGGCCCGGCCAGTAACTGAATCCACCGGAATAGTTCTGGTAGGTAAGTAACTTATTAATAAGTTGCTGACCCATAGCTGCCTGAGCGTCAAGATCCTTGATTTTTGCGATTTTAAACTCTGAAAGAATATCCTTCAGGGTAATGAGGGGAATCAGTCTGGATGCTATGGATTCCGCACAATCATATGGATGATCAACGAGTTTCAAAACAGCATCCTGAAGACCCGTTAGAGCCGTTGACGAAAGATGAATATCAAGACCACCAAAGTTTTTCATGATATTTTTTGGCGGTTTGATGGGCTGAGCAATGGCAGTTTCCGTAACACCGTAAGTTGCCGTTGCTTCGGAAGATGAAGGCACGTTGACTTTTACGGGAGGAGGTTCCACGGAGTCTGTTTCTTCACCGATGAATCCTGAGAATCTGAAGCGTGCCTGCCCCGGCCACAGAGTTTTGACTTTAAAGTAGACTTCTGCGGGTTTGCCGTTCTCTACATCAACGGTTTTAGTATTTTTATCAAGAAGTTCGAATCCTACGCCTTCAATCTTAACTGTAGCTTTGCCCGTAGAACCCGTCATGTTGTTTACGACTACTGCTGCCTCAAAGCTGTCACCATAGTTGGCAAATCTTGGCAGTGCAGGCCGGATCATGAATTTGCGGCGGATGGAAACTTTTTCATCACCACGACCGTAGCGCGGTTTGGCGTCTTTTTCCATGGCCATGGCCATGAATCGATAACTTGTAAGATTTTCGGGCATCTGGATGGTTACTTTTACTTTGCCATCGGGTCCCGTTCGCAGTGTGGAATTGAAATAGGCTGTGGACGCAAAAAGTTTTCGAACTTTGAAGGTAAGTTTTCCGCCGCTTCTGCCATTTCTGGTTGATCCGGTAGATGCCTCGTCTACAGAAGCTTCACGTTCTTCTGCCACTTTCATTCTAGCCATTTTGTAGCCACCACCACCTTTGCCATTGCCGTAGGCCGCAGCAGAAGGATAAACACCGTCGTAAGCTTTATAACTTCTTCTCATCTGAGCCATGGGGCGCATCATTGGTTTGACGGCCAGTTTCTTTTTGGGATCCTTGAGGAGATTCACTCGAATGTCACTCATTACTGTGCCCGTGCCTCTCCAGGGGTTAAAGGCACTGATTGGATTGGGAAGAGTGTAGCCCAAAAGACTCAGAACGCCTTCATCGACAACGGCAAGGGCAACTCTGGCCTCAACGGGTTTACCTGATGAATCAGTAGTCTGAATTTCCACATCGACTTTTTCACCGGGTTTGATTACCGGGCGTGAAGGAACCACTGCAACATTGATCCTGCGACTTTCAGTGCTGATGGACATGTTGTGGGAACCTGTGGCGTACATTGGTCTTCCTGGATCTGCATCCATTTCCGTTGGTTTTTCATTGATACGACCACGGACCGCAGCAATGGAAACATTAACGTTAGGAATCATGTATTCTTCTATTTTAAATTTTTCGATATGAGTGCGGGATTTAAGTTCCACAATCTTATGTGAAATGAAACCTTCCCTTTCAAAACTGATAATTGCAAGACTCTTATCAAAAGGACCTTTGAAGAGAATTTCCGCTTCATCGCCGGGTTTGTACTCTTTTTTATTTGCGAGAATTTCGAATTTCCGGTCGTTTTTCTGTCTCCAGTTTTTAACGTTTTTACCATAAACCCATATATAAACATGAGATTTGGCTTCACGACCTTTTTCGTCTTTTGAAATGGCTTCAAAGGTGTAGGAACCACCTTCTTTCAGGTTGAAATTGCAATCCACGGGATCAACGGCGGTGTTAACATTGCATTTTGCCTTTTCGACGATTTTAGATTCCCATTTACTCGTCCAGTATTTTCCGTCTTTAACCATTTTACGGGTCCATTCGGTCTGAACGGCACGGAGGGATACACTGCGGCCTGCAATGCGGTTACCATCAATGTCTGAGGCTACAATCTTAATTTTAAAATCCTGCTTTTCTTTTACAAGACCACCGGGCGTTTTTAATCCGATGTAGTAGGAAGCGGGATGAACCGTTACACTGTGTCGACCAGCTATGCTCTGGCGGTTTACATCAAATATCTGAGCTTCAAAGGTAAATGAACCGGCGCCGGGAAGTTTTTCTTTATCTTTGCCCTGTTCCAGTTGGACTTTAACTTTTGCAGTACCATCCGCTCCGAGTTTTCCGTTACCATTTTTGATTACTTTAGAATAATCATAGTAACTTCCCCAATAGTCCCATCCGCCCCACCAGGTGGGAACGCCAAAGGAAAATCCCGAGTGTTTTGGAGGACTGAACCATGCACGCTGACGACGCAGAGACCACTGAAGTTCAGCACCATTCATGGGAGCTCCAAAAGTGTATTTTCCGGAGATATCAGCTGTATATGTGTCACCGAAATAATATGGACCGTTTGAACCGGTTACATTAACAATGTGCTCGGGAGCGCGATAGGCGAGAATCTGGAAACCGTAGTAAATTGTACGAGTTCCTTCAATATTTGATGAACCGATAAGCTCGCCGTAAAAGTTGTAATAGCCGAGTCTGGCATCAACTTTTGAAGGAAATTCCACATGGAACATTCCTTCGGGATCAACTTTTGTCTCACCTTTAAGGACTTCTGCACCCCGGGGATCCGTAATTCGATATTTTATTTTCATATCTTTCCCTTCTACGGGAACTACGGAGCCCTTGGGACCATATGAACGCATTCTTAAAATACCAGCGATCTGAACTTTTTCACCAGCTCTGTAGGGATTCCGGTCAGAGAACATCTGGTAGGTAAGGTTTTTCATGTGAGGGATGTAACTGGACCACCAACTGTATGAACTCAGGTATCCGCCATCCTGACCATAGTGTTCTAAAGCCAGATATGCACTGTCGCGTGTGGCGTTTTTAGCTACAACAAGATGAGCCCCTGCTTCCCGGCTGGATAAAATGCCCGGGGCAACGATGGAACCATCTTTTGCAGTTTTGCCAGTAAACACTTTTTTAGATAAGTATTTGCGGGAGGTTTTATCATAATAACGTTTATAAATATCAATATCAAGCCCGGAAGCGCTTTTGCCGCTTGTAAGTCCTGTGGTCATGACGATGATTTTTTCGAGATCATATTTTGCTGTAATACCAATGTCCGTTACCTGAAGAAGAATCCATCGGTAGGGATCACTCCATCGATTGGTTTTCAGATCAGGGCTGTAAATTTCAGCAAGTACGATACCACCGGAACCACCGAGAACACGTTTAAGATCAACTCTATATTCCTGTTCGACATTTTTACGGGTATTGAGTTTAGCTTTATATACAACTTTTTTACCTGATAAGCCATCAGTTGGCTGATTGGGTTTGTAGTACTGATAATACCAGTTGCGGAGTTTTTCAACGGCAGTAAATAAATTGTTTTCATCTATTTTAAGAAGAGTGATTGTAGCCGGAGTAATGTTATTGATTCCATTGACAATCAGAGCTGTGTTCTGTGTCTTTTCTATGACACCATTGCGATAGGCCGGAAGGGAAAGGGCCGGCCATGCATCTTCAAAGATGATTTTACCTTTGAAATCGCTTGCGTATTTCTGAGTCCAGACATCTTCAACGCCTTTTTTCAGAGTTACGTTATAGTTGGTTGCCGCTTTAAAGTCGCCATAGAAATAAATGTTCTGATAACTGACCTGAATCTTCAGGTTCTCCACTTTGGGAGTAATGGTGATCATTTTAATCAGGTCTTTATCAGAAGTTTTAAGCTGGTTGTTAAAACCAATTCTTGGGGAATAACCAGGCTTGCAGGGCCCGAAATTCCATCCACATCCAATTCCTTTTATGTTCAGGGGAGGATAAGTGGAAAAACTGAAGGAAATCGGTGCGAGAGTAACTAAGGGACCTTCAAGAGATTTGAGACCTGATTTCAGTGTGAATGTATAATATGTGTTCTTGTCAAGTTCACGAACAGGTTTCAGATAAACAACACGCTTAATTTGTTTGTCATTTCCGATATATGTGTACTTGTTATGGTTTTTCCATTCTGACTTGGGAACGAGCTTGAGGGCGACATTTCCCTTGCTGCTTGAGAGAGTGGCCATCTGTAAAATGTGATTGGGATCCACATCCTGATTGAATTTAAGGGCAATGGGAATAAATGTGGAATGATGACCCCAGGAAGATGGAGTGCGATTATCAATTTTCACTACCGGAGTTGTAAAAGTAAAAAACTCCGTATCCTTTTTTTCATTTCCGAGAGCACTTTTAACGCCCCGGGGAATGGTAACCCTGTACTGAGTAGCATAGGGAAAGCGCATCGTAGGCTCAAATGCCAGAACACTTGTTCCCAGCCAGCGGAAACGGCCTTCAATTTTAGGTTCAATTGTAATTGGAAGATCAACGGCCCGTTGCTCTTCAAGACTGGTCAGTGGCACCATGGGTTGATTGAAAGCAACGGTCATGGCCCCCATATTCTTAATTTCACCCTTTGGATGAACTCTGAGTACTTTAACATCACCATAAGTCGGTTTAGCAACAACCGAAGGTGGTGGTGGGAAATCGGACATTTTTTCTGTGGGACGTGGCGGTGGCTCCGGGCCCGCATAAAGGGTGAACTCTTTATCGGCCTTTGTTTCAACCATGATTTCAAGTCCAGTGAACGGATCAATTTTAGTTTCACCGGTTTTAGTTGAAATGCCTTTTTCCGGACCTTTTGTAGTTGGTTTGCAACTTCCCAAACTTAAAAGAATTGCCGAAAAAAGAACTGCTAAACTTATGAATTTCCTTAGATTTACCATATTAAACTCCTGTCTGGAAAAAGCATTATATCCTCTGAAATTAAATTTTCCATCATAATTCTGTTATTCCCCATACTTGTGAAAAAAAGAAGGGTATACTTTTACCTTTCAATTGTGGTTTTTATGCCATGAAATGTGAAAATATTTGTTTTAAAGTTTAAAAACTATAGTATAAATAATAGTCAATCTGAAGAAAGGTGAGTTCAATGATTTTTAAATATCTATTTTTATTATTAATTTTGGTTATATCCTGCAGTGAGAATTCAAACCCTGATGGGAATAATCAAAATAACAGTAATAATACAAACAACTCAAACAACTCCAACAATTCAAATAATATCAATAATCACACGAATAACAACACTCAAGGATTTCAACTTCTTTCTCTTCCAGGAGTGCGCTACGGAATAAATATGGGTCACCGGAATCAGGGATGGAATGATTCTGAAACAGCTGATATTGCGCAAGCAGCCGGGGCAAACAGCATAAGAGTGAGTTTACCCATGAGTCATCTTGAGACCTGGGGTTACGAAATTGAAGTTGGGGATGTTCAGCATTATCACGAAATCGGTATGGGACGCCACTTGGTGGCTTTTTTAACAAAACCCATAGCCGAATGTTCCACCGCGCCTTCAGGTACTGCTGATTGGGAACTTGTTTATTATATGCCAAGTGGTCTCTATGAACCGATTTGGGATTCAGAAGGGGTAGTCAATCCTGACAACTGCTGGGCTAAGTATGTTTTCGATACGGTAAGTGTTTACCATAATTACATAAAAATTTGGGAAATATGGAATGAACCGGACTGGATAAGTGACTGGCATACATCCCTGGACTGGTGGGATTCACCACCTTCAAAGGATGACCTTCCTCGGTTTAACGGAAGTATTTTTAATTACATAAGAATGCTTCGTGTCAGTTATGAAGTAATCAAACACGTTGATCCCAATGGACTTGTCGCCACTGGAGGTATTGGATATGAGTCATTTGCCGATGCAATAATGAGATACACTGACAATCCTGAAGATGGCTCTGTGACTGATGATTATCCCCTTCGTGGGAGTAATTGGTTTGATGTTCACTCCCTTCATTATTACCCGATTTTCGGAGGTGGAAATTCCGATTCCGGAATCATCGGGTTTGAAAATCAATTGACAGGACATATGGATGTTTTGACGGAAAACAACGCTGGTGAAAAATATATTATTTTCACTGAATCCGGTGCCCCGCATCTGGTAGTTGGCGATAATCCAGGGGGTGAAGACTATGCTGCAAACTACCTTTTAAAGTTAATGCTCGTCTCCCATAGTCATGGAGTCAGTGGTATAGACTGGTTTCTTTTGACAGATACTGCTGCAGCGGGTGACAGCACAACTCCGTTTTCATATATGGGACTTTACCTTGATACCGTAGATTTATCAGAAACTTCCGAAGCCCAGATAACCCAGGCCGGACGTGCATACAGCGCCCTGAAAACCCTCACAAACGACGCTGTATCGGTTTCCCCCCTCGATGATAATCTCTTTTTTGGGGATAATTTCCGAGGCGTAATGATTGAATACCCCGATGGTGAAGGTTTTGCTCTGTGGGCAGTTACTGAATCCGACGAAAATGCAGTTTCTACGATCACTTTTTCCACGGAATCCAGTCTGGAAGTATACACCATAACTGATCCTGAAAACCCATCAGAAATAATCGAACCCGGCGAAAATATAGAAATTATTCTCACTTCTACTCCTGTTTTCTTAAAACCAGCACAGTAAAAAAACATTTAGTCTTTTCAAATTTCGATTACTCCGAAAGCGGTCTATACCGCTTGCAGAATAAAATGATCGAAATAAGAAAATTGAATCAAAAATTACGTTCTTTTTAATTATTAATTGATATTGAATGGTTACGACCTGTTCCTGAACCTGTTTTCCTGACTTCCTGATTCCCTGCTAAAAAATCAGGAAATCAGTAGCAGGAACAGGAAAACAGGGGGCCTGCTGCTGCCCCTGATTTCCTGAATGCCTGTCTACCTGTAGTTAATAAATAGTGTTGTATTTATTAATTATTTTACTTGAAAATTCGCTAACCGATCAGCATTGGGTCTAGTTTTGGATTTTTCAGAAGTATCGATTCATAAAAGCAAGTTCCTGCATAGTAAAACCTGATTCACTGCGACCCATGGCTACAGATGGAAGAAAATTCTGCAAGGGGAGCTCGTAAAAACCAAATCGACGGTAGAAATCTGGTTCAATTTCAGAAAATAAAAGAAATTTCATTCGCGGATTTTCCGAAATTAACAGGAGAATCACTGCAGAAAGCAGTTTTGATATCCATCCTTCCCTTCGGTTTTCCGGCTTGCAGGCGACAGAAGCAATTCCCACCACATCACGGGAAAAACGAATTGTATTCAAATCCGCCATGATTATTTCTTCATTGTTTTCTATCAGGTAACGCTGCCCCGTAAGATGATCCATACTTGATTCATAGGATTTTAGAAAGGCCTCCATGTCGCGATCCTCATTCCATGCATCATAGCCGAATCGAAGGATTTCATTCATATCTTCCGGAACTGCTTTTCTTATAAGTCCTACTTTTTTTGAAAGATCGTAAAACCTGTCGGATCTGGAGAAATAGCAGTTATCATTATTTGAATTTAGAAAACAAAAGACTTCCGACTCTGTTTTAGTATTATTGAAAGTGCCAGCCTCAAGAAAATATTCATTATTCAAAAAATATAAGTTCCACATAAAAATACACCTCAATTTTCAGGATATACCATCAGCAATCGTCATTGTCAGGATTTAGATTCTTGAAAAGTAGAACTCCGAGTGGTAATAAGAAGAAATGAACCGGAATTTTATTTTTCTGATTACAAGTATGATTTTATTTACGGGATTTTCGTGTAAAAGCGGGAAAAAAGGACGCAAGGACTATGTTCCTCCGGTGCCTGTTCCGAAGAATCTCAATGAAGAACCAGTAGTTGAAAATGGTCCAATGTACAAAGTGTATGACCGGAGATTTTCATCAGATAAAAACAGCACTGCGGCAAAAGTACCTGTAAAAAATCTTGTTTATGAAAAAAAGGTTCCTGATGACTTGAAAGACATTCCGGAGAAGAAAGAGGAAAAGAAAGAAACAAGTGAAAAGAGTTTTTCAGTTATGCACGAAAAACCGGCATATCTTCCTCCAATTCCTCCAAATCCCCGAAAAGAATGCGATACGGACTGCAACTCATCCACAACTAACGATGGTCAATTTAATATTATAAAATAGTGTCTAACTCAGAACGACGATTTAAAGTTCCATACTGGTTTGGCTATGAAATCTATATTAACTGTTTCTTCGGTAGCCTTGATGATGTGATCAGACTTTTTATAAGCGAGTGGCGATTCATCCAGAGTATTTGTATCTATACAGGATGAGAAAATCCCTTTCATGGATTCCCGGTATGCTTTCAGACTTATGACTTCTTTAGCTTTGCCCCGTGAATATTTTCTTCCTGCCCCATGAGGAGCAGAAAAATTCCAGTCAGGTAACCCTTTACCACTGCCGAAGATGGCACCATCTCGCATATTGAGCGGTATAACAAGTTTTTCGCCTTCATGAGCTGAGATTGCTCCCTTCCTAACGATATTATCGTTAAAATTATAATAATTATGGATACTTGATATTGTTTCGAGTTTCTTAATATTCAATTTGAAAAACTCGGAAACAATGATTTCCGCCATAACTTTTCGGTTATCAAGTGCAAATTCTTGTGTTATTTTCATATCATCAAGATATTCCTGCCCTCCATCGTCAATGTGCATATACTCCATCTGGTGCCATGCACCGGCACCACGGAACTCTTTACGAATCCATTCCTTTGCTCTGGAAACATGGTAATCGCAGACTTTAAGTCCCAGATTTCGACTTCCTGAATGAATAAGGAGCCAGATGTTACCTTCCGGGTCTCGATCCAGTTCCAGAAAGTGGTTACCACCTCCAAGGCTGCCTGCGCTGCACATGACGCGCTGATAATCTCCTGGACATACCTTTTCAATCAAATGTTCAAGTTCTTTTGATGGACTGAACAGATCGCTTCTGGGTTCTGAATGAACTTCTTTTCCCGCAGGAAGATTTTTGCGGATAAATTTATCAAACCGATCCAGATTTGGGTGTTGCTGTCCAAGATTCACGGCTAAAACTCCGCATCCGATATCAACACCGACTATGGATGGAATAATAAACTTTCCGAAAGTCATCGTAAGTCCGACTATACTTCCACGGCCCGCATGAACATCGGGCATAATCGCAATTTTTGCATTTTCCGCTGCCGGATTTGCAAGTAATTGATAAATTTGACTCATTGCCTGTTCGTCAACGTAGTCTGTAAAAATTTCAGTATAATTAAGTTTACCCTGAATTTTCATGGTAAATACTCCTGTTTATTTCTTTTTATGAGGCAGAGATCGTTTTTAACCAAATCCGAATGTAATCCGGATGGTGATTATCTGCCTGAATGATTTTTTTGTTTTTTAAAAGGATAACCGCATTGAAAGGTACACTTCCCATGCGGTTACTGAAAAATCAGATATTAAATATTCAAGTGGAGCGGAGAAGAATTACTTCCTAATCCATTTATGAGGAAGATCAAGATAGGATCTTCTAAAAATTGGATAAGAATTGTTGTCTTTTGGACATACATAAACCATTCCACCGGGAATTCTCTTGATAAGAGCCATTTCCGTACCGCATTCAGGACAACTTACAACCAGTCTCTGGTTATCACGAGCATTAGGGTTGTTTTTTGATACACCCATGGTAAACCTCCATGTAAAAACGGACACAAAGATCCGAAACGGGGAACATATAGTTTATACGAAGGCGCAAGTCAACTTTTTTTCGCGCTGCTTCAGCAGTTTATTGCAGAATTTTCGTCCGCCTCTTCCTCATCTATAATCATGTTTTGTGGATCAGAGAAGATCCTGATTGCTGTTTTTCCAATTTTTACTGTAGTGTAGTAGTCAAAACCACCGGAAAATATGCCTCCAGCTACCGGAACTACTTTTAAAAAGGTCGAAGCACTGCGCTGAGTAAGTTTTGCTAGAACCTGAAAGCCTATACGCTTGTTTATTTCGATGAAAACCGTTGCCGGCAGCTTAATTAGAAGGGCTGCACTTATGGAGTTTACGATTTTTACCCCGGCTCCCTTGAGGATCTCTTTAACCGCATCTCCGGTCAGAGCGAGTTTCATCAGGGTACGGATCTTCTCATCTTTTATATTATGGCCATATAAAATTGCTACGGCACTGACAAGTCTTGCCTGAATAAGCCACGAAGACAGCAGTGATGCACTTATGGCAAGAGGAAGTGTGATAATACCACCGATTCCTGTGAGAAAACCCGTTGTAAAATTCTTCCGGCCCTCACAGGCAACAAGTTTTAGTGCAATCTCATCCACAGAAAGTCCAGGATATTTACTCTTATATTTCAGGGCAAGTTCCTGTGGTGATTCCATGGGAGCAATACCCTCGGCAACCCTGTCAAATATAGAATCAAGAATTTTTCCCGCCTGTTCATTATCCATTACGCTTCCTCCATCCTGTTGATTTCAGTTTGATATAAAAGATCATTAAAGTTAACCCCAACTATCAGCGCCTCTCGATACTTTAGTCCGAAAACGGTCATGATTTGTCAAATCATCAACAACAGGTTGTATTATTCTCTGTTTCTATAGAAATTCAACACCTGATTTACCTGATCAGGTCATAAACTTCTAAAATCAATGTAAAATTATAAAAATTTGAAGCAAATATTCACTTTATTACTCTCGATCCTTTGATCTATACCACTTGCGGGATAAAAGGATCGAAACGTGAAAAGTGAATGTTTTCAAACTACATTTTGTAATTATGTAATTGTTTTTGATGTTTACGCCCTGATCCTGAACCTGTTTTCCTGACTACCTGAATCCCTGTTAAGAAAAATCAGGCAACAGGAAATCAGTAGCAGGAACAGGACAATCAGGGTCTTTTTCCTGAAATCCTCCTTTGAATTAAGTTGCTATCGTATTACTCCGCAAGCGGTCTAATCACAATGCTGCTCGGTTAAGGCGTATTAGTTGATATTGTTAACAAAACTAAATGCAGTTATAAGGATTTAAATATTTCAGGGAATCAGAAACAGAAACAGATTCAGGAACAGGGAATCAGGGGTCAATTATATTCAGTAAATCAT
>JAHJMN010000132.1 GCA_018821305.1 Myxococcota bacterium
ATATATATAAATAGTATAATGAAAATAAATTAGGTATAAAAGCAATTAAAGAACATAAAATTATACTTGTAAATTGGTACATTGTATTATTTAATAGGTACATTGTTAAAGAAGCCGAAAATTTCACTGGCTTTGAGGGAGAAAGGACATAAAAACTATGGGTAGATCAAATCACGAGGATAAACTTCACCGGGTACTGCGATTTCTCATGTCCTTCCAGAACAGTCCCGTAGCACAAATTATGAAAAAACGCGGGTTTGACGATGAGGAACTCGCCACCGGATGGGCCCTTTTCGATGCCGCAAGCGGGAGGACTCTAAATCGATCAAATATCGAAGAATATGAAAAAACAATAAATTTTCCAGCCATTTTAGATGCCTGGGAAAATACCTGGTTTGATGTGGCCGATGCGGCCTTATCCCGTCGCTATCCCGATGTTCACAAGGCCCTGTTTAATAAAGTATCAAAACAAAGCGGTTTATCGGTGATACGCAGTGTAATGGCTTTTGTCGGACATCTTGAAGACATCCGATCCCGCACGGACAGTCCATGGACTGATGCGGCTGCACTTCTTGCAAAGCGCGGACTTGACCAGGCAAACATTGATTCGATTAATCAAACCATGAGCCAAATGAAAACTTACTCGTCCACTGGTTCCGAATGGAATGTGGATCGGGAGGAGGTTGATAAAGCTGTGGAAGAAATGTGGTCGTGGTATCAGGAATGGTCAAGAATCGCCCGCACCGTTGTTCCCAATAAACGCATGAAAATCCTCATGGGCCTGTCATTTTACACAAAAAGAAAATCCCCCGAAGCAGAACCCCACTGAGTTCTACCGGTCTCCCAATAATAAAAAAGAGAGACATTTTAAGAAACCCTTCAGAAAAGCGCCCTCTACCGCATTCGCTGCGCGAATAACTTACCTGATTGTCCTGTTATTGCTACTGATTTCCTATACCGCATTCGCTGCGCAAATTGCTTACCTGTATTCCTGAAATTTTTTAACAGGGATTCTGGAAGTCAGGCACACAGGATCAGGATCAGGTCGTAACAATTTAACATTAATAATAAATTGTTATGTTCTGATGCTGCCGGGTAATTGTTGTAGGGTTTTTCGCTGATTTTTACTTCGAGATTACTCTTCAATGATTAAGTCGCCACCGGCGTTGTCAGAGAAAACGTTGGATGTTTCGATGTTGTTGTTGAAACTTGGATACAATCCAAGAAAGATACCGGCGGATGACGAGTTGCGCAGAACGCAGTCGGAAACGCTTATGGAAACGCCAGCAGAGTCTGATACAGCAACGATGAGTCCGAGGTCGTATTGTTCATCACCATCACCGCCGTATTCAACGGTTGTGTGAGTGAAGATATTAAGAGCATTGTTTGTTGTATCGAAGACGATGCTGTCCCAGTAGCCGGCGGTTTTTTCGTGCCCGGTTATTAAAATTGGAGCTTCGGCGGTGCCTTCGGCATTCATAGAAGAATCGTCACCGGCAATGTAAATGGAGGCGTGTTCGTACATTTCGATGATGCATCCCGGCTCAAGTTCCCAGTCCCCTGAAACGATCAGTGTATCGGTGAGAAGCCATGGAACGTTTATGGCGGACCAGAGTGTACTTTCAACTATGTTGCTTCTTACGGTGACCAGATCAGAATCATTGCCTGAATAATCCGATTCGGAGTCAAGATAATGGGCACCAAATGATGACACACTGGCTGGGGCGTCGTTTTCGGTGATAATGTTGTTTTCGAAAACGGGCAACTGTGCACTATCAGTAAGCCAGATTCCCCAGTTGCCTGAGTAACGAACGGTTACATTCGCCATATTCAGGATAACGGGTATTGAGTCGGAAGTCAGTTTGACTCCGGCAGCTTCGGGATCGTTGTTAGCGGTAAGTGAGCCACCGTATTCAATAACGGCATGTTCAAGGTAGTTGGCTTCGGCGCTGCTGTCGAAAATAATACCTGCCCATGAACCTGCTGTTTTTACTTCACCCGTAAGGATAATGGGATCTGTTTCGGTGCCCCGTGCAATAAGGCCCTGACCTTGAGTAAATACAAGGCCGGTATCCGGAGCAAAAGTGATCTCGGTTCCCGGTTCCATGGTGATTATGACGTTTTCACCGATCACTGGAGTGGCATAGGCGTTGTAACACCCTGATAAAACTGTGTCTTGTGGAAATGAAGTAGGGAGATCCTGACAGCCTTCGCTGCTTTCGTCACACCCTGCAAATAAGAAGAAGAGAAATAAGTAAAACTGTACTTTTCATTTTAATGACCCTTTCGTTTATTTTTACAAAAACAAAGTGAATGAAACATCCACTGTCTGCAATATAGTACGAATCCTTTTAAAGAAAAGGAAAATCCTTTAGAATTGTTGAAATAATTACAATTAATTGAATAGTGACACAAATTAATTAGCGTATAGTATAAATAAGACTTAAAGATTAAAAATTAAACACTGGATAGTAAATATATCGTGAAGACAGGTCCCCGGGGATTTGTAAAAGAGAGTTCTTGAACATTTTTTCATTTCTTTGTATCAGGGTGGCAACTGGTGGTGCTTAAGGCCACTGAGAGGTTTAGAAAAGCCAATGAATAAATCATACAACCAATTGAAAAAACCGGCCTTTATCAATTTTAAACGGTGGGAAAAACGAAAACACTGGATTTTAACTTTTTTGCTTATTTTTCTTATTGGATGTGATGACAGTACCTCAGATAAGTCGGATGCCGGTGATGATGCAGGCAATAATGTGAACAGTTGTGACATAAAAGCTGAAAACTGCGCTACGGAAGATCAGTTCGGGTCTCTTTTCACAAAAACAAACGGCAGAGCTGACGGAACATTAATAGCTATTGTGCGTCCTCAGGATCAGGATTGCGCATTACCAAACAGTTCTCATGTAACTTTGCAGCTCTCCATTTCGGGAGGCATTCAGCGCCTTGTGGTTTCCGCCGTGGACATTTCCTATACTTCAGTTCATCATTCTCTTTTAGGTCCAGCCTTTGAAAAAGGTTGGCATGAAGATCAGGATATCGACTACTGGAATGATCTTGGAGTTCACAGTACTGATTTCACCACGGGCACCATACTGGACGTTATTGACTTTATTTGCGAAAACCTTGAAATTGGACAAGAAATCTCAGTTTTTGCATACTCAGATGGGAGCAAACCCTCAAGTGCCCACCAGATTCACCGAAACGACGATTATCCTGACGGAGCCATTGTAGTGAACCCAACCAGCGATGACCCCATTTACCTCCTGTTCCGCTACTCAAATCAAGTATTTTAAAACAGTTTTCTGAATAAATTCTGAAAAAAACAAATGAAATATATCAGTTGACAATGATCAGGAAGAGTAGAACAATTTTCTCTTCTAAAAACATCAAAGCCATCTAGCATCGCAGTCTACAACATTCTGAAACTTTCAAAGTTGATAATTTAATTTGTTTAGAAGGTAAAAAATGCAGAGAAATCGGGGAAAGACGAATTGGTGTATTTAAAAAGCGCAAAAATTTCAATAAAATGCGTAATGTTGTTGCGAAAACAATGTGTATGAGCGAACTAATTCAGAAAAAAAGCCCGATTTGGCAAATTCACCCTATTTCAGGCTATTTCAGGACACGAACTAACTAACTAACTAACTAACTAACATCAAAAAGAAACACCGGGAAATGAGCTACGACGTGGCTCACACATCCTAGCGAAGGGATCAAAGATACCGGAGGTATCAAGGATCCCTGGTGGGTGTTGGGGTAATCACATCAGCCCCAATGACAACACCCCTGCATACCGATGCGACGCTGAATCCGCGGATCTCCTGTGCCCTGATTTTTTAACAGGGGAGTCAGGAAGTCAGGCAAACAGGATCAGGATCAGGACAATCAGGGTCTTTCTCCTGAAGCGTTTCTAATGACAGGACACGAACTAATACAACGTAACAGGGGTTTTGATCAGTTGAAACTTTTTAAACAAGAGCTTTTAATTGAAGTCGTAACAAATAATTTCAGGTAAACAGGTAGTCAGCAAAACAGGCAATCAGGGGACAGGGGTGTTTACTTTGAAGGTAAGTGTTTTTGTGGCATTAAGATCGCTTTCAATTCAGGATCGGCATATACACCTTCAGGAACAAGACCCTGTTTCCTGATTCTGCTCCTGTTTCTGACTCCCTGAATATTTTTACTAATACTTATTATTCTTGTTTTTGTTAACAATATCAACTAATACGCCTTAACCGATCAGCATTGGACTTAGACCGCCTGCGGAATAAAATGATCGAAATCTAAAAAGTGAATATTTGCTTCAAGTTTTTGTAATTTTACATTGATATTAGACCGCTTGCAGAATAAAAGGATCGAAATTGGGAAATTTAATTAAAAATTACATTCTTTTCAATTATTAATTGATATTGGATGGTTAGGCCCTGTTCCTGACCCTGTTACCTGTTAAAAATATTCAGGGATACAGGTAAGCAGTAGCAGGAACAGGAACAGGAACAGGAACAGGAACAGGGAGGCAATTTTTGCTTTGCAAAAATGCAAGGGGACAAACAGGGTCTTTTTCCTTACAGCTTTCTTTAAATTTGGTCACTATTGTATTACTACGCAAGCGGTCTAAACTTTGAATTGAGATATTACGGATTTTAAGTCATCTACCATGTTTCCAAGAGATGCTGTTTCTTGATTTATATGAAGTATTCCGGCATTGGATTTTGCTGTTTTATCATTGATTTCAGCTATGGTTCTACTGACTTCAGTCACTACATAACTTACTTCCTGATTTGCCGAGGCAATTTCCTGCATACCGTGAGCTATCCCGTCCGCTTTTTCTGAGGTGTAATTTACATTCATCGAAATTTCTTGTATTGACGCACTTATCTCATTACTTGCTGCTGCACCGGATGCTACAGATGAGCTAATTTCATTAATTGTCGCACTTTGCTCCTCCACTCCAACAGCAATAACATTTGACAGATTATTTATATTTTCAATCTGTTCTTTTATTTGCTTTATAAAGGATATTGAGGAGTCCGTTGCCTGACGCATTCGTTCCACCTGATTTTTTATCGTATCTGTACTTTGTGAAGTCTGTCGTGCGAGCTGCTTTATTTCATTTGCTACAACGGCAAATCCTTTCCCCGCTTCCCCAGCGCTTGCTGCTTCAATGGTAGCATTAAGTGCAAGGAGATTTGTCTGATCAGCAATATCGTTAATTATTTCTACTACTTTCGCAATATCATTTGCGGCTTTTGACATTTCCTCCATAAGACTCCAGGCATTCTGAGCCAGTTCATTGGAGCGATTACTTTCAGAAGCTGCTTGAGCGCTGGATTGGGCAATTTCCGATAGCGCACTTGTCATTTCTTCAATTGCAGCAGCAACGGAAGATATGGTTGACGAAAGTTCTTCTGTTCCCGCAGCAATGGTGTTTATTGATTGAGAAATTCCTCCCGTTGCTTTTGATGCACTTTTCGCACTGTCTGATCCTTCTTCGGTGCGCTTTGCTATCTCACTGAATGCAACAGATAGCTCTTCAACTGCGGAAGCTGCTTGAGCTGTCATATTATTGATTTTTTCAGAACCATCTGCGATTACTGCAACATTTTCTACAACTCCTTGAGATGCAGAAAAAATACTTCCGGTAGTATTGGAAACGCGGGCAATTATTTTTTGTATTTTTTCAACGAAAATATTAAAATTGTTTGCCAGATCTCCAATTTCATCTTCCGTGTCTACTTTCAGTCGAACTGTAAGATCCCCATCCCCTGAGGAAATTTGCTCCAGTTGTACAGATGCATTTTTTATCTGTGCAACAACCCTGCTTATAATAACAAATAAAATTATAAGTAGTAATATTATTAAAATGCCTGTAATCAGAGTATTTCTTATTATTGTCTTCCTGAAAAATGCATTCTTTTCAAGTTTATTATATCTTATAACAAAAACTCCAATTGGTTTTTCATTTACATCTTCAATTGGAAATGCAAGTAAAACACTATTGCTACCAGGATAATAGTTTTCTTTTTTAAGTGACGCATTGAGTTTTGATTCGATGGACTCCTTTGATTCCAGTTGAAAAAAATCTTTGTGATTACTGTTATTCAATAAGTACTTACCTACAATGTTTTTTGTATTGATTTCTCTTCCAGCATTTTTTGCGGTTTCAGTAATCATAAAAAACGCAATATCCATGTTAGGATCAACAGTAGTCGAAAATATTTTTCCAATATCATCTATGTATTCAACACTTCCTATGTGTTTATCATTATAAAATACAGGAGCAACGGTGCGAACCGGTACAGCAAATTTACCAACTTCGATACCGGACATTGGTTTTTTAGTCTCGTTAACTTTCACCACCGTTTTCCGAAAGGCAGTAAGATCATCTCCAAATCTCTTTGGCTTCCAGGTTCGAAAAACTGATTGACCTTCCGGTGTGTGAAACTGAACTCTTATATCCTTTATACCGGACTCTTTCTTTATTTTTTCCATATATTTTAGTGAATAAGCCCTGAACTGATCTGCTTCCGGAGAAAATACTCTTTTCTCTGCACTCAAGGCTTTGGCAAAAAGACTACTGATCTGCTCATTATTTGATACCATAAGAGCAAAAACTTTTGACTGTTCTGTTCTTCCTGTCAGCCTTGTTTTAACATCATTGCGAAAGCTTTGGATATTCTGCTTTATTTCTCTGGTAAAAATATTTTCCGTTGATTTGTTATTTCCAATGGTAATTGATACTGAAATAGCAATAACCAGGACCGCAGTGGGTATAAGGATTTTCCACTTTATTGAAAGTTTCTTCAACCGATTCATCACAAATCCTTTCATAGTTTTCATTAAACCGCTTCAGGATTAATGCCCTTAAAAACCAAAAGCGGTCTTAATGAAAGTTTTTTGTTACGGTTGAAAATGTTCACCGATTTCTTATAAAGTTGACTCTTTTTCTAATCGGTTTTTTGGTTTAAAAGTTTAGTTTTTTTTTAATAATTTTTATTATTTATTCAGTTTTTAAAAGCAGGATTTTTTAAAATTTGAAAACCGGTTTAATCCAGTAAAACATCAGGGCTGGGATCTCCCGGGCAACGTATAAATGGAGTTTTGTCAGGTTGTAGGTTTCTTTAGCTGGAACAGTATAAACATTGATACTCTTTCGTGCAAATTCGAGTTTTATCCTTGGCAGGTGATAAAAATGACTGACAGCCAGTAAAGTTCTGATTTCGTATTTTTTCATTATTTCCTGAACACCAACTACTGTCCCGGATGTGTTCAATCCTTTTTCATCTCTGATTATGACATTTTCAGGAACACCCAATTTCATCGCCATGGTTTTCATGGCTAGAGTTTCATGAACACTGCCATCTCCAGGACCTCCACTCATTATGATAAAACGCGCAAGGCCCCGTTTATAAAGATTTACCGCTGTTTTTACACGATCTTTCAAGGCATCCGAAGGTGTTCCATCTGCATAAACCCTTGCTCCTAAAACAATCACTGCATCCGTCTTTCGGGCATAATCGGATTTTCCGAACATATAAACCTGAGCAAGGGGAAATAAAATTGCAAAAGCGCCAACACCAGCTACCAGTGAAATTACTGGAAGGCTGGTTTCATTTTTATCTGATAATGCTCTGTATAATTCATAACTTGAAACAATAAATATACCAAGACTCAGTGGTATAAAGATCGAGGGGCGAAATTGTCCGGACCACCACAGGTAGTAAAAACTGAATGAATTTGCCAACGTCAGGAAACTTATTGCACCAAGGGGCAGTGCAACAAAAACCCTCCAACCTGTTTTTTCCGTATTCAAAAACTTCCTTGTGAAAATAACTCCCGAAGCCCACAGAATTATCAGGGAAAGAAAAACACCGGAAATTGAATATCCATGAATCCACCACCAATTAGCATTAAACGAAGAATTGAAAAGAGAAATCACGGAATTTAAAAGGGCAAACGCCCCAAGACCTACGGCGGTTCCTCTCATAAAGCCATTAAAGTATCTGATCATAATAACCTCCAGAACTGGGAGGCAGTATACTATCGAAAATAAGATTTATTCAAATTATAGCCATTAGACCCCTTCATGAGTAAAAGGATCGAAATCTAAAAAGTGAATATTTGCTTCAAGTTTTTGTAATTTTAAATTGATATTACATGTTTATGACCTGCGCCTGTCCCTGTTTGCCTGACTTCCTGAGTCCCTGTTTAAAATTTCAGGGAAACAGGAAATCAGTAGCAGGAACAGGACAATCAGGGGGCTCATTCCTGAAGCATTTCTTTAAACCGAGTCACAATCGTATTACTCCGCAAGCGGTCTAG
>JAHJMN010000133.1 GCA_018821305.1 Myxococcota bacterium
ACCGTTGCCGGGATAGATGCCTCCGACGTAGTTGATACACACCCGGTCGTGAGTTCCCGGAAGATCGTAGTCAGGGTATTCAGGATCGCTGAGATCACACATGTTGCATGCATCACTCGTATGCCACAGACCGTTACCTCCTGTACAGGATGGATTATTGTCGTCTTCGTCGGAACACATGCAGAAATAGTTCAGTCCACTTGATTGCTTGAACCGTGCAAAGCCCCAGCGGACTTCACCGTAGGCGTTAACAACCGTCGTTATGGCGTTTTTTGCCATGTAAAGACGACTTTCAAGCCCTGTAACGGACGGATGCTCAGTACTTCCATCACCGTATGTTGGTACCCCAAGGGGCGTTTCAAGCATACTCCCTGATGTATCAAGCATCACGTAAATGGCAGGATTCAGTTCACTCTGACCCCACGCACTCAGTGGGAAAAAGGATACGATAAAAACGCACAGTGATGAAAATAAAGTTTTTTTCATTGATTACCCCGTAAAAGTTGTTATCTATTATACCTTTTTTAATGGTTTTTACAACATGAGGTTTTACACAATGGAATCAATATTTGATAAGTCCGCCGCCAGCTGGGATGACAAACCCGAAAGAATAAAAATGGCTCAGAACCATTTTAATTCTATAGTAAATACATTTAATTTCTCAAAAACTACAGTTCTGGATTACGGATGTGGAACAGGTCTTTTATCTATTCCTCTTTCTAGAATCTGCAAAGAAGTTCACGCCTGGGATTCATCAGTAGAAATGAGACATGTAATTACCGAAAAGATAAAGAAAGAAAACATTTCAAACATAAAAGTAGCAGGTTTTGAAGAAGAAATTAATAGTTATAAACATAATTATAATTATGTTCTCATGTCAATGATGCTTCACCATGTGGATGATTATCACAGTCATCTAAAAAAAATGAAGGAACTATTACTTCCGGGAGGACTGGTAGTAGTTATTGATCTTGCAAAGGAAGATGGTGGCTTTCATAAAGACAATACAGGGGTTTTTCATTTTGGATTTTCCACTGAGGATATGTTCAATGCTTTCGAATTTGCCGGATACTCAGATTGTCAGTACAGCGTGATCCAGTCAGTAGAGAGAGAAAGCAAGGATAACACTTTGAAAAGTTATGATATATTTTTGGCAAGCGGCAGAAATAACCACCAAAATCAAACATCATAAAACATGGGTTCATGCCTTCGAACGTAGCGCTTAATTGCATTTGAAAGTTCGTCGCTTGGATCAATCAGTCTGAGGCCCATTCCAACCTGAGAATCTGTAGAATTCATCTCTGTAGGTGGCCTTAACCAGACTACTTCAGTTCGAAGAGTAGTTTCCTTTTCCATTCCTGGAAGAAGTATCTGAATATCCAGAATAGTACCAAGGGGTTGAATATCAAATGTGTTGATGAAAAGACCACCTTCACTTATATCATTTGTAAGTCCTGTAAAGAAATTATGAGAGGATTTTATACTAACTTCAACAACATACTTGAACCTTTTATGGACTCGCTTTTCATCCCAATTGATGTTCACTGGTGGTGGAAGATTTTTATTCTGATTTTCCATTCTCAACACTCCCTTTCGTTACGTTAGTTTAATCGGCGGGTTATTGATTATTCTTTAGCCAGAATAAAAATTTTTCAAGATTGTTATTTTTGACCCAGATACTGTGCCTTTTTGAGAAGGAATTAAAAAGCTCTGGTCCCCGGGTTTTTTCCCTGGACCAGACTTCCAGCGCGGAGTGGAAATCACTGGAAACAGTAGATTTTTCAAAAAGATATTCCGAATATGGCAGAGTATTGTATGACTGTTCACTGCACTTACCAGCATCGAGATCTACCCACTCACATTTGACCATGGAAGCGGTCGCGCTTCCAATTGAAGATTTCTTAAGCCAACGAAGTATGCCATATGCTTTGTTGTAATATCCAGTTAGAATTGAGATATCCGCGAGCCACAGGATCAGTTCTCGGTATACAAGTTTTCTAACATTCTTTGATATTCCTAAATTTGACCACTGGTTTTCAACGAGTCTCAGGGCTTTACGAAAAGCCATATAACTTAAACCCAGAGAACCGCCTTCATAAAGCCTTCTCCCCAGATGAAAACTGAAAATTAGATCCTGCTGCTGATCGAGGTATGAATTTGATAGAATTTTATATGCAGACTCGTAATCTCTGTTGAAATAATTTACCAGAAGATTCAAATAGATCCATGAACTTTGAGTGACATCAATTTCTGGATTTTCTATGCGTTTTCCTTCTATTTCCTGAAACAGCGCCATGAGGAAAGCAGCAGATTTGCTTTTTGGATCCATCCGGTAGATTCTGATCACTTCTTCAAGAGCATTTTTTATCCGGTTTTCATGAATACCAGCTCTCATTGTGCTGAATCTTTTATAGGATTCAATAATCTGTTGAGATTTACCTGAAAGTCCCAGAAGTCGTTCTTTTTCAATAAAAACCGAAACAGGCATAGCTGGATTGTTGTTGCGGTTGTGATAGTAATAATAATACGGAGACTTTTTATTATTAGGAACAGTGGATATTGATGTAAGGGCAATCACAAAAACAAGCAGCATGGTTATACCAGCTCCTTTTCAAAGTTTTCGATGTAGGCAATTAGATCTGATGTAATAATATCACTTTCGAGATCAAGAAACATTTCATGCCCACTCAGTTTGTATTCTTTCAGGAATTTTTCACGGGAGGACGCTTTCTCAATAAGAAGTCTACTACCGGAAAAGGCTACTACCTGATCTTTAAGAGAATGTTGTACAAAAACCGGGACAGTAATCCTGTCCAGAATATTAATAGTGGATTTTGCCCATTTGTAAAGTTCTAGAAAGGTGTCTGTGGGAAAACGAGAGTAGTTCGTATTCAACTTTTTTCCAAGATTCTGATCGCGAAATGCATTTGGTGCCGGCCAGAAGCGAAAAAGCTTTGCCATAACCGGTGCGAAAATAGTAAGGGGACTCGCAAATTTCAATGCCGGTGCACTACAAGCGAGGAAATGCACTTTATCCGGGTGGTTTATAGCAAGATTGATCGCGCATAGTCCCCCCATGCTCAGGCCACAGAGTCCGACCTTTCCGTACTTGTGAAAAAGTTCGAGGAGAGAATTTTCGGCATCTTCGTACCAGTTCGCTGCTTTAACGCCTATGAGATCACTTGGTGTTTTCCCATGACCGGCAAGAACAGGAGTGGATACCTCAAACCCTGAAGAAGTGAGTTTTTCCGATGGTTTGCGAATAACATCGAGACTTGACGTGAACCCATGCAACATGAGTATTGGGAATTTTCTTTGCATACCGATTCTCCTGCGTGTATTACTATATTGAAAAATACGGTTTACTTGCAAGCTGAATAAACCGTCGGTCAGTTCCGTATCCGGTTTTTATATTGCCGGGGTTACGGCAGGAGGTTTGAAATGCGCACAATAATTACTGTTCTATTTTTATCTTTTTTACCGTCCGTTGTTTACGCAGGATGTCCTGAAACCGCAGAAAAATGCGATATTACCGCTTCAAGAACACCAAAAGAATCTATCAAGGAGTTTAGAACCCTCGTTGAGAAAAATGTAAAATCTGGAATGTCTGAAGGAGCCAAAAGAGTTTTCATGAACATCATGTCTAATTATTTTGACTTCAATCTGATGGCACAGGCAAGTATGGGTGGGGAATGGAAAAATCTGACAGAAGAGGAAAAAACTGAATTTAAAACTCTTTTCGGGAAGATGATTCGCACGAGCTACTTGAAAAAACTTATTAATCATTCAAGTTATGACGTTACTTTAGGTTCAGAAAAATCCAATACTACAAACGCAAGGGTTAAAACAACTCTGAAGAAAAAAACGGGAAAGTCTCAACCTATTGAAGTGGAATACAGACTTATAAAACAAGGAAATTCGTGGAAAATATATGATGTTGTTACGGACGAAGTAAGTCTTGTAAAGAATTATCGTTCCACGTTTATTTCTATTTATAAAAAAAATGGGAGCAAAGCCCTGATGGATCACTTGAAGAAAAATACAAAATAAAACATCGTACGTTTCAGGAATTCGAAGTAAACCAGGCTGTGACAACTTTCGAATGAAGTAAAACAATGAACATAAAAATCTGGACTCTTAATTTTTTAAAAACGTCAATGTTATTATTCGTTGTTTTTTTCTTTAGTTGCACATCAGAATCTGACATTCTCTATCTTGAATATTGCATTCCCGTTGATGTATCAACTCCCTATGATACTTCCCCCCCTCGAAGTCCTTCCGTAGGCATAGTCAGGAACTACACAATATATTCTCAGGCACCTGCAGCGTCGGATAGTGTTGTTGAAAATTATGTTATCGCAACAGAAATTCCCAACACTATTGTCTCAGATCCGTTTCTTGGGGAAGATGAGCTTTCTATTTATGATGAAGATATAGCTATTGTTGATAATCTTTCCGTTAGTTCCGATGTCAGCGTTGCTGCAAGAGTAGCCTATAGAGGGAAGACAGTTTTTGCAGTTCAGGATCCATCCATTTTTATTCCAGGCTCTCATCAATCCGTTGATGGTTTAATCGGCGGGGATCTGCTCAGAAATTTTGCAGTTCGGTTTCATTATACTTCAGACAGGCAGTGCAGTTTTTTCTGGGACGAAGAACAGAAAACCTGGCCTAATGTGTTATTTTTGCGTGAGCAACCTGCAACAAGTGAAGAACTGGGTGACGATGGTTTTGGCGTTGTGAATTATTCCCTTGCAGGTGGTGGCAACTACACATTTAATGATCGGGAAAGGGAAATGGTTGCAACGAGGGTTACAGTTAGAGTCTGTGCTCAGGCAGATCCTTTTCCCCTTTACTCAGCAAATCCTGAATATGCTCCACCGCCGGATCCAGGCAGGGAAGGAAGATACCCGGTTTCCGGAGTTGAGCTTACTGCACTGATTGCAACAGGAACAGTGCCATTGCTTACTACTACTGGTGGTTTGGAACGCCTTTCTCAACAGATTTCTGTCGCTGGCGGGGTCAGTTCGATCTCATCACTTCAGTTCAATTTGCCGGAAGGTATTATTGAAGCAGCTTCTCTTTCTGGTTTAACCCGGTTGGCAATAATTGGCAGTGTAAGTTCTGATTTAGGTCCATGTGATGAGCTTGCCCGTCGCCGGGGACAGGAATACAGTCGACGGTATCCTGAACTTGAAAATCCCTATTTTAATGACACGGATTATAGTGGTGCTGCTGTTTTAGAAGTAGATCTCGAAAAAGGAAATTATGGGAACTTTGATCTGATAGGTATACCTTCCACAGCTGACTACTGGCAAGGATTGTGGGCTGAAACTTCACCGGAAATTCCAGAGATAGACCTTATTCTAGGCCATGATTTTTTATCCTGGTTTAATTTTACTATTGATTATATTGATTCCCGTTTGGTTATGCGATGTCTCCAATATGATTGTTCTAACACAGCATTTACCTGTTGTAATGCTCCTGACGGAGCCTGTTTTTGTCCAGAAAATGATCCCTGCTGTCAGTTTTTTAAATTCAAAAAATAGATTTTTTGGTAAAACGAGCCCATTTTCGAGTATAATAAGCGAACTGCCCAACTACCGGGCCGGAAGGTGCTGCCATGACTGAAAGAAAAGAAAACTCGGTATTATTTTCGCTCAAAGAACTTCGGAAGATTGAAACGGATAGAGTTCAGAAAGCTGAAGAAGACGAAAAAGCTCGTGAAGAGGCAGATAGATATGCCCGCGAGGAGGCGGAACGCCAGAGAAGAGCGGAAGAAGAAGCCCGGATGAGATCTGAAGAAGATGCTCGTCGACAGGCGGAAGAAGCCCGCAACATGGCTGCCAAGCAGCGTGATATAGAAGAAAAACTGGAGATG
>JAHJMN010000134.1 GCA_018821305.1 Myxococcota bacterium
CTGTCCCTGTTTTCCTGACTTCCTGTTTTTCTGTAATTATTATACGATGTTGTATTTATTAATTATTTCTTTCCAAATTTCACTAACCGAACAGCATTGCAACTAGACCGCTTGCGGAGTAATACGATAGTAACTTAAATCAAAGAAAGCCTTCAGGAAAAAGACCCTGATTGTCCTGTTTCTGCTACTGATTTCCTGTGCCCCTGTATTTTTTTAACAGGGATTCAGGAAGTCAGGGAAACAGGATCAGGATCAGGTCATAAACATCTAATATCAACGTAAAATTACAAAAACTTGAAGCAAATATTTACTTTTTAGATTACGATCCTTTTATTCCGCAAGCGGTCTAGTGGCCTGTTAGAAATTTTAATAAATTTCTTCGCGAAGCGAATTACAAGACACGAACGAATTACAGGTCGCAATCCCGGTAAGGTAACTATTTGGTTTTAAATAGATTTTCGATTACATCAAGGGCAGCTTCCCCCCGGGGAATTTTCACTGCCGCCGGTGCCGCCATGGAAGATCCGGCAACATCCTTGAGACCATTTCCCGTAATGAAAACTCCACATGATGTATTTTTATCAATAATTCCTGTTTCCAGCGCTTTAAGAACTCCAGCAAAAGCTGTCGCACCGGCTGGTTCAGCAAAAACACCCTCATAAGATCCCAGAAGGTAAGAGGATTTGAAAATCTCTTCATCAGTGACTTTTACGTAAGTTCCACCAGTAGTTTTCACATTTCTCAATGCTTTTATGTAATCTCTCGGGAAGCCGACGCTTATACTGTCCGCTCGAGTTGTGGGCTCTTTAACGGTAATTTTTTCCGTTCCAAGGTGAAATGCATCATGAATAACGCAACTTCCCTCGGCCTGTACACCAATAACTCTGGGCATATTTTTTATAATCCCGGCAGAGTATAAATCAATAAAACCCTTTGCAATACCACCAATTATACAGCCATCTCCAACACTTACAAAAACAGTTTCCGGAAGGTTTCCGTAACCCGTCTGCTCTGCCATTTCAAATGCACCAGTCTTTTTTCCCTCTGATAATACAGGATTTACTGCGGTAGATCTTAGATACCATCCGAATTTTGATGAAGCTTTCAAACTCAGAGCGAAAGCATCATCGTAAGTTCCATCTACTGCGTGAACAAGAGCTCCAAATGTTGCAAGTTGGGCGAGTTTAGCCGGAGGAGCAGATGCGGGGACAAAGATGACAGAACGTATTCCTTCGGGAGCAGTAAGCCCCGCCAGTGAAGCAGCAGCATTTCCCGTTGATGCGGCACAGATAAGATTTATTCCAAGACTCTTTGCACTACCAATTGCCAGAGCACTGGCCCGGTCTTTATATGATGCCGTTGGCAGTCGACCATCATCCTTAATATACAGATTTCTTATGCCGGTATATGAGGACAATCTCTCGCTTTTAATAAGCGGAGTAGGCCCTATCAAGGTTTTTGTAAAAAATTTTGCCTCAGTAACCGGTAATAGAGCGCTGTATCTCCATATATCCGGACGAGGGCTTTCCGATACAGACTTTAGATAGTGATCTTTTATAAAATCATAATCATAAACAAAATCAAGAATTCCTTCTTCACCGCACTTGGGACAGGTCAGAAAAGAAGTTTCCAGTTCAAAGGATTCGTTGCAAAGTACACATTTTTTTTCCAGAATATTTTTCATATCTCACCTTAGACCTTTTCAGGTTCAAAAAAATGATGCCGCAAGAGCACCGGAAATTGCAAGAAAACTTGCAGCAATTTTAAGTTTTGTAATAGCCTCTCCAAGAAATATCCGGGCAAAAAATATGATTACAATAACAGTTAACTGACCAAGAACTGCAATCACTGATGCGGGCAGCGAGGAAAGACTGAGGGTCCAGAACAAAACTGCAAGAAAACTTCCCGTAAGTCCTCCTGTAATTATATTTTTCCATCCTTCCCGATTTTTTAAACTGGTAAAATCCACATGACGGGATGGTTTTATTATGAACCATATAATTAATACGATACTGCCAGTGAGAAGCCTGATCAGGTTTACCTGAAAATTCCATACCAGAGAACCGTCAGTTAACAAAGGCTTCATTATGATTACACTTGAGGCAGTTGCAGCCATTGAAAGAATACCGATAACTATGCCTAGATATAAATTTTTCGGTTTATTGCGAAAATCTGTTACAGAAGCCAGATATATCGCAACTGTAACAAGAACACTTCCGGCAATGAGGCCTGGAGTGAGTTTTTCGCCAAGAAATAAAATACTTCCACTGATAAGAATTGGAGTATAAACACATCCCACAATACTGTTCATGCCCGCCCCTAAAAGATAGAGTGATGCCATAAACAGCAGGTCTCCAATTGCTACTCCCAGAACGCCGCTGGCCGTAAGAAGAAGGAGCTCTTTTGCACTTACTGGTTGAAAGTAAGACACGCCTGCAATTAAAATTGCTAATGAAAACGATATGATTCCAACAATATTTTTTCCAAGGTTTACTACAAGAGATGTTTTTGTATCTCTGGCACGTCGAAAATGAATGACTGCCCAGGCCCAGAAAAATGAACTTGCAAGGGACATTAAAATTCCAAAAGTTACGTTACTCATCCGGACCGCTTTCGATTTTCCATGAGTTGTTTACAGTAAATTTACAAATCAAATTTTATTGCTATGAACCTAAAATCACTAAAAAAATATTCAATAATGCCGATTCCAGAGAATACGGGTAAGTGGCAATTTACCGTATGGAAAGGTTTTGGCAATGTTTTCCTTATTAATGATCATACTTCTTTCGGCCCCTAGCACTAAAACTTCTGATAAGTATCTGGAAAGGGCAAAAGAACTTGAAAAAAAGGGTGAAACAGAAGCAGCCATCGTAAATTACGAAAAAGTTTTGCAAATGGATCCGGCCAATTCTTCCGCGATCTCAAGACTTGGAATATTATATCTGTTAAAGGGAATGAATCAGAAAGCAAGAGATCGCTACGAAAAGATTACAAAACTGAATCCTAAAATTGCCATGGGATGGTATATTTTGGGCTATTCTTATAAAAAATCTGGAGACTGCAAAAAAAGTATTGAGGCATATAAAAAATATATATCTATGGAACCGGGAGATGCGGATCCCTGGTACAATACTGGTATGTGCTGGGAAACACTGGGAAATCTTCAGGAAGCATTACGCGCACTTAATACATATTTAAGTATGGAAAAAGGGTCCAATGAAAAAGGATGGACGGATAAAGCAAAACTCGCAATAATTCGCATTAAATCCAGAATAAAAACAGGTAAAACACCTGAAAATAATTGTAAGGGATATTCTGACATCGCCTTTTTAACTGCCATCAAACATTATAAAGCTGGTAATAAAAATAAAGCTCTCGAGTTCATTATAAGTTCGCTCAGATCATGTCCGTCACATCTTAAAAGCCTTAATGGTCTTGCCTCTCTTACCATTGAAACATCCTCATGCAGCAGCTCAGAACCGTTTATAGAATCCGGGTTAAAGCACTGGCCCAAGTCAAAACCACTTTTGTATGTTAAAGCCTGGTGTCAGCGACATAGTGGAAAAATGAAAGAAGCTGCCCTGACATATATGGAATATCTTAAATATTATCCTGATGATCCTGATGTTCTTTTTGGTTTAGGAGAAACGATGAGACTTTCAGGAAAAAACTCAGAAGCTGTTTTTTATTATCAACTTTACCTTAAAAATGAAGTTCGAAAAAATCAGGAAAAGTGGAAGAATCTTGCACAAGATTATATTGCAAAACTTAAAGAAACACCCAAAAAATCACAAGTTCAACCTGTTGCAGCGAGTAATGACAAAATACTTGATTTGCTGATAAAAAATATGGGCAATGAAGCATTATCATTGATTGATAAAGCGCTGAAAACCGATCCGGAAAACTCAAAACTAACATCCTACCGCAGTTGGGCATACTTTCTTAAAAAAGATTATTCAAGGGCGAAAAAGCTATCGGAAAAAGTCAGAGAAACCAATGCCTCCAATACAATTGCCCTTCGAATTGGAGCTATGAGTTGTCTCAAACTTCGTATGAAAACTCAGGCTGCACAGCTCCTGGAAAAATACCTGATTATTGCCAGAGATCTTCCTGAAGAGAAACCTTTCTATCCAACCATGAAATCACTTCATGACGCTCTTTCAGGTAACGACTAGACCCAATGCTGATCGGCTAGTGAACTTCCGAGTGAATTAGTCAATAAATACAATCTTGTATAATAATTACAGGCAGACAGGAATTCAGGAAAACAGGGGTCAGGAGCAGGGCGTTTACTTTGAAGGTGAGTGTTTTTGTGGCATAAAGATCGATTTCAATTCAGTATTTGCATATACACCTTCAGGAACAAGACCCTGTA
>JAHJMN010000135.1 GCA_018821305.1 Myxococcota bacterium
ATATTCACCGTTTTTCTGCGAAAAACGGTGTAAGCAAAGGGATTAAAAATGCCGAAGGCATTGAAAATCCCTGGTGGGTGGCGGGTACGGCAATTTCGCACCGCGAAATGCGAAGAGGGCAATCACATAGACGTAAATGATCGCACCCCTGTATCCCATTGCGACGCTGAATGAACGGATCTTGATCATGAGTCCGCGAGGACGGAAGCTTTCCAGCCCGGGGTGTAAACCCCGGGTTTCGTTGATGTTTCCTTCCTTTCCCCCTTTACTGCGCCGCCTGCGGCGGCGCAGTAAAGGGGGAAAGGGGGTGGTGCGCGCCCGAGATCCCGGAGCTGAAGCTCCGGGCTATCCAAAGGCGTTCTTACGAACGCGGAGGCTACGTTTTGATTTTTAGCCTACCTGTTTGGAGTTTTCATTGAGTTGATAACTATTATCTTTTGTAATTATGTATTGATGCTGAATGGTTACAACCCTGCCCCTGTTTGCCTGTTTGTCTGTTTCTGACTCCCTGATTCTTGGTTTTTCAGGTATTAAGGGAATAAGGAACAGGAGCAGGAAATCAGGGGTCTTTCGGATTCATCTGTTTGATTTTTAAAATTGCGGGGTCAGGGTTCGGGTGGGGTCTGGGGATCTTCGGGGTCCGGGGTGTAGGAGGATGAAATCATTAGTTTTCTTACGTCGGCGTGAGAACGACCGAGGACGGCGGCAAGGGTGCGTCTGATTATGCCAAGATCAGTGTTGAACAGGGCTTTTGCCGATTGGAGATTTTTCGATGCATTACGAAGTTCTTCATCGGCGTTTTCGTATTCGGTCCATTCTTTAAGGGCCTTTTCCCAGGAAGCAGAAACCCTTGTGATAAATTCGGTGACTAGCTGATTATCCGCAGCGTTTGATTGAGACTGGATAACTTCTAAAACCCGTTCCGTAAATCGAAGGGTGTCATCCGGTGTGTTTCCTGTAATGTTTGTGATATTAATTTCTGCAAGAGGGTAGAAGGAAGAAATCATTGGAATGTAGCCCTTGAGAAGTACTTTGAGTTCATCAAGAGCAATAAGGCCTTCTTTTCGCTCTTTTAATCGTGCGATGGAAGAAGTGCTGTACACTGCCGCAGCATTTATGAAATCCCGAGCATTTTTTTCGGCACTTTCTTTAATCCATCCGAGTGAAGGGTGTGCATTTGCGTGACGTTCGATGACTCTGAGAAGCCTTCCGGCAAGTCGTAAATTTTTATCGGTTCCAACCATAATGAAACTCCTTTGGCCTGTAGCCTGTTAAGTTATTGGGCGCCATTGCCCAATGAAAATGGGTCGGGGAAAATCATTTTTCATCGACCGCTTTTTATTATCGAAGGGGTTTCACGGCGGTTGCATAAAAAGTCGAAAAAAAATGGATTGAAGTAATTTTTCTTTCTATCGAACGCATTTTCAGCTGGGTTTGCGTCACCGGTCCTTGGGTTGATTTCCCGTTTAAATGACTAAAATATTTTTGTAATCCGATGCGGTGCAGGTCTGGGTGGGCAGAAGGTACGGAAAAAACTGCTCAGGTTTTTTTTCCATGAGCGTGGTGCTGGTTCCATGGGGTCAGGTAAAAATGTGTTTTTTGACGAAAGTCGAAAATCTGGAGTCTGGGTACTAGACTTTCAGCGGCCTTCCGGAAAAAATGGCATGAAAATTTATTTCACTTATCGTCAATACTAAAAATTTCATCTTAAAAATGAAGTTTATAATACCAAGTACGACACACATGGACTCAGGTACAACTTCGATGGTGCTCAGGTAAGAAAATTTGGGCTCAGGTATAACTTCGATGGCCTTGGGTAAAAAATAATTGGCCCACATTCTAAAAATTTGGTCTCAAGAAAATTTATTTGAAGGCAGGAAAATCCGTTACCTGTAACATTTCACCCCTGAATATTAGCAGAATTTACAGCGTCTTATACGATTTATGGCATCGTTTTCGAAGGATATGAACATCCGGATGAAAGCATGGCCTTGTCGGCATTGGTTTAGTCTGCTATATTCTTCGCACAATTTCACAGGAGGTTGCCGTGAAAAAGTTTCTTATTATTATTACACTATCTTTAATGTTTTCGTCCTCGCTTATTGCCTGCAGAAAATCCTCTGAAACAACGGCGAATAACAAAACCGACGGCAAAAGTACTACTGTTAAAACAAAGCGTAAAAACCTTACGGGCACTTCCGTATCCGAATATGCCGTTTTACTGAATCTTGAGACCTGGACCTTTTTGTGGTCGTCTTATGAAAGGTTCCCCCTGATCCCGGAAGTTACGAAAATGGGGCATCTTTTGAAGGTAAATGGTGAGAATAAAGGCATCGACATCCGATTTGCTGAGATTCAGCCGGCCCTTGCTGCACTGAAGTCGCACTATGGTAAAATTGACACTCTCTTTGTTGATAGCACCACATTGTGCACCCAGGAAATCGCCGAGTTCATTAAAACAGTCAAAAAAGATCGTGTTTTTGTACGCCTGTCCGGGGAAGACCTTTCTAAAAACACCTGCCTTGAAACCATCCACTCAGGTGAATTGTACATTGAACTCGTGGAAGAGCCTTCGGATAATGTGATTATTGCTCTTTCTAAAATCCCGTCGCTGCGTGGGCTTTCCGTTTCCGGAAGCCACCTGACCACCAAATCCATAGAAACAATTTCAAAACTTGTGGACCTGAAGTATCTTAAAATCCACAACATCCAGAAGGCAAAACTTGAGGGTCTCCTCAATCTCACAAACCTTGAAACCCTCGCCCTGCCCTCCAGTACCATCGGCGACGGTTTAATGAAACATCTTGGTAAATTGCGCAACATCTGTGCCCTTGATCTCTCCCGTTCAAAATCCCGGATCATTCCATCGGAGCTTAAAAAACTCGAAAAACTGGAACGCCTTAACCTCAAATATACAGATTTTTCCGGTGAACATGTGGACAGTATTGCGAATCTACGGAATCTTAAATTCCTTAATATAGGTTATACTCAGGAGTTTCGGGACAAAGCTGCAGAGAAACTTACCTCCCTCAAACTCGAGGAACTTGACATTGAAGGCACAGGAGTAACGGAGTTTGGTCTTGACGAAATAAAAACAATCAAAACTCTCCGGGTCCTTAATATCGGCTACCTTGCTCTGAGCCCGGAAATCATGGGTTACCTCACGAAACTCCCCAACCTTGAAGTTCTTGGCCTTGCAAGTTCAAATCTTCAGTCCAAAGCTCTGTCACGCCTTTCAAAACTGAAAAACCTCCGCGTGCTTGATCTCGCATCATCATCGGTTGATGACACTGTTTTCTCAGCTATCAGCATTCTGCCTAAACTTGAAATGCTCAATATCGATAAGTCTAAAGTAAGTGCCAGAGGTTTCACTCTCATTTCCAATCTCAAAAACCTCAAAGTGCTGAGCTTCATGGATTCGGCCCTTGCCGTTGGAGCCTTCCGGCACCTGAGTTCCCTCGAAAAACTCCGGGTTCTGAAAATCGGCGGTGAGCTCATTGACGATACTATTTTCGAATCTCTTGCGGGACTTAAAAGTCTTAAAAACCTCCGCATAAAATCCACAAAGATTACGGGGAGCAATCTTTCAAACATCGCCCACCTCCAGAAACTCACAGTTTTAGACCTGAGCGGTGCCCCTCTTACTGATACAGCGGTTTCGGAAATTGCCCGCTTTGCTTCCCTTGAACAACTCTACATCCTCGATACACAGATTACCTGTGGTGGATTGCGGGTTGTCTACAAAGAACGCCCACGCCTCAAAGTCTTCGGCGTAAACTGCTCCGCCGACGAAGTCACAGGGACGAAAAAAGACAAATCCGACGGCCTGGAAAAACCCGACGTCCGGTAAAATTGATTTGCTGAATCCAAGTCTATGTGATTACCCTCTTCGCATTTCGCTGGGCGAAATTGCCGTACCCGCCGCCGTCCCGGCTCTCACAAGCCGGGCTGATAAGCTTGCGCCTGTGCCCGCACAGGCTCATGATCCGTTCATTCAGCATCGCATTTTATGAATCCAAAGCCTCCTGATTTTTTAACAGGGATTCAGGAAGTCTGGAAAACAGGCAGGCAGGGGCAGGATCAGGTCTTAACCGTTTAACATCAATGTAAATTTTCAAAATGGAATAAAATATTCCCTTTGAAGATCTATCCTTTTACTCAGGACATTAACTCATTATTTCTTTGAATAAAGGGTGCGGAGTTCTTTTACGCGGTCGCGGAACTTCTGGATGGCGGCTTTGAAGGTGGCAGGGTTTTGCATATCGACGCCAGCGTCTTTAAGAATATCAAGAGGATCTTTGCTGGATCCCGCTTTAAGGAGGCCGTCGATGTATTTTTTCGCTGCGGCATCGCCCTTGGAGAGTACCTGATCTGCAAGGAAAGTAGCGGCGAGGAAGCCATTAACATATGAATAAACATAGAAATGATAGTAGAAGTGAGGAATGAACGCCCATTCAACGGAGTAAAGGCTGTCAATCTTCATAACGCCTTTATCCTGACCATGATATTTCCGCAGAAGAGTTACGTAGATTTTGTCCAGAGCGTCCGCTGTGAGGGGCTGGCCGGCTTCGTGAGCTTTATACATTTCATACTCAAACTCCGCAAACATGGTCTGACGGAAAACGGTTCCCCGGAAACTGTCAAGATAATGTGAAAGCAGGAACTTGCGCATTTCAGGATCTTTTTCCTTTTTGAGCATGAACTCAATCAACAAAGCTTCGTTCATGATGGAGGCTACTTCCGCATTGAAAATCACGTAGTCAGCTTTGGGATAGGGCTGAGTTGCGTTTGAATAAACACTGTGGATCGCATGACCGAGTTCGTGAGCCAGTGTGCTGACAGAATCCCAGTTATCATTATAGTTGAGAAGCATATAAGGATGAACGCCATAAACACTGTCCATGTAGGCGCCGCTGCGTTTTCCTTTGTTGGGATAAACATCAACCCAGCCGGATCCTTTAGCGAAGGCTTTCGTTACATGACTCAAGTAGTCTTTTCCCAATGGGGCCAGTGCTTTTTTAACGAGTGCCGTCGCCTCATCATATTTCCAGGTCTGATTTGTGCCTTTCACAAGGGTGGGATATATATCAAAATATTCCTGATCGCCGGTAATCTGAAGAACTTCCTTGCGAAGTGCAAGATAGTCATGGAACGCATCAAGATTGTCATTAATGTTTTTAATGAGCCCCTGATAGTAGGCAACGGGAATGTTTTTAGGTTCCAGAGCGCTGGTTATGCTGTTTTCGTATTTTCGGACTTTTGAAACATAAGAATTGTACTTCACCTGACCACTGAGGGCTCTGGCAAATGTATTTCGGTACTTTTTGAAAGTTCCCCAGAAAGAATGGAAAACCTTTTTACGTTCGTCACGGTTAGCGGAAGTGCGGTACTTGGTATACATGGCCTGATCGATACGAACGGAATTGCCTTCGGCATCTTTTATCAGGGGGAATTCCATGTCGGAGTTTGAGAAGGTGGAATATATGTCATAACTTACGTAAGCCATAACTCCAGCCTGACTCATGATCTGCTCTTCAGTCTTGGTGAGAATGTGTTTTTTCGCACGGATGAGCTTCTCGAAATAGCGATTGTATTTCTTCAGCGTTGGTGACTTTGCATACATGTTGAGTTTTGCAACACCAAGTTTGAGGAATTCCGGTTCCATCCAGGACGTAATAGTCTCAAAATCGTTGGCAAGCTTTTTAGCGTTTTCCACCATGGAATTGCCTTCACTAAGGCGCATATCAACATCACGGATGCGGGAAGCGTAGAAATAGACTTTATCAATTCGGAGCCGCACATCTGATGCGAGATCCATGGCGAGTTGTACGTTTTTAATCGTTGTGCCGAGTTTACCTTCGAATTTTTTAAGGCTTTTTTCCTTGTTTTTCTCGGCAAGTAGAGCCGTCAGCGCATCCCGCTCTTTTTTCCATGCGTCTTCCGAAGCAAACACCGCAGAGGGATCCCACTTGTAACCGGAGTCAATGGTGGAGCGCTCGGGTACTTCAACTACTTTTGCCGCAGCCTTCTTTGGAGCCTCTTTCTTTGTTGTCGAAATGTCCATTTTTTCACCCTGTTCCTCTTTTATTTCCGTCACTTTACCTTCCTGCCCCACGAGACAGGTTTTCTCATTACCGGGTTTGCAGGCGACTGCCAGAAGGGAAAGTGCCAATAGTGTCTTTTTCATAATATTACCTCCTTAACGAACATTAGAATCCTCGAAACATGCCCGAAACGTCAAGGAAAAAATATAGTTTTATAAATATTGTGTGATTGAGGCAATTACGTTGGGAAATTCTACTCGCCGCCGCCGCCGAAGTCCTGAGTTACATACGGGCCCGACTGGCCGATACCGATATGCTGGTAAGATCCGTTAAGAAGGTTACGGCGGTGACCAAGGGAAGGAATATTGAAATCTTCAATCCAGCCTTTTACGACGGATTCCCCAGTGGGGTAGTTCCACGCGGCGTTTTCTGCAATGGATCCACTGTAATAAGGTCGTACGCGATCCGCAAAGGAGGTGCCGTCACAACTTTCATGCTGCAGTTTATTACAGTTATTGTTGAGATCAGCTGAGTGCTGCTTTGCGATGAATGTCAGACCTTCGTGGATTTCGAGGGGAGCGACGGGGGTCATAACGGATAATTCTTCGTATGCCCCGTTGGAAGCGCCCGGCGTAAGGTATTCCGTTGCGTAACCTGAGGGATCTGTCCGTGCCATGTTTGTGAAGTAAAACACATCTTCTTCGTACTCATTGAGTTTTACTCCGCTGTCTCCATCATCACAGCCCGTCAGTACAAAGAAAAAAGCCGTAAATAAAAAGAATAAAGTTTTCATAAATTCTCCTCCATTCTATTTAGTTACTGTCCTGAAATACAATAAATCAAATTTTTCGCCGATTTTTTGCTCAGGACAGTAACCGCAAGGTTTTGAAAATATTACTAGTGGCCGGATAGAATTTTTAATAAAATTCTTCGCGAAGCGAATTTCCGGACACGAACTATTTATATTCCCCGCAAAACACGACTTTGTCCAGTAGAAATTTCAGGACTTTATCCATACCTGTTGTTCAGGGTGGAATGATATAATTCCATGAACTCTTTAAAGTCTTGATTTATATCCTGGAAAAAATATTATCCCAGCATCCGGTGTGCCCCATTTATCGGTATGCGGATACAAAAGGGTTTAAAATGTCTAATGAATTCGGAAAGAAGCATATTATCGACGGCGTTGAAGTTCACCTCAGTTCTCCCGTCAGTTTCAATATGACCTGGGAAGGCCGCGAGGATCTGGTTAAACAACTTAAAGCAGCATGGCTCGTTGTGGACGAAGCGGATCTACCCCTTTCTCCGCGTCTTGTGGGCCCGCCGGGGGTTGGAAAAACCACTCTTGCTTATTCTACGGCAAAAATGCTGGATAAAGACACATACTTTTTTCAGGCAACCATGGACACAAGGCCGGAGGATCTCATCGTTCAACCGGTTTTAGAAGGTGGTAACAGTCTGAAATACGTGGCATCAAGCCTTCTGAGTGCCGTAATTACCGGCGGTGTCTGCATTTTGGATGAAGGAAACCGCATGAGTGAGAAAAGCTGGGCATCATTAGCCCCCCTGCTGGATCATAGACGATATGTGGAAAGCGTCGTTGCAGGCCTTAGGATCCATGCACACCCGGATTTCCGGTTTTGCACGACCATGAACGAGGACGCATCAACATTTGACTTACCGGAATACATTCACAGCCGCCTGCAACCGCAAATCTACATTGATTTCCCTGATGCTCAGGAAGAACTACGCATAATGGCTAAGAATCTGCCCTTTGCGGAAGAGAAAGTTCTGATTTATCTTGTAAACTTCCTTCAGGGAGCTCACGAAAACGGAGAGCCCTGGTCCGTGCGGGACGGAATCAACGTGGCCCGCTACGCAATTAAATTGTCTCATTTTGAAAACACCGAGCCCATCAACCTCGTCCGGGATGCGGCAATCAAAATTTTAGGCCCTGAATCCCTCCAGTTTTTCCGCGATTAGACCCAATGCTGTTCGGTTAAGGCGTATTAGTAGATATTGTTAACAAAAACAAGAATAATAAGTATTAGTAAAAATATTCAGGGAGTCAGAAACAGGAGCAGAATCAGGATACAGGGTCTTGTTCCTGAAGGTGTATATGCAAATAC
>JAHJMN010000136.1 GCA_018821305.1 Myxococcota bacterium
AAGATCGATTTCAATTCAGTATTTGCATATACACCTTCAGGAACAAGACCCTGTATCCTGATTCTGCTCCTGTTTCTGACTCCCTGAATATTTTTACTAATACTTATTATTCTTGTTTTTGTTAACAATATCAACTAATACGCCTTAACCGAACAGCATTGGAACTAGACCGCTTTCGAGGTAATACGATAGTAAATTAACATCGGGGTTGCAAAATTATTCTTCCGTTTTCTCAGTATTCAATGAGGCCACTGCAGCGGAAAACTCGTGAGCATTTTCCTGTTTTGATACTTCACTGGTTCTACCTTTCTGGAAAACTTTATCACTCAGGGTGTACTCATATTTAGCTATTTTCAGGGCGTATTCCTGCAGTTTTTCATTGAGGAAGTCAATTTTCGACAGAAGAGATTCTCGGTCCTCATCAGGTGGATTGTCATCAGAGAGACGACTTATCTCTTTATCCATACGGTTGATGGTCATATGAGCATTTTCCAGTTCTTCGCGAAGGGCGTCACTTTCCTTTTGAAGGGCATCAACAAAACCTTCAAATCCTCTTTTAATAATCTCATCACCCTTTGAAACGTAACTTTCTCCGTCTTTAGGCTCAGGTATAGCAGGCATAATATCTGTTTTCTTTGCTTCCAGTTGGAGTAATCTCGAACTTAATTCATTGATAAGTTTTTGTTTTTCTTCGAGCTCTAAAATTTTAACACTAAGCTCTCGCTCCAGAATCTCAATCTCGACATTTTTTTCAGGAACTTTTTCCTCAACTACATCGATTGATTGCCCGGCGGATTTAATAATTTCAAGATCTGTTTCAAGAAGTTTGATCTGTTTTTGCAGTTTTGTATTGGTATCAATCTCACCTTTTAAAAGAGCAGGCCCCTTTCCACGGCCAATAAAAATACCTCCTATAAATATAAACAAAAAAGCAATTGCTGCAGAGGCGATCAGGTATAAATCTATCATTTTGCACCTCTTTTAAAATAAGCTCTGATCCGGGCTCTTCGCCAGTATGACGATTTGAATTTTGATTTTTCTTCTTTATCCGGATCTCCAATGAAATATCTTGCGGAAATGTTCTTTTCGTCCACTCCAGAATCAATAAGTATTTTCTTAATTTCAGCAAATCGCTTTTTCGCCATCTCCCTGTTTTTAGGGACATCAAAACGATCACCCGTTCTTACTCCAATTTCAAAATGATGTTTGGGCAGTTCCTGTCCGAGAGTTTTAATTTCTTCCGGGTGTTTATCCATCGGGATTTTTCCAGCCATTGCGAAGTAAACAATCAGCGTTTTGGAGATTTTTTCTTTTTTAGTATAGTCTTCATCTTTTTTTAAATCGGGCTCAATGGGTTTGCCAACATTTTCAGGTTTCATACTGTCTTCAGGTTTTTCGGGGAGATCGTTTTTTTTATCTACCTGATTGCTTACCGGGCACTTACACTCCGGACACTTACATTCCGGAACTTTTTCCTGAGGACATTTACACTCCTGTACTGTCTTTTGTGATAAGTGTTTGTCAGGAGAGGGGTTTTTCTTGTTTGAGGCATCCCGGTATAATGAAAATCCGAAAATGCCGATACCAACTGAGATAAAGATTAATCCGAAAACAATGTTTTTCATGTTGACCTCTGACCTTTTAATTATAGATTCTTTCAGGAATGACTCAAGAACCTTTTGGATTTTTACTGTTTGATATTGACGGAACATTGCTCACGGCAGGGGGAGCGGGCCGGAAATCTATTGAAGAAGCAGTAACAGCAGTGATTTCAGCTCCATGGGATTCAAGCTCTATACGATTGCATGGAAATACAGACAGAAGCGTGTTTCAAGAAATATCTCAGGTGCTTCCCGAGAGTTTGCAATGTGTTAAAACTATGGATACATTGATAAATCATTACTTTCAGAGGCTAGATTTCAATCTGGTTAATAGTAATTGTGCCATGCTTTACCCTGGTGTTTTTGAGCTTCTCGAGCAAATCCATGCAATATGGAACATATCTCTTCTTACTGGGAATTTTCGCAAATCTGCATTTATCAAATTAAGAGCCTGTGGAATTGACCATTTTTTTGAGGACGGCGGGTTTGCGGATGATGGTTTTTCAAGAACCGACATACTGGCTTCTTATATAAAAAAACGTTCCATACCACCCGGTAAAGCAATCTTGATAGGTGATACTCCATGGGATGCACAAGCAGCTTTAAACTGTGGAATCAAAAGTATAGGCGTTTCTAATGGACGATTTTCCATTGGGGAGTTGTCGGATTCTGGTTTCAATCTTGTCTTTGAAACGATGATGGACTTGTCTGTCAAATTAATAGAAGAGTTATTATCCAATGACTAAATTACAATTATATTTTTTAATAATGTTTGCAATTATGGGTTCCTGCAAAAAAAAAGAGCAGGATCAGATTCTTCCCAAAGAAAATCCTTCAGGAGATTATTTAATAAAGGATGTTGAAGGAGGGTGGGTAATTGTAAAAAGTATAACCATGATGGATACGGTTTTCACGATATCCTGCGGTATAAAAGCAAGCCCCAATAACAATCAAGTAAACATTAAAAATCAAATAAATAAAATGGATACTGCCTTTCGCGAAATAGGTCGGATCCATGACATGATGTCTTCTCACAACCAAGTAGGCGATGTTTATAAAATAAATTCCGGAGCGGGTAAAATAAATATTAGCATTGATACCTGGACTGTTTTAAATGTCTCAAATACTATTTCTGAGAAATCTAAAGGAGCTTTTGATGTTACATGGGCCATTCTACGGCCACTGTATAAAATTAAAAAGCCTGGCTGGAAGCCTCCCGATCCCATTGTCCTGGCAGATACCCTGAAAAAAGGCGGCTTTCATAAACTAAAATTAACAAGAAACGGCGGCGATTATTTTGTAGAAAAACCTGAAAATCTGAAGATTGACTTAGGTGGTATTGCAAAAGGCTTTTCCCTTGGTACAGCAGGGAAAATGCTCAAAAGTGACTTTCTTACTGGGTTTATTATTAACGGGGGAGGGGATCTTCTTGTTCACGGGAGCAGACCAGACAGACCCTGGACAGTTGGGGTGCGGCATCCACGTTCAAAGCAAGGCAAACTTTACCTTAAGGGTCGCATTAATAATGCAGCTATTGTTACATCCGGTGACTACGAGAGATATGTTATTATTGATGGAAAGCGTTATAGCCACATACTTGATCCAAGAACGGGAAAACCTGCAGGTGGATGTATTTCGACTACTGTTATTGGCAAAGACCCCACTGTTGCCGATGCGCTTGCAACCGCTTTGATGGTAACTGGTCTACATGAAGGGAAAAAGTTAATGTCGGAATTTCCCGATTATGCGTGGATGGTTTTCACTTCAGACGAGAAAGAATTCAGGTCAGCTAACTTCTTAAATATATTCAGTATTAACACAAACTAGTTCAGTTTTTATTTTATTATTGAATAAAACTATAATTCTGGAAGTATCGCTCCTGTATTTTTATGGATCTGATTTCTCAACTTTGTGCTAAAATTCCGGTTAGCCGGACATAATTTCCGGACAGGGAGTTAAAAATGACAAATATATTAAAATTTTTCTCACTGACTTTAATGTTATCTTTTGTTTATTCTTCTACAGTTGACGCAAATACTAAAGCACCCTGGAAAAGATATAATGGATCAAGAGTTAAAGTTAAAATAACAAGTATACCCGTAGGGGCGTCAGTTTATGTTGAGGATAAAAAGTGGGGACCTGTAGGGACCACCCCAACTGATCATTTTAAACTCGTGCGAAACAGGCAATGGAAAATTATTCTAACTCATCCGGATTATGATGACCTTGAGACAACAATTGATCTAACTGGGCGCTATAAATATAAAAATGAGTTTCATTTCCAGATGAAGAAAAAGATTGTTTATAGCAACCTTGAATTCAAAGACAGCGGAAACGGCTCTTCCACAGGCGCCAAAGTATTTATTGACGGAGAAGAAAAGGGCGTCATTCCTGTGACTGTCAAAGTTCTTCCGGGCAAGTATGCTGTAAAAATTACGAAAGATGGTTATAAAGAATTTTCCGAGTTACGCACAGTAGCAGAAAATCAGACACAGACTATTCTTGTAAACCTTGTTGCAATTGAAAAACCAAAGGGAAAGATTCTTATCACCTCTGACATTGAAAATGCAGAGATTGAAGTTGATAAAGTCTCCAGAGGGTTTACTCCTCAACTCGTTGTTGTGGAACCGGGAAGTCACCTTGTTGTTGTTAAGCACAAGGAAAATAGAGTCTCTCAAATTGTTGATGTTAAAGCCAATGGAACAGAAAAAGTTCATGCCAAACTTAAAAAAGACGAAGTGGTCGTTCCGAATGGGTATGTAACTATCGTAACAAATGTATCCGATACTGAAGTAATCGTTGATGGTGAACCAAAAGGCAAAACTCCTATGAAGCGAATTACACTTCTTGCGGGGCAACACCTACTGGAAGTTCGGAAAAAAGGATACATCTCACAAAAACGCACAATAACAGTAAAAGCGAACGAACAGACTCTTGAAAATTTTGAATTATCCAAGCAAGCTATAGTTGTCGCTGTGGGCTCAATGAAAATTACGACTGAAACGGGTGCTGATATCTATATTGATGGCCAGCCCAGAGGAAAAAGCAGTATTTCCAGTGACAACATGAAAGTTGGTGAGTACAGGGTTGAGGTTGTTAAACCTGGTTATAAGAGAGTTCAGAAGACTATTCAAATTTCTGAAAAGAAGCCGCTAGTTGTGCATATTCCTCTTGAAAGAGTAGGGACCATAAAGGTTACAGGAAATGTCATCGGTGCCGCTATTTTTATCGACAATCAGGAAATAGGTAAAATTCCGCTTCTTTCTCACGAACTTCCCGTTGGAACTTATCGACTTGAAATTCGTGCAAAGGGTTATCGCGTCCATACAGACACCATTGCTATCCGCGGTGGTTCAACGGAACCTCTTACTTTTAACGTCAATTTACTTCCACTTGGTCCTACACCTGAAGAGATTGACGAAATGAAATCTTCCCTCAGTGCATTCGGTGCTAAAGTTATTCCCCCCAAGAGTTTTACTGCTGCTGCAGGGCTTGACTGGCCTTACTGGATGGATGGCCGTTTAACCGTTGGCATTATGAAAATCGGTAAAATTGGTATTGATGGCGGCGCTACTTTCCGTTCGTATTTCAATATGCACGAGTTTCTGTTTAATGTCCGTGCTCAATTATTTCAGGGCGGACCACTTACAGCGGGCCTTTTCATGGATATCGGTGGCGGTATCGGTTCTCAGGAACGTACTAACTTCACATGGAACATTGGTGGTAGTGGCACACTTTCATTCCGTGAAAAAGTAAATCTAACTTTGGGCGCTTATTTTAATATTTACCGTGATCGTTTCTGTCTCGGAAGCGCCCCCGGTGATGATGATCCTCGAAGTGAACCAGCCTTCTGCAAGCATGGGGATGAAGCAACCAACCCTCTCGGCTATGAGGCATTCCTTGATTCACAGATTCAAGGTTGGAAGGGCCACTCAGTGCGAGATCCTTACTGGGGTTCAAGAATAATGATGTTTGTATCTGTCGAGTGGGCAATTAACCATCGATACAGCGTCTATGCAAAATTCTCCCTTGCATCCATTGCATTGAAACCGTCATCTACGATCTACAGACCCGCATATATGGATTTCTATAACTCAGCCATGATGCCGTCGGAAGATCCCCGGTTCTATGGAGGTTTCGGATTCTTATGGAAGTTCTAAAATATTCTCTACTAGTTGTTTTAGTTACCACGTCTTCATGTAAAAAAGACGAGAAAAAACCAGACTCATCGTTTTGCGATAAATCGTGTGAGCAGATTGTACGATGCTCCAAGGAAATAAAAACGAAAAGCAGGAAAGAGAAAATTATCCAGAACCATGATAAATGCCTGAGTTCCTGCAAAAATTTGATCGACGGGAAAGGAAAACCTGAAGAAGTTAAATTTTACAGGTATTTCTTTTCGCTTCAAAAACCGTGTTTTGAGAGTAAAGAGTGTGATGCTTTCATGTCATGTAGAAGTCAGAAGTACAAAGACGCAATTGACACATATCCCATGGATAAAATAACCGCTGAAAGATGCAAAAAAGTATGTGCAAAACTTTCAGGGTGTGCGTCTGCTATTGTTCCTTCAATGATGGGCAAAAACTTCAAGGATATGCCCCTGGACAAGCAAGCTGAGGTAATAAAAAAGCGATCCGACTCAGGAGCTTGTGTTCACATGTGCCGCAGATACCACGTTCGGGAAGTAATTGAATCGGATCTCAGCGGAAGAGATAAGATTGATGCTTTCTTCAGTGAGTACAATCGTGCTTTAAATTGCGTAGGGCATAAGGATTGCGGCGCCTTTGCAAAATGTGCATTTCTTCAGGCCGAGTAACTTTAATCCCCTTTTTGTTCAGGTATAAAATATGGCAGAATTTGTTCATCTCCACCTTCACAGTCAGTATTCCCTGCTTGATGGGGCAATTCATCTTAAAAAACTTTTTCCTGCATTGAAACAGAAAGGTATGACTTCTGTTGCACTTACAGATCATGGATATATGTACGGCAGTCTTGATTTTTATCTCCAGGCAAAGAAAGCTGGGATTAAACCTATCATAGGCTGTGAAACTTACGTTGCAAACGGTAGCATGCATGAGAAGTCAAACAGAGAGAATTTTCACCTCGTATTACTTGCTAAAAATGAAACAGGTTTAAAAAATTTACAGTACCTTGTCTCAATGGCAGCAATTAATGGGTTTTATTATAATCCGCGAATTGATTTGGATTTGCTGGAAAAGCACTCCTCTGGCCTGACGGGGCTCAGTGCATGCCTTGGAGGGGAACTAAGTCGCACTTTTTTTAAAAGTGGATATGAAGCTGCGAAGAGCAGGGCCCTCAAATATGCTTCAATTTTTGAAAAAGGGGATTTTTATCTTGAGCTCCAGCATAATGGAATTCCAGCCCAGTTTGAACTGAATGACGCACTGGTTAAAATGAGTGCTGAAACTGGAATACCACTGGTTGCAACCAATGACTGCCACTATCTGGAACGTGATGATTGGAAAGCACAGGAGATCCTTATGGCTATCAGCCAGGGAAAGCGTCTTGACGATAAAGACAGACTCCACCACGAAGTGAACGAATTTTATTTAAAAACGCCTGAGGAAATGGACAATGCCTTTGCCCATGTTCCTCAAGCTATAGAAAATACAATAAAAATTGCTGAAAAATGCAACGTGGATATTCCAAACAATGTTTCCCGTGATATTTCAGGGGAGGAAAAAATTTATTTTCTGCCTGATTTTGATACTCCCGAAAACTTCTCACAGGAACAATATCTGCGGAAAAAAGCTGCCGACGGTCTTAAAGTCAGGATTCAGGAATTACGTTCAGTTGGAAATAAAATTGAAGACGAAAAACAGTATTTTGAGAGACTAGAGAAAGAACTTGATATCATATGTGCAATGAATTTTGCAGGGTATTTCCTTATTGTTCAGGATTTTATTAACTGGGCAAAGGATACGGGGGTACCTGTGGGGCCAGGACGTGGTTCCGGAGCAGGCTCTATTGTTGCTTATTCACTTAGAATTACAGAACTTGATCCAATCAGGTATGACCTGCTTTTTGAACGCTTTCTTAATCCTGAGCGCGTAAGTATGCCTGATTTTGATATAGATTTTTGCCGCTCCAGAAGAGATGAAGTTCTTGAATATGTAAAAAATAAGTATGGTGAAAACAACGTCGCCCAGATTTCTACTTATTCGACCCTAAAAGCTCGCGTTGCTATTCGCGACGTTGGTAGAGTAATGGGTGTTCCTCTGCCAATTGTAGATAGAGTCGCGAAGCTTGTTCCTGTGACCGCTAAAGATATTCCTGAAGCGCTAGAAATGGAACCTCGTCTTGGGGCGGAACAGGATAAAGATCAACAGATCAAAGAGCTTATTCACTATTCTATCAAGCTTGAGGGTATGTACCGGCACCCTGGTGTTCATGCGGCAGGTGTAGTTCTCTCTGATAAACCTGTTTGGGAAGTAGTGCCTTGTACACAAGGACGACAGGACACAAAGGGGGAAAGCGGGATGGTTATCCATCTTGTAACGCAATACGATAAAGTAATGGTCGAGAATGCAGGTCTCGTAAAATTTGACTTCCTGGGACTTGATAATCTGACTAAAATTAATGAGGCACTCAAGCGAATAAATGCGGATAAGCCTGAAGAAAAACCTTTTGATATCAATCTAATACCTCTTGATGACCGGAGAATTTTCGAGATGCTGAGTCTCGGTGAGACCGGTGGCGTTTTCCAGATGGAAAGCGATGGTTTCTCTCGACTTCTCAAAGGTCTAAAACCGGATCGCTTTGAAGATTTAATTGCCGCTGTCGCACTTTATCGTCCCGGCCCCTTGGGTGGTGGGATGGTTGATGATTTCATTCAGCGCAAACATGGCAAAATTGATATCGTTTATCTTCATGATGACCTTTCTACTATACTCTCGGAAACCTACGGCGTAATCGTATATCAGGAACAGGTAATGCAGGTAGCACGTAAACTCGCTGGCTTTTCAATGGGAAAAGCTGACGAAATGCGTCGCGCTATGGGGAAAAAAGACCCGGCAAAAATGGCTGCAATGGAAGCTGAATTTGTCTCTGGTTCTGAAAATAATGGGTATGAAGCGGAAGTAGGGAGAAATATCTGGCGGCTTATGGTCGAGTTTGCTGGATATGGTTTTAATAAATCACATAGTGCAGCTTATGCTTTAATAAGTTATCAGACTGCTTACTTGAGATTTCATTATCCTGTTGAATTCATGGCTGGTATTTTAAGTTGTGAGCGCTCAAAGCCTGACAAGGTCATGAAATATCTTCAGGTTTCCAGAAAAATGGGAATAGAAGTTCTTCCACCTGATATCAATGAATCCATGGAAGATTTCACAATTGTTACTCAAGGCGGAAAAAAAGTAATTCGTTTTGGGCTGGGAGCAATAAAAGGAATTGGAGATGCTGCAGTCGAAAATATTATCAACGCCAGAAAAGATACGCCTTTTACAAATATTTTCGATCTAACTAAAAGAATTGATTCCAGGAAAGTAAATAAAGCTTCGCTCGAGTGTCTCATTCGTAGTGGTGCACTTGATAGTGTCTGCCAGTATGAGCCTGATATATCAAGGCCTTCACTATTGGCAACAGTCGAATTTGCAATAAAATATGGAACAAGTCAGCAGAAACAGAAAAGTAGCAATCAAATCAGCCTTTTTGATGTTTTTTCCGAGGCAGAATACAAGGAAGAAGAGCCCGAAATAAGCAAATCTGAACCCTGGACTAAGCAACAAATGTACGCTGAAGAAAAAGAAGTTCTCGGAATTTATCTAACTGGGCATCCACTGGAAGGCTATCTCTCACCGAAGAAAAATCAGAAGAGAATGATCCGAGAATGGAATTACACTGTTGGTGAACTACAGGAACTTGAAATTCGAAAAAACATCGAAGTAGGCTATAGAGCTTTTAACAGTGTAAAAGATGTTCAAACCATCGGCGTTTTAAGTAGTTATAATGAAAGAAGAACCCGTGAAACCAAAGAAAGATATGCTCAAGGGGAAATTGATGGTATGGATGGGCTTATATCTTTCTTTATTTCCAGCAAGAATCTTGAAGAATACGAAAAACTTCTTCTGAGTGGCGAAGCATTACTTATTAAAGGAAATCTAGAAATCAGTGGTAATTCAGAAGAAGAGTTGAAGCGAAGCTTGCGCATATCAAGTATCGAAAAAATGATTGATGTAAGGAAAAAAGATATTCTTTACATTCAAATAAATTTAGACGTACTTAATCCACCTGAATTTTTCAGGGATAGAACCTGGAAAAATCGTTTTGAAGAAATGATTTCCAAACATTCAGGAAAAGTTGGCATTATTTTCCATGTTTATAATAATGAAAGCTGGGAATCTCTTATAAAAATTAAAGGGACTATTGCAATCAGTTCAACAATCCTGGGCATGTTGGATAGATTTATTGGTGAAGAAAACCTTGTATTTTTAAAATCAGAACCCAAATTGCTGGCGGATTAAAAGTTCCGATAATATATATTATGTCAACTCAGCGTTTGAGATTTGCTATTATTCTCCTTACTCGAAAGTGCCTGTTTCAGTGTGCTCATTGTGACGTTTTTTCGTCTCCCCGATCGTCCGACACATTCACTCCCATTCAAATTCGCAAACTTTTGCAGAGGCTCAGGAATACAGGAATAACAGACATCATCATTTCCGGTGGTGAACCATTTTTGTATTTTCCTCTCCTGAGATACGCACTTAACGAATGTCGTAATAATGGATTCAGGACCACAGTGTGGACTTCCGGATACTGGCTTTCTTCAAGAGAAAACCTGGAGATTAATCTTAAGATTCTTGCAGAATCCGGATTAAATCAACTTCTCATTTCTTCTGACCAACTTCATCTTAACGAAAAAATTCTCAGTTCTTCTGATTGGCTTAAAAGTGAATGTGCTGGATTTAATATTTCACTGGGTTTTTCATCCCACAGTTGGCCTGAGACCGGAGTAAAATATACACTGAAAAACGGTGCTCTGCCAATTGGCGGAGTTGCTTTTATTCGTGGACGAGGAGCTCAAACAACTGAAGCCGAAGGAAATATAGGAATTCTGAAATATTCAATTAATGATCTTGCTCAATGCCCCCATCAGAATCTTCTAGAACCAGAATACCTGTATTTTGATTTCCAGGGAAATATAATGCCCTGCCCCGGCATATCTTATGGCAATATTTTTAAAGGTAACTTGCAGAAAACATTATCTAATGAAAAGCTCAAAGAGAATCCTTTTATCAGACATATTCTAACAAAAGGATTTATAATAGATGACAACAATTCAACCTTGGAAAAATATGCAGACCACTGTCATGCATGTTTTAAGTTGAGAACCCACCTGAGAAAAGCATTTCCCGCTATATTTCCTGAGTATTACTATAAAGATTAATCTGAGCTTATTTCGCGATTGATATTCCGGAAATATCAAATGTCGCCTGTAAATTCCCAATATCAACAGTACATTTATTTCCTGAAATACTGGTTATTTTACCTTTTTTTCCCATCAGCAATCCATCCCTGATGATTACGGAATCCCCAACTGAGAATGGGTTTTTAGGCTGTTTGGGCTGAGTTTTCTTTTTATTGTCGACCTGCGTCTGAGGTTTCTGCTGAGTTTTTTCAGGAGAGTTTGGACGTGATTGTCGGTAAGTGTTACTTTGAGGGCGAGGATTTGATCTTTCTGCAGGTTTTGCCGCGGGTTTTTCTGCAGGTTTTACAATTGGTTTATCTGCAGGTTTTGCCGCCTGAGTCTTTATTTCCTGTTTCTTGAGTTCTTCCTGTTCACGATCTTCTTTTTCTTTTTGCAGGGTCTTTTCAATTTGGACTATAAGACCCTTTACGCCTATCCTGTCTCTAACAGAAGTCCAACTGAGGAATTTGAACAGTGAGATAAGACTCGACAAAACATGTGTGATTTCATCGAAAATATTCTCACTTGAACATTCTGCGATACTGAATATTCTAAAAAAACCAAGGCTAACGCGGTAGTCATCAGTAGTACCAGACGACAGTTGCTCGAGGGAATTTTTTAATATTTCCGAGCTTATAGAAGAGCACGGAATTGATAATGATGGGGATACAAAGGATATCTCAGTTGATTGGTTGACTATATTGACCAATTCTGAAAACTGCAACGTATCAGATACAATATTATTAAGGGTTTCTCTATCTGCAAATGCAAGCCAGGGTATTTGGATTCCTACTTTAATTCCATCTTTGTCTATAATTAATCCAAGACTGATATTCATATAAATATCGGATGGGTTCTGAACCGATACTGCCATCGGAATTTCCCTGGAGAATGCCTTACTTAAGAGCTTTCTCTCTTCAACAGGTCTAATAAAAACCAGCTCCAGTCGATCAACCTTTCGCTTGTTCCATATAGCTGGGTATTCACTCCCAGTTTCCATCTGAAGATCTGCTCCGCTCTCTCCTAGATTGGTAATTACTTGCTTACCGATTGTAATTAATTTTTGTTTAACCTTCAGGCGGTCCTTATTGTAAACCATATCGGACCACTTTTCCCTGGAAAATAACTCAAACTCACTTATTTCAAACATGTTATTCCTGTAAACTTGAAAAACGGGGAAAAAACTGCATTGTATCAGTTCGGTGGTGGAGGTGGTGGCGGAAGTTCATCTGTTGGGAATCCAAGATGATCAAGTTGCTGTTCTTCCATATTTTCATCAACTCTATGTTGAACAGCGGAATCAGAATTGGAAAGGCCCAGAACATCATATTCATCATCAAACTCCTCTGGTGGAGGCGTAGGAAGCGAATCGAAGTCAACATTCTGATTTTCAACGGGAGGCTCTGTTTCAGCAGCAATCGGAAGTGCTGGAGCTTCGTCCATGATGTCAAAACCATCATCTTGAAGTGGTTCACTTTGAACAGGAGCTTCATCCATAATATCGAAACCACCATCATCTTCAGGTAATGATTCACCGAAAAGATCAGATTCATCATCAAACGGAGAGGGTTCAGGATAACTTTCAACGGCCTGATTCGGTGCAGAGAATTCCTCTTCGTTATATCCGAAGTCATCGGCAAGATCCCCGGTAATTGGGGCTGCGACGGGGTGTTCCGGTTCCATTACCACCTGTTGAGGTTGTGATGCTACCCGCTGAACCGGCGCTGGGGCCGGCATATTTCCCGAAAGGGCATTTACCAGATCTTCGTATGCTATCATTATTAATATACCTCCAGCAGTAATCCTGAATCGGTATTCAGTATTCGGCAGATTATCAGGACCACTGACAAAAATCAATTTGTTTTCCGTCATTTTCAACTAAATCTTATTTACCTTGACTCTTTTTTAAATAATCGTCCATATTTTGTAAGTGTCATGTAATTCTGTAATGGATTAATCGTTATTATTAATAGACTTAAGAATGTGCGTAAAAAATTGCGCATCAAAGAAATACAACAACCCATAACTAGTCGTAAATATACGCAATATCAAATTTGGCACAAAAAGTGCTTGCCCGCGAGGACCATCATTGTGGTACTCCACTGCAATGTTTTCTGATATCAATACAGGAGTTAGTTTATGGTTTCTACAAATTCAGAGATAAAAGACACAATGGAATTACAAAATAATAAAAATATCATTCTCTTCGGTGGTCAAAGTTCAGACTGGCTTAATGAGCTAAGAATGCTCAGTAGTTCTCCTGAAGTCAGAGATTTGCTGCATAATATTGAAACTACTCTACAAAAACATATTGAAAATCCTCAATTAAAATCATCTGGTATGCTTGCCCATGGAGTATATCCATACTCATGGGTATCTGGACAGATGCCAGTTCCTGACAGTTCGTATTTAAGTTCTTCTGCCGTCAGTCAGGCGATGCTTTTCATCACTTCAGTTGCTCATTCTGTCAGTGCAGGAATTTTCCCGGATACTATGGATAAAATCGGTGCTATTTCTGGCCACAGTCAGGGAGTTGTTGCGGCGCTTTCAGTCAGTTGGGGTAAAAAAATATGCCTAGAAACTGCCGGAATTATTTCAGTTTATCTAGTTTATCAAGGGGTCAGGATGCAGCAATCATCTGGATTCTTTCCCACCGCAAAAGCCTATGATGGTTCGGTTTTAACTCCTATGCTTAGTATTTCAGGAATTGAGCGCACATTTCTTGAAAAAATGCTTTCTGGCTTTGAAGACTCTGTTTCAATAAGTCTAAAAAACAGTAATGACAGATATGTACTTTCTGGCAATCCAGTTCATATATCCGCCGTTCTGGATCGACTTAATAAAGCTACTGATACAAGGTCTATATTTTCTCTTTCCTGGGATTGGGAGCCACTGAATGTTTCAGGGCCATTTCATTCTCCACATATGGCAATTGGTCGTAATCTCATTGACATTGATCTTCAGGATATCAACTTTTCCTTCAATGACTACAAACCTTTATGCCGGGTTTATGGCTGTGATTATGGAAGCCGCCTTGATAGTATAGAGGATTGTCACAGGCACATTTTAGATATTCAGTATACGGGTACTGTTGACTGGGTTAAAACCCTTGAGACCATTTTAGATGAAAATCCTGATTCAGCGTTTATTATTCCAGGCCCCGGTGAAGGGCTCTTCAAGCTTACAAAAAGCATTTTCAGGGGTTCATCGACACCTGTAAAAAGGTTCCCCAATGATCCTGATGATCTTGATTATGTAAATGCAGGTCCTGAGTGGTTTTCACTTAAAACCGCCCGAAAACCCGTAATTATGGGAGGGATGACACCAACTACAGCGGAACCAGAGATTGTAGTTGCCGCAGCAAACGGCGGGTTCGTATCCGAACTTGCCGGTGGTGGTCAGGTCACTGAAGAAATTTTTCGTAAAAACATGGAAGATATTCGAAAGAACATCCATGGAAGATATGGTGTTGTAATCAATACTCTATATCTTGATCCATGGCTCTGGAATCTTCACATAGTTGAGAAGGGTCTTGTTTTTAAATTAAAATCTGAAGGATATCCTATAGTAGGATTGACTATAAGTGCAGGTATCCCAAGTCTTTCAGAGGCTCATCAGTTACTTTTAAAACTAGAAAAACATGGGATCTGGCTGAACTCATTTAAAGTTGGCACACCCTCACAAATTGATGAAGTGCTTGCCATCGCAAAGAACTACCCGGAACATAATTTTATCCTGCAAATTGAAGGTGGTGAAGCGGGAGGTCATCATTCAAAGTATCCTCTCAAAAACCTGCTTTCAAGATTTTACAACCGGATACGATCATATCCACAGATTCTTCTTGCAGCAGGTGGCGGTATCGCTTCTGAGGAAGATGCCACCACACTTCTTGAGGGAACTTGGACAGAGAGCAAATTTAAAAAACCAGTTGATGCAGTGATTATTGGAACTGCTGTTATGGCGGCAAAAGAAGCTCGTACTGCCGAGAGAGTAAAGGATCTTTTAGTTGCTACAGGCGGTATTGACAATCCACTGCATGAAAAAAGCCCTTATGTTATCAACGGAATCAGTTCTCTTGGTGCACCGATTTGGTATCTTAATAATAATGCTGCAAAAACCGCCGATTTTCTTCAAAAATCAATATCCGGCAACATGGACAAAAATAAGATTTTATCTTTGCTTGAGAAATCTCCCAAACCCTGGTTTGGAAATATTTCAGAAATGTCATATTATACTTTTGTAAAACGATTTGTATTGTTATGCACTAGACATGATGAAAGTGATGAATTTATTGCAGATAATCATAAACTAGCCTTCCGGAACATTCTGGAGCGTATACTGGAGCGGGTTGATGGGGCTGAAATACTGGAAGAACTTATCGGAAAAAAGCCCCTTGCACAGATTGATTTAATCAGTGACCGTTATCCGGTTCTGAAAGAAAAGCGTATTATCAGCGCCGATTCAGGTTACTTTGAAAATAACTTTAAATTACCCGGAAAACCATTTCCTTTTATTTACACAATAGACGAAACAACGGCTCGACAATATTTATCCGACAGCCTTTTTTATTGCCACGATGACAAAAACGATCCTGCAGAAGTTATTGTAATTCCAAGTCCGCGATCTATCAGTGCGATTAAAGTAAAGAATGAACCGGTTTGTGATATTTTAGAAAAATATTATAAACCGGTTATTAAGACCAGAAGCAATCCAGTAAACTCCGATGGCGTTATCAAAGGAAAAGAAATTTACACCAGATTGACTCCAATGGTTCACCCTGCTCTTGGTAGAGTACTCGCATCTGAAGTTTTCATGACAGAAAATGGAGAAGAAACATCAGTCCTTAAGAAGTTATTTTCTAAAAATAAATCATACAGGTACAAAATATCCTATCTCGGCACTAGTCTCACTATCGAAGAAAATAAAAAGTCACGTCTGCACCTTCACTATGAAAACAATCATGTTACCGGTATTTTTTCCCTTGAAATTTTTGATGAACGGGATGCTACACTGTTCCTGAAATTTTCGTTAGAACAATCAGATTCTGTATTTTTCCATAAACTGGATTTTGAACAGAGTATTAGCAGTTTATATAAAAACAATATTTTCAATAGACCAGTATCTGCAACAGCATACTCCGGAATGTTGAAGAGATATTCTGGTTCTGGCAGTAATTTTCTTCCCTGGTTTGCAAGTTTTGCACTTCCAGACATGGTAGATCGTGTTGATTCTTCCCCCCTTGGTCTGGTTCATTATCGAAGTTGTGTCAGGGAAATTCCACATGGTAGAGAGCTTCCTGAATGTTTAGTCACTTCCGCTGGTGATCATTATAGACAGATTGTTGATTTTTCCGGCCGTAAATATGAAGTTGAAGGTGAGTTTTTCAGTCGTTTGAAAAAACGTGCCGGTTTCGAAAGCCTTGAACCTTCAGAATTTTCCAGAATGAAGACACTTTTCGAGCAAGAAGTAATTGTGGGGAGTTTTCCTTTGACTGCACCAGAAGATTCAACTCCATTTGGTCTTGCCAGTGGTGATCTGAATCCACTTCATTCGGATGACTCAATTGCCCGTCTTGCTGGTTTTGAAAAGCGAATTGTCCATGGAATGTGGACCATGGCCGTTGCCACCGCCGAATTTGAAAAATTTCTTACAGACGGCACGAGAATTGTTGAGACTGAAGCACGCTTTCTATCTCCAGTTTACCCCGGAGAAAGACTTCAGGTTGAAGTAAGGAAGGTAGGAAGAGCAGAAGGCGCGCACATTTATAAAATAACTGTCAGTGGTGACACCGGCCCCTGCTGCGAACTTGAAACAGTCTGCTCTCCCGTTTCAACTGCATATATATGCCCAGGACAGGGAGTTCAAAAAGCCGGAATGCACAAAAGGGTTATGGAAGATTCCGCCGCAGGAGCAGATGTCTGGAAAAAATCGGATGAATGGACCAGGAAAAATCTGGGATTTTCTCTTTTGGACATCGTTGAAAATAATCCTGAATCAATAGATATCAATGGAAAAATACTTCGTCATCCCAAAGGGGTTCTAAATCTTACACAATTTACACAGGTTTCACTTGTCGTACTAGCATGTTCTCAAATAGCAGAATTAAAAGAATCCGGTTGTATTGTTGATAATGCAGCATTTGGTGGTCATTCTTTGGGGGAATACAGCGCACTGAGTTCAATTGGTGACATACTTACCCTTGAAAATGTGGTCAGGGTAGTTTATCACCGTGGATTGACAATGCAGAATTTTGTTCCTAGGGATGACAAAGGTGTTTCTCCTTTTAAAATGGGTGTTGTAAGGCCAAATCATGCAGGTATTTCAGAAAATGACCTGTTTCAAATGGTTGAAGAAATATCTAAAAATCCGCAAGATCGCATAGAGATAGTAAATTATAATGCCCGGGGCCGACAATACAGTATTACCGGATATATCTCCGGACTCGAAAAGCTTAAAGAAATGCTTGGAGATGGTGTCACCGGGAAACCGCCCTGGATTGAGGTTCCTGGCATCGATGTTCCTTTTCATTCAAGCTTTCTGAGAAACGGTGTTGATGCTTTCCGTAAAACACTTCAGGAGATTTTCCCGGAATCAATTGATCCCGAAAGACTTGTTAACAGATACTGGCCGGATCTAACTGGGGAAGTGTTTGATATAACACAATTATATCTTGAAAAAGTTCTAAAAATAACAGATTCGCCGATATTGAAAGATGTTTTGGACAGGATGGGAAAAGGTACAATTCTTCCCGGCGAAATAGCAAGCAAGCTACTTATCGAGCTTTTAGCTTACCAGTTTGCATCTCCCGTTCAATGGATAAAGATTCAGGAAGGCATGCTCGATCAAGGGATACATGAAATTATTGAAATAGGCCCCGGTCACCAGCCGACACTTACAAATTTGATGCAACTTGCAAAAAGTATTCATGCACCGTCAGCCCCCTGCTCTGTTTTACATCTTGAAAATTCTATTGCTGTCGTTCATGGAAAAGCTCCGGATAAAGACCTCGTATCCATTCCAGTTTTTATTGAGGAACCAACTAGTCCGACTGAAGTCATTGATGTATCAGCAGTAAAAAAACAGGATAGTATTAAAGCAGACTCTCAAATCAGTTCTGCAAAACCTGCTCAGTCTTCTAAATTACCCTCAGCAGGCTATGTGGCAGTAAAAGCATTTCTTGCAAATGCCACTGGTTCTTTTACATCAGATATTTCAAACGATAATACTATTGAGGAGTTATTGCAGGGGAATTCCGCCAGACGAAATCAAATGCTTTCAGAATTGCAAAAGGAATTCGGATTTAGCAGCACGGATGGTCTTGCAGACAAGAAAATTGCAGAACTTATCTCAATAGTTGAGAAACTTAATGATTATCGATTTCCGGGAGAATTGCTTAAAAAAGCCATTGGAAGCTTCTGCAAAGAGGCAAGTAATATAGATTTAACAAAACTTACCAATTTTCTTCAATCCGAGTATGGACTGGATGCCATCAGTACTCAGATATGCCTTGTGATTTTATCCCCTTATTCAAATGCAGGCAAAAGTCGACTTTCTGGTAGTGTAAACCCACTTGTTTCCGCTGGATACAAACCATCTGATGGCATTGATTTTGTAAGGAATAGTCTTGAAAGTGGCATCGTTGAAAACATCAGACTTGTTAAGATGGGAAATGCATCTTCTCAGGGAAGTAAAATGGTCTCCAGCGAGGCTCTTGACAGTCTCAGAAATGAGATTTATGGAGAAAATGGCATTTTCTCAAAACTAAAGAAGGCTTTAGATGGGGAAAAGGAACGATTAGTTTTACCAACTGTTTCCGAGCCGGAATATAAATATACTGCCTGGGAAGAACCAGCATTTGATCCGGAAAGGGCTATTGAACTTTCAAGTTATCGCAACTGGATACGAGAGTCAGTGTTTCGTGTTGTCAATAAAGTCACAGAAGGTATTGATTTGAATGAAGAAGATATTCTTAATTTGAATCGAGATTCAGACTATTCAAGGAAAATTCTCAATTTTCAAGCAAAAACCGGAAGTTCACCGGAAAAAATTGAATCTGTTTTTAAATTATTGAAAGTAGATTCTGAGATAAAATTACTCCCTTCTCTGAATCTTACGAAAACAATGTCCGGGGGAACCTCCCAAATAGATATCAAACTAGATCCTGAAAAGAAAATTCATGCAATAATTACTGGGGCGGGTCCTGGTTCCATTGCTGAACAAATTCTTTGCGGGGTAATATCTTCCGGTGGAACTGCAATAACTGGCGTAAGTTCCCTGAATGAAAAAAGAATAATATATTTTGCATCTTTATATCGAAAACATTGTAGACCAGGGAGTAAATTATTTATAGTTCCATTTAGACAAGGAAACTATGAAGATTGCAGGAATTTTGCAAATTGGTGCTCAGGTATTTTTAAAGCGGATGATGAAGTTTCATTATACCCTTTCGCAGCACTGGGTATGAATGGGTACAGTGAAGATATTTCAAATGATTTTGACCGAGCAGTCAGAGTAAATCTCACAGGAGTAACATCCCTCACAGGCCATCTTGCAAGATATTGGGAAACCACAGGCAAAAGGATTCCTCTGCGTACAATACTTCCAATGAGTCCAAACCACGGCGTTATGGGTGGAGACGGCCTTTATGGCGAAACAAAAGCAGCGCTGGGTGTTCTACTTAATAAATGGCATAGTGAACCCATTCTGAAAAAGAATACATGGATGTGTGGAGCAGTGATTGGTTGGGTTCGTGGTACGGGGCTTATGGGCTCACAGGATATGCTTGCATCTCTTATTGAAGAAAAAATTGGAATCAAAACATGGTCCACAGTCGAAATGGCCAAGTACCTGCTGGCTCTTCCTGATATTTCAAATATCGTGGACACTTCATCGGAAGTTGATTTAACCGGAGGAATCAGTTCTGTTCCAGACTGGGGGGAGCAGGTTCGAAATATTCGATTGTCGTTAAAAAAACAAATCCCTGCTACTAATAAAGTTTCCGAGAGAAAGCAATCTGATGCTATCCACATTTTAAAAAGTAAATCCAACTACTCGGCTAATGTTAATCGAAAGAAGCTCTCCACAAATTTGAGTCCGGATCAAATTCTTGTAATCAGTGGATATGGTGAAATAGGTCCCTTCGGTGATGAGCAGGCTCGGTGGGAATATGAAATATCTGGTGAGTTTTCAGAACTTTCTATTCTGCGTAATTCCGTTCAGTCTGGGCTTGTAAAATGGAACCCTCAGAAAAATCTTTATGCAACAACTGATGGGCAATTCCTTACGGAAATGCAGGTAGTTGAAAAATTCCGTGATTATTTTAAGAAAAACATTGGCGTTAGATATAAAAATAATAGCACTTCAGCACTGGATACCTATGAATCTGTTGAAGAGATTACTCTTATCGAAGACATTGAATTTAAAGTTGATTCATTGGATACAGCTCGTCTTCTGCAAATGTCTGATCCTGAGAATACGTATATTACTTCCGATGAGAACGGAGCGTGGAAACTTGTCAGGAAAAAAGGTTCTACAATAAATATACCAGTGATCCGAAAAATGAAAAATAATGTTGCAGGCATGGTTCCTGATGGATGGGATTTGCGTCACATTGGATTGCCTGAAAGTGATGCAAGCGACATAGATCGTAATTCCCAGTTTATGATTTTCTCTGTTTTAAAAGCGCTCCACAATGCACGTACAGATATGACAGACCTTATTTCTTCGATTCATGCATCCGCCATCGGTAATTCCATAGGTACAGGAATAGGAGGAATGGAGCGGCTTATTAGACTGTATACAGATCCGGTTCTGAATAAAAAACGCGATCCAATTTCCCTTCAGGAAAGTCTTGGGAATGTCGGGCCAGGTCATGTAAGTCAAGAAATTCTTGGAAATTATGGCCCAATGATTTCTCCTGTTGCTGCCTGTGCAACTGCTGGAGTTTCAATTGAAAGTGCCTGTGAAAAAATCCTTATGGGTAAAGCTGAACTTGTCTTTGCTGGTGCCAGTGATGATCTGAGTTATGCGGGAACTGTTGGTTTTGATGATATGGCAGCCACTGTGGATATGGATTTCATGACAAAACATGCCATTTCTCCTGCCCGAATGTCCAGACCACACGATACCATGCGTAAAGGATTTATCGAGAGCCAGGGTGGTGGAACAGTTATTATAACACGACTTTCCACGGCAATGAATCTGGGTCTGCCCGTACATGCGATTATTGGAGGCAGTTGGACTTTTGGTGATGGACACTCAAAATCAATTCCAGCTCCGGGGTATGGTCTCCTGTCTGTTGCACGAAATGGAAAAGACAGCTTCCTGTCAAAAGCCCTTGCTTCCTTTAATCTTACTATTGATGACATCGACCTCGTAAGTATGCACGGCACATCGACACCAGTAAATGATCCTCACGAATCACAGATTTACCGAGATATCTTTAAAAAACTTGGTCGTTCCCCTGCACTGCCAGCGATGGTGATAAGTCAAAAAGGAATTACCGGACATCCTAAAGGCGGAGCCGCTTCGTTCCAGATAAACGGTGTTATTCAAGCAATGAGAGATAGCGTAATTCCCCCGCACAGAAATCTTGATAATCCTGATAAAGTTATGGACCAGATAGAAACTTTAATCTATCCATCAGAACCCGTTGATTTTAAAAACAGGATAATTCGTGCAGCACTGATTAGTACCCTTGGATTCGGCCACGTTTCCTCAATGATGCTCATACTAAACCCTGCATTTGTTGAGGACTTCATCTCCTCGGAGCAATTCAAAGAGTGGAAAAATAAAAAAACCTTGCGTGAAAACAGGTTTGATTCTGCCTCGTATTCTCTTGGAACGGAGAATTTTATAAAGTTGAATCGGGAAAAACCTTTCACAGATTCTAATGATGAGAAAAATTATCTACTTGGTGGTGAGAACTAATTCGTTCTTTTCCTGAAATTCGCAAGCGAAGGATTTTAGATAAATCCTGACAGGACACTACCATTAAATTCAACGAATTGCGGTTACTGTCCTGAGCAAAAATCGGGCGAAAAATTTGATTTTCGGTATTTCAGGACAGTAACTAAGTAGTTCGTGTCCTGAAATTCAATTTTTATCAAAATTGAGCATGTTTACGAAAACATGCTATTCAGAACACTATAATAATTTCAAGGTTTTCATTCTTAATGTCCTGTGCTTGAAATCGGCGTAAACTTGAAAAGATCGTATTACAGGACATTAACTAAGTAACATAAAGGATATTTAATGATTACTGGACTAGGTACAGATATCGTAGCCACGGAGACATTTGGTCAAACTTCTGATGGCCCCTTCGTATACAGGATTTTCACAGCAGAGGAAATAGCCTTTTGCACTAATGGAATGCAGCCACAACGCGAAAAACTTGCAGGAAGATATGCTGCTAAAGAGGCATTTATCAAAGCTATGGGGCCAAATCTCTTTTTTCCTGTAAGTATTGATGATTACCGATGCATTGAAGTTAAGTCACTTCCGACAGGTGCTCCTGAGATTCACCTGTCAGGAAGAATGTTGAAATCATATGAGGATACTGGAGCGGATCGCATCTGGATATCAATTTCCCATGAACCTGAATATGCGGTAGCTACTGTCATTCTGGAGAAAAATAATGTCTGAAAAAAGCAAACGGATTAAAATTATCGAAAACAATTCGTCATCTGATAAAAGATCATTTTTAAAACACAACGGAAAGATTGCTGTTTTTAATAGAGGTGAAGCTGCGTCTCGTTTCCTGAGGGGACTTAACGATTACAATCTGACTAATGGAACCGAAATCTCTGCAGTTGTGTTTTTAAGCCAAGGGGATACTCGATTCACTCAGAATGGTGTCACAAATTTTATTTTTCCTACGGGGGTTAAACCATACGAAGTTAATGAATCTCTCATTTTAAAAATGAAATCCATGGATATCGGTGCCCTGTGGCCCGGTTGGGGATTTGCAAGTGAAAATCCCCTGCTTCCTGAACTTCTTGAAAAGCATGGGATATTTTTCATGGGACCTTCCGCCGAAGCGATAAGGCATCTTGGTGATAAAATAGAAAGCAAGCTCATTGCGGAAAAAGTAAAACTTCCCGTAATACCATGGGGACTTACTGTAGATAAGTCAAAACTTAGTTCAATCTGCAAGCAAATTGGTTTTCCGCTGATACTTAAAGCAGCTGGAGGCGGTGGTGGCAGAGGGATTCGAATAGTAGAGGGGCCTTCCGATCTTGATTCAGCGTTCATTTCTGTAAGAAGCGAAGCACCGGGTGATGTTTTTATAGAAAAATACATAAGCGGATGTAGACATATTGAAGTACAAATTTTTGGTGATGCTTTTGGAAATATTCGAAGTTTTGGATTGAGGGAATGCTCTCTGCAAAGAAGAAGACAAAAAGTTATTGAAGAGGCTCCAGCTCCAGGAATCCCCGAAGAGCTAGAAAAGAAACTTCAAACATGGGCTGTAACCCTTGGAAATGCTGTTTCTTATTTCGGAGCTGGAACTGTAGAGTTTATGATTGATCAAGATGGGAATCCATGGTTTCTGGAAATGAATCCAAGACTTCAGGTCGAGCATGGGGTTACTGAAGAAGCGTATGGGATTGATCTAGTTCAAATGCAGATTGGAGCTGTGTGTGGGCAGAAATACACCCAATCGCCAACTCCGCATAGACATGCGTTTGAAGCACGTCTTTATGCTGAAGACCCTGGAGCAGATTTTTTACCAGCTCCAGGAGTTATATCCAGACTTCATTTTGGAACCGGTCCAGGAATTCGAATTGATAGTGGACTATCGCAGGGAGATTCAATTTCTCCTCAATTTGATGCAATGATTGCGAAATTGATTTCCGTTGGAATTGATCGCAAGCAGGCTCTTGCGCGGCTAAGACGAACAATTTCTGAAACGGGGATAATAGTTGAAGGCGGAGCGACAAATCTTGATTTTCTCAAGTTTCTTTCCCGGCGACCTGAACTGGAAAATTCAACGGTTACAACCGACTTGATCGACAATAAATTATTGAGGGAATACAAAAATATACCCGAGGATATGTACTTACCGTTTCATCTAACGGCAACAATTCTTGAATATCTAAAGCGTGAGAAGGAAAATATAAATAATTTTGCAATCAGACCCATGCTTTCTGGAGTAGATGAGTTTCAGGGGTTTATAGAAATGAGTTCAGGATTTCAGACGGCCCTGAAAATTCAGAAATTAAGCATAGATAAATTTCTGGTGATAGATAAAAATGGGTCTATCATCTTCGTCGGCTGGAAGCGAAACGGCAGTCCAAATACTGGAAAGCTTACGATTAATAACACAACATGGCTTATGTACTGGGAGGAAAAAAAAGGTGAGTGGCGTGTTTCCCACGAGGAGCATACTATCTCAGTAAAAATTCAGGAAAAAGGAATTGTACGATCCCCTGCTCCTTCCATTGTAACTTCGATTCATGTAGGTGTTGACGAGATAGTTAAAAAAGGCGACAGGCTCTTCACTTTAGAGGCAATGAAAATGGAGTTGATTGTTTCAGCTCAGGAAGCCGGCCGTATAGAAAAAATTGAAGTTCATCCAGGTTCCCAGGTTTTTGCCGGAGGAACTTTACTGAGGATGTCCTCAACAGATTCCGGTGATAAAAAAGAGTTGTTATTGAAAAATTTTGAAAAGAAACCCGGGTATGCGGAGGCTTTGGAGTTATTTAATGGTGCACTTTTCGGTTTTGAATGCAGTGATCGGGAAATAGATAGTTCTCTTAAAATACTTGCTGATATCCCCGAAGAACACCTGCCCCCAGCAGTGAATTCTATTTTCAGTACTCTTATCAATACTTCACGACTCTTTGAAATAACCAGCCCTTTGCGCAGTTTCAATGTTATTCAGGGTAAATCAGGACCTGCTAGTGGTCGTGCTCTGCTAAGCATCCTGATTAGAAGGCCTGCAGCTGTTATCCATACGCTACCCCACGACTTCCGTCAGAAACTTATGGATGTTTTAGGAGTTTACGGTGTCAATGTTCTTGAGACTGGACCTGATTTAACATATGCCCTTTACCGACTCCGAAAAGTACTTAATTCCAGCGATTTAAAACGCCGAGCGCTCACAGATTTATTGACTTTTATCGCTGGTTTCGACTCATCCGCTCTACCCGCTCCTCCCGTGGAGCTTTACAGTGCACTTCATGTATTCAGTACTGATGTGAAGGGTTCAAGTCATCAGACTGATCTGGCAGAAAGCATCAGAAACTCTCTTTTCGAGATTACATCCATCAATCGAGAATTTACATCATATAGAAATGCATTCAGCGAATTAATAAATAAAAACGTTGATGATGACTTGCTGGAAAAAGCTATTATGAAGCTTCCCTCTCTGGAGTTAGTTCCCATCTGGAATCTCCCTCTTGAGCGAATAATAAATCTTGATATTTCTGGTAAAATGATTCGTCGCATGTGGGGTGATTATATTAAAGATGTCCATCCGCTCCAGATTACTTTTGCTGGATGCAGTTCCTTCAATGTTTTTGAGGAGTCTGGAAAACAGGAGAAAACGAGACTCTCGGTAATCCTTCCTTGTGGGATGGAATTCAGTGAATTGTTTCGTTTGATTCATATTCATAAAGCCTGGTCACTTGAAATATTTACAGTAAATAATATATCCCTGCTGGATGATTTGGCAGGAATCATGAATGAATCTCATCTTGACTACCGTGAAATTACCATAACATCAGTTATCGACAATGAAACTGTCAGTTATCGTAGTCCCATTGGTGGTGCTTATGTTATCGATACGACACTTTGTCAAATACACCCGGCATCTGCACGCCGCATGAAAATGTGGAAATTCTCTGATTTCAAAATGAAGAAAATTTCATACTCAGAAGGTGTGACTCTTTTTGAAGCAAGTGCACGTGAATTTCCCGAAGATCGCAGATTGATTGCTTTTACGGAAGTAGTTTTCCCAGCTCTTGACTCAACTCGAACAGTAAAAAGGCTTCCGGAGGTTGAGAAAAATTTCAGAAATGCCTGTCAGGCCATTCGTGATGCTCAATTCGGAAAAAGCTTCGCAGAGAGACTGCACTGGAATCATCTCATTATGCATGTTTCCCCACTTCCGGAGTTAACACAATCTGAAATGATGAGTATTGCAAAGGATCTGACGCCTCACGGTGCTCGTCTTGGCCTTGATCAGGTGGTTGTGTATACAGAAAAGAAAATAGGAGACACACTTCGAACCCTTTCCTTCAGGATAAGAGGAAGAGGCAACGAAGGATTTCACTTTGAAATTGAAGATCCAGCTGAAACACTTATCAAACCGCTAAATGAAGAAGAAAAGCAGGAGATTAAAGCCAGAAGGAAAGGCCTTAATTCGCCTCAGACAATCTTGAGAATTATTTTAAGAGATGTAGGAGGACGTACAACAGGAGCCTTCAGGCAATTTGATATTTTAATGGATCCAAGCACTGGCGAACAGAAATATTTTGAATTATCAGGTGGTTACAATCTTAACCAGAGTATTATTTTCGGAGTTCTTTCTGTCCCAACACAAGCCCATCCAGATGGATTGAAGCGAGTTGTGATTCTTTCAAACCCACTACGAAATATGGGTTCGCTATCTGAGGACGAGTGCCGACGCATTATCGCTGCAATGGATTTGGCAAAAGATCAGGGTTTGAGCGTGTACTGGTTGCCGGTAAGTGCTGGAGCTAAAATTGATTTTGATAGTGGAACGGAAAACCTTGATTGGACTGCCCTTGTTTTACGAAAGATAGTAAATTTCACCGAACAGGGAGGAATTATAGACATACTGGTAGCTGGCGTTAATGTTGGAGCCCAGTCATATTTTGATGCCGAAGCAACAATGGTTGGGACCACACGCGGCTTTTTAGTAATGACTCAGGATGGCAGCATGGTTCTTACCGGAAAGAGAGCTCTGGACTTTTCCGGAGCGGTTTCCGCTGAGGATAACCTTGGTATTGGTGGTTGTGAGCGAGTAATGGGGCCTTCTGGGCAGGCACAGGCTTTGGTTAATGACCTCAGTGATGGACACAAATTACTCCTTGAGCATGCTGATTTGATTACCCATAACAAAAGCCATTCCAGTGTAATTACTACTGAGGATGATTTTGTAAGAGATATAACATCATTCTCCTATCCCACTGAATTTAATCATGGTTTCAAAATCGTTGGAGATATTTTCAGTGAGGAATTCAACCCAGGCAGGAAAAAACAGTTTTCAGTAAAACCCGTCATGGATGCAGTTCGCGACAGAGACTCAGTAGTTGTCGATCGATGGTCATACTTGACAGAAGGAGCCGAAGGTGTATTTGTATGGGAAACGCGAATAGGAGGTATTGCCTGTGGACTGCTGGGTATTGACGCCGTAAGTTATCCCAGAATTGGAGCGATTCCTCCTGATGGACCAGAAAATTGGAGCCCTTCAACATTGTTTCCAAGAGGAAGTTATAAGCTGGCCCGTGGAATCAACGCATTTAACGAACAACTTCCCCTCGTTATTTTTGCAAATCTTAGTGGATTTGATGGTTCCCCGGAGAGTATGCGTAAATGGCAATTGATTCACGGGGCGGAAATTGGGCGGGCTATCGTTAACTATAAGGGACCAATACTCCTCGTTGTTCTTTCGAGATACCATGGCGGAGCCTATGTTGTTTTCAGTACAGCGCTGAACAATCAGATGGAAGCAGTGGCTTTAAAAGGAAGTTATGCTTCCGTAATTGGGGGCAAAGCAGCGGCAAACGTTGTGTTTTCTTCCCAGATTTCCCGTCAGGTGGAAAATGACAGTTCTATTCGCGAATTGAAAACAAAAATATCTGAAGCCAAAGGACGAAAGAAAATTATCCTTGAAGCACAGTTATCAGAACTAAGAGCAGCCCTGAATGCAAAATACTCTAATGAGCTTGCTGTTAAATTTGATTCCGTTCATTCTGTTGAAAGAGCCGCAAGAGTAGGATCTCTGAAATCTGTTATTGAACCTTCTTCCCTGAGACCTTATATTATCGACTTCCTGAGAATCAAGCTCGGCCTTGAAGGCGGCAATTAATTTCTCAGAATCGGAGCGATGTAATGGCATTTTATTCATTAAAAGATAGAACTCATGATTGTAGCGCATTGAGAGCTTCAGACATTGATTCTGAAGTAATATTAATGGGTTGGGTCGCGGCCCGCAGGAACTTCGGTGGTGCCGTGTTCGTCGATCTCAGGGATCGCAGCGGAACCACACAAATCGTTTTCCTTTCTGAAAAAAGTGAAGATCTTCTTTCTTCAGCTCAGACTCTTCGTTTTGAAGATGTTATCGCGGTCAGAGGAAGAGTTATTTCAAGAGGAGATAATGCAACGGAAAAAATTGCAACGGGAGCAATAGAAGTTGAAGTTGAGGAATTGCAAGTTTTCTCTCAGTCAGATCCTCTTCCTTTTCCCGTGAGAAATGATGTAAATGCATCACTTGAGACGAGGCTGAAGTATCGTTATCTGGATTTGAGAAGACCAGAAATTCAGAACAATATTATCACCAGGTCGCGTTTCGTCAGTTTCGTGAGAAATTATCTGGTACAAAATGGGTTTCTGGAAATAGAAACACCTTACATGGTCAAATATACACCGGGGGGAGCCCGGAACTTCCTTGTACCCAGTAGAATAAATCGCGGGAATTTTTATGCCCTTGCAGAATCACCTCAAATTTACAAGCAGTTGTTGATGGTGGCGGGTATGGAAAAATACTTTCAGATCGCAAAATGTTTTCGCGATGAAGATCCACGACAGGATCGTCAACTGGAGTTTACTCAAATAGATCTGGAAATGTCCTTCGCCGATGAAAATGACATCATGAATCTGGTTGAAGGAATGATTTTACATGGTTTTTCATCACTTGGACTTGAATTTATGAACAATCCTTTTCCCAAGATTACCTGGGAAGATGCCATGAGATTGTATGGTTGTGACAAACCTGATACTAGATTCGACATGCCTCATGTCGTTCTCGACTCTTTTGCCGCCAAGTCTGGAATAGGTATTCTCGAGTCCGCCGCTGAACAAGGAAGTCTGATTAAAGGAATCTGCGTCAAAGGAGAACAGGAACGGTTCAGCAGGAAGACGATCGATCAGCTTACCGAGTTTGTTAAGAAAGAAGAAATCGGCGGAGCTAAAGGACTCATATGGCTGAAACATGGGCCTGACAACACTTTTACTGGCTCAGTATCCAAACTTCTTACTGAAGAAAAATCTCATGAGTTGATGAAATTGTTGGATTCTAAAGATGGAGATACAATCTTTATTGTGGCAGACAAACCTTCTGTAACTCATAAAGTAATGGACAATCTGCGGCGTCATCTTGCGGCATTCCTGAACTTGACAGATAATAAAAAGTACTCAGCATTGTGGGTAGTCAGGTTTCCCATGTTTGAGCAGAACTCTGAAGGGGATTGGGTATCCTGTCACCACCCATTTACACATCCAGTGCCTGAGCATGTTTCCATGCTTGATTCCGAAAGTAAGGGCGATGTCCGAGCTTTGGCTTACGATCTGGTTATCAATGGCAACGAAGTTGGTGGCGGCAGTGTTCGTATTCACAATCCTGAAACCCAGGCTACAGTCTTCAAAGCCCTCGGAATCAGCGATGATGAAGCTCAACGATTATTCGGATTCCTCCTTGAAGCATTCCGGTATGGTGTTCCCCCTCATGCTGGTTTTGCTGCTGGGCTCGATCGTCTGTCAATGCTTATAACCGGAGCAGATTCTATTCGTGATGTTATTGCTTTCCCCAAGACTGTCACAGGCGCGGATCTACTTACCGGTGCACCAACTCCTGTTATTGAGAAGCAACTGAATGAACTTGGAATTACAGTAAAGCCTACCGATTCCTGACGTATTTAGTTAGTTCGTGTCCTGTAATTCGCTTCGCGAAGGATATTATGAAAAATCCTAACAGGACACTAGTAATATTTTCAACACCTTGCGGTTTCTGTCCTGAGGGAAAAACTGACGAAAAATTTGAAAAACTGATTTTCAGGACAGTAACTAGATACTGCCATTGTTTCAGAACATAAACGTTAAGACTTTGTAATTATTACAGGTACTAGAGTAGTTTATTTTTGTAAATATGCCATATTTTAAATAAAAAAGAACTTCAGGATACTGACATTTTCCTGATTTTTGTTTGAATCTTTCAGAAGTCAATAATTTTTACTTTGCGTTTTTGGCATGCATACATATAATGTGCAACCAGACCGGATTCAATTTAACTTATGATTATTTGTTTTCTGGTTATTTTGTTGTACTGTAAGAAATCAATAATTTCAAATTGAAACAGTTCAGACAACGTTCAATTTTTTATACAGGTAGTAAAAATGGTATCCAGACGGCCCCAGCAGTTCGGTAAATACATTCTTCTCGATAGAGTTGCCATTGGTGGTATGGCGGAGATTTTCCGCGCAAAAGCCACAGGCGCTGCTCAATTTGAAAAGATCCTTGCAATAAAACGTATTCACCCAAATATGAGTGATGATAAAGACTTCATTAAGATGTTCATTGATGAAGCTAAAATCAGTGGCCAACTGGCAAATCAGCATATTGCCCAGATATATGAACTTGGTCGAATTGAAGGCCATCATTTCATTGCTATGGAATACATATGGGGGAAGGACTTGCTTGCTATTTTAACTAAGTTTAAAAAGCAGCGTGCATTCATGAACCCTTATCAGGCAGCCTATATTACTGCCCGTATCTGTGAAGCACTTGATTATGCACACAAAAAGAAGGACGCCGATGGAGCCAGTCTGGCAATTATTCATCGTGACGTCAGCCCACAGAATATTTTGATCTCCTATGAGGGTGAAGTTAAAATTATTGATTTTGGCATTGCAAAGGCCCGCGATCGTTCTTCTCACACTGCAGCGGGGGTTCTTAAAGGAAAATTTGGATACATGTCCCCGGAGCAGGTCAGAGGGTTACCTATTGACCAGCGCAGTGATGTTTTTGCCATTGGAACCCTTCTTTTTGAAATGCTCACGGCTCGCCCATTGTTCCATGGTAATACGGATCTTGAAGTTCTTGAGAAAGTCCGAAATGTTGAAATTCCTCAACCACGGAGAGTTAATCCTAAGATTCCTGAAGGAATTGAGAAGATAATACTGAAGGCTCTTGCCCGTGATGTCGAGGATCGGTACACATGGGCCGGGGATATGATGGAAGATTTGGAAGCGTTTATTCATTCTACGACTCCAGCCTACACTGGAAAACGGTTGGGAATGTGGATGAAAAAAGTCTTCGAAGAAGAGATGACCAAAGAAAAGGAAACTCTTGACCAGATGCTGGCCATGATTGAGGATGCCGCCCGCCCGACTCCAAATCCTGATGTAGTACCCGATGGGGCTACAGTAATGCTTGATGACGATGATCACGGTGGCCCCGCAAACGCAGCATACAGAGATACCCTCAAAGCAGGCGGAGCGCAGGATATCTACAGCGAAAAAACACAATATTTTGATGATGATGACGATGATGGACCACCATCTGAAGATTCCACCCGAATCATTGACGATGATGACGATAATGGTCTGGGAGACGAGTCCACGAGGATTTTTGACGATGAAGAGGATGGGCTTGCTGAGCAAAAAACTATTCTTTTCGATGAAGATGATCCGAACATGAAACTTCCCATTCCCGGGCCCGTTTCTCAGCCTGGACTTTATCCTGGAGCCCCAATGCCACCTCAGGGTGGTCCTGGTATGCCGCCTGGGCAAAGGCCTGGAATGCCGCCTGGTGGCCCAATGCCTCAGGGAGGCCCCGCCCCTGCCCCGCCAGGTATAGGCCGCAATCAAGAAAGCATTTCGAATTTCCCGATACCGGGTCTTGACAAAATTGATGCGGCTGGTTCTAAAAAAGAATCCGGCCTTGATGCTGAGAAAGCTAAAAAGAAGCAGATAATTATGATGGGGATTGCTGGTGGCAGTGCACTGGTGGTCGGTATTATTCTTGGAGCGCTTCTTTTTGGAGGGAAAAAATCTGCTCCCGCTCCCAAAGAAACAACTCTAATTATTGTCCCTGCTTCTGATAAAGATGCTTTAATTTCAGTGGACGGTCTTAAGAAAGATGAAATTATTAAATCCGGAAGCTCGCTTATAATAAGAAATATTTCCCCCGGTGAATACAAAGGGACGATCAAAGCATCAGGTTTTAAAAACTCCAATTTCACGGTTAAACCTGAAGCCGGTGAGATATCAGTTCACGTTCTATTTCCTTCCAAATAATATTTTTAAATTACAGTTTTAATATTTATTTAATGTGGCATATATTCGCCCCATTATTCCGTTTCTGACTCCCTGAATGTTCTTGCTTTTATCAATACTTATTTTTTTTATTTAAAATTTCAAAGAATAAGCCTTAACCGAACAGCATTGGGTTCAGACCGCTTCATGAGTAAAAGGATCGAAATCTAAAAAGTGAATATTTGCTTCCAATTTTTGAAGATTACTTTAACATTCACTTGTTGATTATTTATAACTGCAAATAGTACGAAAGGTTGGACAATGAGATTTTTTCTTTTTACGCTTTTGTTTTTTGCTTCCTGCAATGCCCCCCGCGCCAATCTGGAAACAGGTAGAGTGACCCCAAGAGGTAAATTCACCGTTGGTGCTGATATGAGAGGAAATATCCCAACAGAGACAGTTTCTGCACTCTATGACGGGCTGAAATCCTCTGTTGATGATGCCTATGATGTCGCAACAGGCAACAGTGCAAAATGGACAGGGGAAACTGGAAGGCAGAATCTCGCTAAACTAGTTGATGCGTTAGTTATTTTTTCAATGGATCCCCTTGCATGGGGTTTCGACTTCCGCGCAAGGTATGGTTTTTATGATAATTTCGATCTTGGAATTAAATATGACAGCGGTGCCTGGGCTGGAGATGTCAGATTTCAATTTATGGGACCGACTAATACAAAGAATGGGCGTGGGTCTTTAATTGATTATGGCCCAAGATGGTATGGTAGTCTTGGCATCCAATATTCCTCTATAGATTATAAAATGCCAATATCTTATCTTGAAAAACTTCAGGATATACTTGGATACGAATTTACCAGGAAGGATATATTAATTCCTATCGCATTCAGTTATAGCCTTGGGCCGAATGAGACCTTTGGGGCCATCAGTTTTGGGATGGTTTATAATCTAGGAATGATCAAATATGGCTTTAAGGAAGATATGATTGCTGAATTATTTGAGAGATCTCTTGAAGAAGAAGGGATTACTGTTCCGTCAGAAGACCGTTCGATTCATGCCTTCGGTGGCTTTTTAAATATAAAGCTTGGATATCGCTGGGTTTACGCCATAGCTTCACTTTCCGTCTATTATCAAAATTATGGTAAATATGACATATTTGGAATTCGGTCAAAACATTTTTCTGGTCTTACTTTTATTCCCACACTTGGACTCATGGGAACTTTCTGAAAAAAGGACTTAACCTTAGATTCGACGTTACCGATAAAAATAGTCAGTGAAAGGCGGGACGACTGATGAACACTGGAAATAATCCATCTTCAAGGGAAGAAATACTCAGCGAGCTGCTCAATAAAAAACAAATGTTGGCTGCTTTTAATGAAGAGAGCATCTGTGTTTTTGTAACTCAAAGTTTTTGTGCTTTTACTTCATCACCTGCTGAAGATATTGAAGGAGAGAATTTTCAGGACATTTCTTTTTTTAAAGGTCTTTCCGTTTTCAACGAATTGAAAAACAGGGTTCTCTCCGGGGTAGACAGTAAAATAGATTTTGATTACACGGATCGCTTTGGTAAACAAATTCCTTTAAAAATAGAGATTACTCACAATAAAAAAGGGACCAAATCCTTGTTCTATCTTGAACTTATTTGGGAAAAAGCAATTGATAGTGATCCTCCCGGAGTAGAAGCAGGCATTCTTGAAACAACAACTTTTCACTTCTGGACTTTGGATACCCCGGGTAATTACGGGGATGCAAATAAAGGGCATCTGGATTTTCTTGGGCTGAATCGTCGTAAAATACAGGGTATGCATCTTCAGGACTTTCGTGCATGGTCTGAGAAAGAAAAAAATCTTAGATATAACAAACAATGCTTTTTAACCGGTAAGACGCTTGAATCAACCGAGTATCTAAGAGACAGAAACGGCGTTGCTCACATATTGAAAATCTATAGAAATCCAATAATGGATGATGATGGCAATGTAAAATATATCTGGTGTCTCGGAATAGATATTTCTGATTCAAAAAGACTGGAAGATCGGGTAAATGCCCTGAGACTAATGTGGACAAATTTGTTAAATATAACAGAGACTTCTGATGTGATTGAATGTGTTTTAGACACGATTTTAAGCCAGGTTGATGAATTTGATGGAGCTATTTTCTACAATCTGACACCGTCAGGATACAGTCCATCTATTTTTTCGGGAGCGGGTATGGACATTAATTATGGCAGAATAATTACCCGAACGATGGATGAATTTAACATTCTTTCTGCGCAAAAAGAAATGCGTATAAATATGGAGTCAATTCTCGAATCAGATATGGAATATTACAAAGCAGAGGGAGCAACCGCAGTTGTGGCCTACCCTCTTGTTTTTATGGGAGAGTATTTTGGAACGTTCGTTTTTATCTCCCTTGTATATACAGAAATTGATAGTGAGACCATTGCTTTTCTCAGGGAAGTTGCCGGATATTGTGGCCCTGTCATAAAAAGATTAAAAACAGATAAAGAAATGATTCAGGCTCGTGAAAATTCTGAACTTATAAACCAAGAGCTTGAAAAAGCGATAGAAAATGCAAATCAGTTAGCTTTGAAAGCCGAGATAGCTTCTATTGCCAAGAGTGAATTTCTAACAAATATGAGTCATGAAATCAGAACACCCCTGAATGGTATCATCGGGATGGCAGATATGCTTTCAGAAATGAATTTATCTGCTGAAGCCAAAGAATATGTAAACATTCTAAGATCGTCGTCTAAAGCACTCCAGGAGCTTGTCAATGATATTCTGGATTTTTCTAAAATTGAAAGCGGAAAAATTGAACTTGAGGAAGTAGAGTTTGATTTTGTAAAACTTATTGAGGAAGTTACAGATGTTCAAGCAATCACTGCGTTTGAGAAGGGCCTTGATTTTAATTGCTTCATTGATCCAACTCTTAGAGCGAGTATGATTGGAGATCCTCATCGCCTCCGACAGGTACTTTTAAACCTGACGGGTAACGCAATAAAATTTACTCGTAAGGGAGAAATATCAATAACATGTGAGCAATTGTATCGCAGCAGCGATTCACTGAAAATGCTTATAAAAGTATCAGATACGGGGATAGGGATTCCGAAATCAAGGCACAAGCTGATTTTTGATCCATTTACTCAAGCAGATAATTCAACAACAAGGAATTACGGAGGCAGTGGTTTAGGACTGTCAATCACAAGTCGACTAGTCAAATTACTGCATGGTGAAATTGGCGTTGAAAGTACTGAAGGCCTTGGTAGTACTTTCTGGTTTACCTGTGAATTTTCTACGACATACACCGGGGCAAATGATCACGAAGAAAAATTTTTAAATGGAAGAACTATACTTATAATTGATGATAATCGTGAGCGGCATAGAGTGTATGAAAGTATTATCTCTTCCCGTTTAAGCATACTTGTTTTTGTTGAAGACATGGTGAAGGCGACGGAATATCTGGATGAAAATATTCCTGATCTTATTATTGTTGACAATAAGTCTATGGGTGACAGCGAAACCATGCTCTGGCTTAAAGTATATATCGATAAGGGATATCGAAATACCAAAATTATTAAAGTATCCGAAATTAGCCTTTATGAAAATTATACTGAGTTAAGGCAAACTGGCTACTGGGGTCTATTGCGAAAGCCATTAAAATATTCGAATATTATTGACTGTTTATCAACAATTGCTCATGGGCAAAAATATTTTCCTGAACAATCCCGAATTTCTACAGACGAGTTACTGGTTCATACACGTCTCATAGCCGGTGAGTCGACAGTTCTGGTGGTCGAAGATAACAGCACAAATCAGAAAGTACTTTCCGCTGTACTTGAGAAAACCGGTCTTTCATGCAAAATAGCAGCTAATGGAAAAGAAGCGGTTAAACTACTGGAGAAAGAAAAGTTTGATCTCATTGTAATGGATGTGCAAATGCCTGAAATGGATGGCTTTCAGGCAACTAGAATTATCAGGGATCCTTCAAGTAAAGTACTGTGGCATGAAGTACCTATTATAGCCATGACCGCAGGAGCTACAGAGCTTGATCGCGAAAAGTGTCTCAAAGCAGGAATGAATGATTATCTGGCAAAACCAATAGATATTGAAAGATTTCGGAAGAAGATATTGCGGATTCTAGGGGCCAGTACACCGGAAGAAACACAGGATAGCATTGTAAGACTGGACAATGCCGTTCTGGATTATAACCAGTTAATGGCCAGGCTTTACAGTGACATTGAATTAATAAAAGAAATTATTGGAAGTTACATTTCGGATCTCAACCAGAAGTATTATGAACTGGTGGATTTTCTGGAAAAAGGGAATTTCAACGAAATAAGAAAGACTGCTCACACACTGAAGGGAGCATCCATGAACGTCTCAGCAATAAGAATAGCTGAACATTCAAAAGCGATAGAAGAAGCTGCTGGCCTTTCGGATGAGTTTAAAGTTTCTGTTCTGCTGAAAAAACTTCCATCTGAAATTGAATCATTGAAAATTCAACTAAAATTGAATAAGTTAATTTAATCAGTTAATGTTCTGTAATACGATCTTTTCAAGTTCAAGTTGATTTTTAGCACAGGACATTAAGAATGAAGGCCTTGAAATTATTGTAGTGTTCTGAATAGCATGTTTTCGTAAACATGCTCAATTTTGATAAAAATTGAATTTCAGGACACGAACGTATCAGTTAATGTTCTGTAATACGATCT
>JAHJMN010000137.1 GCA_018821305.1 Myxococcota bacterium
CGATATTATTTGAAATGTGCGTTGACGGTGTTTTAGCTACAGATACGGAAATCTATACAAAAACTCTATTCGAACTTGGAAAGCAGGATGCTTCGGATCTGCTTGGGAAAATAAATATTCCATTTTATGCAGCAGGTGGAGGAAAAGATTGGGTAACCCCGCATAAAAACATTGAGGAAGCTGTCCGCTGTATTCCTGAAAGTCGTTACAGTTTCTTTCCGGAAGCATCCCATTTCGGTATTATGGAAGATTCCCCGCGCCTGACCTCAGAAATCCGCGAATTCATAAAATCCTCAACACCTTGATAAAAAAAGTTTATATGCCATTCAGAACACTACAATAATTTCAAGGTTATCACTCTTGATGTCCTGTGTTAAATTAAGTCGTAAACTTGAAAAGATCGTATTACAGGACATTAACTACTTATTTTAAGAAAGTAGGAGGAAAAAATCTGCGAGGCTCTGGATTATAGAGGCAATTTTATTATAATCGAGTGTGTCCGGAGTGTCTTTTGCGGTGTGGTAGTTTTTATTCCGGAAGAATGCAGTATCCGTAATCATTACTGCTTTATAGCCATGTTTCCAGTAGTTTAGATGATCAGAGAAATCAACTCCTTTTACAAAAGTCGGAATTGAGAGATGGACTGCCTGCATGGTTTTGTTCTTATTGATTATTTTAGATAATTCTTCTCCGGTTTTTGTAGATTCAGGATTTGAAATTACAGCGATGAAATCAGCATGGTCAGGCAAAAGGAGTTTCATTGGAGCAAAGGGAACTTCCTGAATGTTTTTCTTGCTGAAAAAACCAATCATTTCAAGGCAAATCATGGCTTCTATAGTTGTTCCAGCTTTTTTAAGACCTGCCGCATGGTGCGCACTGCCCATGTTTTCTGTGCGAAAAAAAGGTGGTTCTTCAAGCGTATAAGCAACAAGTTCCACCTGCACTTTCATGGTAGATAGCAAATCTCCGGTGACTGCAGCAAATTCAATGAGGCCTGCAACGGCAGAAGCATTATCGTCGGCTCCTGGATAATCGCCGTATACATCGTAATGGGCTCCGATAACCCACAGTGGCCCGTTTTTATTTCCACCTCTGCAGACAACATTCCTGTAGGATTTGCCTCTTACATCAAAATTCTGGAACCGGCATTTATAACCGGCATGAGAAATTTTCCTGAATATATCCGACGAAACCTGATTAAGCACTTTAGTATTTTTCCAGTTCCGAGGTGCTGTCGTATTAACAAGGGCTAAAACATTATTTTTAATATTTTCAGGATCAGCGGATTTCTTTTTTGTTGTAGCTTGATAAGTATTAGATAATCCAGCCTTTTCCTGGCTTGGAGATTTTTTTGAGCATCCGGAAATAAAAAACAGGAAAAATGAACTGTAGATAATAAAATGCAGGGTATTCATTCTCTGACTATACCCTCGATAAAATATTGGTCAATTAGGTAACATTGGACAATACTTGAATGTTAGCGGGCTCCTGAAATTTCTTCAGAAACGTTAACATTGTGGTCACCGATTTTTTCATAACTCTGGAGCATATTAATATAAATCAAGCCACCTTCAAGCAGACAGGAGTTTTCGCTTATCCGGTGGATGTTCGCTTTTCGGAAAGATTTAACCATACGATTGATTTCATTTTCCATTTTGTATGATCTTTTAAGAATATTCTGGTGTTTAATAATGTGGTTATGAGTGAAATTTACAAAATGTAAAACCTTTTTTGAAAGTCTTGCAAGCTCTGCATGGGCTTCATCGGAAAATTTGTATCCCTTTTCATATTTGCGGCGCAGGAGTTTTGTAAGTTGTTCACAGTGATCTCCCATTTTTTCGTAGTCACTTACCGTATGCATCAGGGCAGCAAGTTCGCTACTGAGTTCATGATTCAAGGGAGATCTTGTGATATGAACCAGATAATCGACAATTCCCTCTGCCATCCGGTCAATTTTTTCTTCTTTGCGAAAAATTTTATTAACAAGCTCCCCTGATGGTTCGTTAATCCTCTTTTGCAACTGACGAACTGCCCGGATGGTACTTATTACTTCTTCGCCCATTAGTTGAAGATCTTTTCTTGCAGCTAAAACAGCGAGATGAGGTGTTGGAATCAAATTAAAATCAATATACTTCAGGTGAGTGACTGTACTTGTATCCTGTGATTTTTCTCGGACGAGAAATTCCGATGCCCGGGCCAGGAGCCCAACAAAAGGCAGAAAAATTATAGTATTTATTACGTTGAATGCAGTGTGAAACATGGAAAGATGAAGGGTTGCGTTAGTTCCCTTATCCGGCGCAGATTGTAAGATTAAAGGAGTCAGTTTGATCCATAATGGCCAGCTTACAAGTACGACCAGGACACCAAAAACATTAAAAAGCATGTGAGCGCGTGCCGTTTGTTTGGCCGGAATGGAGGCTCCAACTGAAGCTATAGTGGCGGTAATGGTGGTTCCAATATTCTGCCCGAGAATCAGAGCTACCGCTGTGGGGTAATCTATGATGCCCTGAAAAACCAGAACCAGAGTTATAGCCATGGCAGCAGAAGAACTCTGAATAACCATTGTGGCTATTGTTCCTATCACTACAACGGCAATTCGGGAAAGGGGTCCTGTAGCGTGAATGGCGCTCATCCAGCCTTTAACCATTTCAAGATTTTCAGGAGCTTTCAGTGCATCATTCATCATTTCAAGACCGAAAAATAGAAGTCCAAACCCCACGAGGAGTTCCCCCCAGTTTTTAATTGAATCTCTACTGGAAAATCTCGCAAGAAAACCAATTGAAATCATGGGAAGATCAAAAAGACTCATTTTGACCTTAAAGCCAAGTATGCTTACAAGCCACCCGGTGACAGTAGTGCCGATATTTGCTCCGAGGATTACTCCAATGGACTGGTTCAAAGACATTAGTCCGGCATTAACAAAAGAAACAAGCATTACAGTCGTAGCAGAAGAACTCTGGATGATTGCTGTTACTCCAAAACCTGTTGCAACTCCCGCAAGGGTACTTCCTGTCATGACGCTGAGAAGTTTTCGCATCTTTTCGCCGGCGACTTTTTGTAGAGCGTCAGAGAGGGTGGTCATCCCCATCAGGAAAAAAGCCAGTCCGCCGAAAACAGTGATGATCATCTGGTATTTACCCATTGGTACCCCCAAAATTTTTGACAATACAAGCCACACATAAGTAGAAAGAGAGATGAATACGGTTATACCGGAAGCACATTAAGTAATAAAATTCCTTAAGATTTTTAAAAAAATGGATGCTTTGTTCACAAATTTGTATTTAACACATTTCTAACCATATTTTAACCAAAAAATGACACAAAACATGAAAAAACAATAGTACGCCTATTGTAAAATTCCTGTTCATTATTCCATTTTCCATAAAAATCAGTTGCTTTAATTGATTATTGACCTGTTATAAACAGGAAATCAATCAAATCCTAACGAAAATCTAACAGAAATTGTTCGATTTTCAGGCTATTGTATGGTCAAGTAAGGGAGTACCATCGATGGCTAAAGAAAAAATACTGGTTGTTGAAGATGAAGAAGATATTCTGGAACTTATGGTTTTTAATTTAAAAAAAGAAGGCTATACAGTTCATGGCTGCCTCACAGGGGAAGAAGGATACCGGATGGCTGGACATTTGATCCCCGACCTCATACTGCTTGACGTGATGCTACCGGGTATGGATGGATTAACTGTACTTAGAAAATTGAAAAATGAAGAGAAAACAAAAAATATTCCGGTAATTATGGCAACAGCGAGAAGTGAAGACAGTGATGTTATTGTGGGTCTGGAACTTGGAGCGGATGATTACATAACAAAACCATTCAGTCTTAAAGTTTTACTTGCAAGAGTACGCGCTGTTTTTCGTAGAGCCTCAGCTGGTACCGAAGAAAAGGATAACGCAAGAGTATTAAACGCCGGACCACTGATTATAGATTCCGTACGTCGTAAAGTAGAAGGAATTGAAGATGACTCTTCCCTTACGGCAACGGAATTCGATATACTTTTTTTCCTGGCAAGAAAACCCGGTTGGGTTTTTTCAAGAAATCAGATTATAAATGGTGTGAAGGGAGGAGATTATCCTGTGACTGATCGCTCTGTGGATGTACAGATTGTTTCCCTTCGAAAGAAACTCGGTGTTCACGGCGGTTTGATAAAAACTGTTCGTGGCGTGGGCTATTCATTTCAGGAAACTGAGGAATAGTAAATGTTCAGTAGTGTTCTGTGAGTAAATATGAGTGATAAAAAACTGATTACTCGGATAACCCTATCCCACGCGATCCTTATTGGGGCTGCACTTTTAAGTTCCGGCTATCTTACCGGGCAATTTTTTAAAGACAGATACTTCAAAGATCTCAAAACAGAGCTTGGAAAAAAAGCTGATATTACAGTTTTTACACTTCAGGAAATACTGAAAAACAAGGACATTTCGAAATTACAGGATTTCTGTCGCATCTCAGGAGAACGAGCAAAACTGCGGTATACCGTTATTGCTTCTGATGGAGTTGTTCTTTGTGACTCCAGACACGATAGAAATACAATGGATAATCATCAAAGCAGGCCGGAAATTGAAAAAGCTCTGAATTCCGGGCAGGGGCATGCCGTCAGGTGGTCTGACACCAGAGACAAGCATCTTTTTTATCTGGCAAAGTCGTTTGATGCGGGATACGGAAAATATGTCGTTAGAGTTTCTGAGGAAATGAAAAAAATTCACTCAGAGCTTAAATGGATATATTTACGAATATTTATTGTAGGAATTGTTATTCTAGCCCTTGCCTTTATTTTCAGTTCATTTATATCACTCAAAATTGTCTTTCCTATTACGGAGATGAATGCGGGTGTAGAGAGCATTACCGCTGGAAATCTTGATATTGAACTTGAGCCTACAGGACTTTCAGAACTTGAAGGCCTTCGCAAAAATATTAATACTATGGCCCGTGAGCTTAAAACCAGAATAGAAACAGTCACATATCAACGCAACGAACTCGAGACAATTCTGGCTAATATGAACGAAGCAGTGATTGCAATTGATGCTGATGAGGAAGTTTTAAAATTTAACTCCCGAGCAGCAGAGCTATTTTCCCTTGATCCCGAGATTCACACGGGCAGGCCAGTAAGAAGTCTGATTCGAAATGTCCATGTCCATGAATTTATAGTAAAATTACTTGATTCTGAAGTAGATATGGAATGCGAAATTGCTCCCGGTGCTGCTTCAGATGGCCATTTCCTTCTTCGTGGAAGTACTTTGCGTGGTAAAAATAATTGGCTATGGGGGGCCATCCTGGTTTTCACAGATATAACAAGATTAAAAAAATTAGAGAATATTCGTCGGGAATTTGTTGCCAATGTAAGTCACGAGCTAAAAACACCTCTTACTTCTATTCGAGGCTACGTGGAAACAGTAGTTGGCGAACTGGATGATCGTACTGAAATCCGTGAATTTCTAATTAAAGCACTGAATCAAACGGAACGACTAAACAATATTATTGAAGACCTCCTTGCCCTAAGCCGAATAGAAGAAGGTGAGAAGGCAAAAGTACTGACAAATGAGTCCCTGGGCGATATTATTAATTGTTCTATTGCATCTCTGGAGTCCGCCGCTAAGGAAAAAAATATCAGGATAGAGGTTCCTGTTAAATCAGACACTTTAGTGCCATGCATCAGGAATCTACTTGAGCAAGCTTTTATAAATGTTCTAGGAAACGCTATTCGGTATGGAAATGAAAATTCAGCAATTATTGTTTCAAGCACTTTTGAAAAGGGAACTGTGACTGTATCAATTAAAGATGAAGGCCCTGGTATAGCTCCGGAGCATCTGGAGCGGATTTTTGAAAGATTTTATCGTGTTGATAAAGCCAGAAGTCGCAAACTTGGTGGTACAGGTCTAGGACTTGCGATTGTTAAGCATATTATGAAACTTCATTCAGGTAGTGTGCGCGTTGAGAGTCAGTTGGGAAAAGGCTCTGTTTTTTATATTACCATTCCTGCTCAGATTCCATAATCTCCGATAGTTTTTTTATTAGATTTATGTTTCCGTGTAAATTGCTGATACGGAAAGTTATGTTTATGATCAGAATTTATTTGTTTTTCATTTATTTGTTTCTTTTATCAAGTGGTTGCAAGCGGATTGCAGCTCATAAAGAAAAAGGTATTGTAAGTTTTTCGCCCTCTTTGACGCAAATGGTTTACGCTCTGGGAAAGGGAAAGCAAATTAATTGTGTCACAAAATATGACGAGTGGCCTCCGGAAGTAAGAAAACTACCGAAAGTCGGTGGTTTTCTGGACATCAGCATGGAAAACATTCTCCGGTGTAATCCTTCCGTTGTCTTACTGACAGAAATGCACGGGGAACTTGCGGAAAAACTTAAAAGCATGAGTATTCCCCATCTGGAGTTGCGCACGAGAAATATCAGTGAGGTTTTAAGTAGCATAAGAAAACTATCGGTTCATCTCGGTGCCGAAGTCCGAGGACGGGAGCTGGTAGCAGATCTTGAAAAACAATTGAAACCAAAGAAATGCAAGTCAAAAAAGCGGTTTTTGATTACCCTTGGTCGCTCGGCTCCTTCCCTTAAAAATCTTGTGGGGGCTGGAGCGGGAACATATCTTGACGAATTGGGAAAGCTTGCTGGAGGCGAAAATGTCCTTGAAAGCCGCATGTTTGCTTATCCCTCCATCGGTATGGAATCCCTGGTGCAACTGAATCCCGATGTGATTATTGATATTGTTGTTTCAGATGGAAGCTCAAAAGACTGGGATATGGTTCCGTTCCGCAAAAAGCCTCAAATTGAAATTGTTGTGGAAAATCACGTGTACACACCAGGAATCCGTATGGGTAAAACCCTTGAAACTTTCCACAAAATCCTTTGTCCCTGAAACGCTGGTGGGTCTAGACCGCTTGCGGAATAAAAGGATCGAAAACTGAAAACTGAATATTTGATTACAGTTTTTGTAATATTATTTTGATATTGAATACTTACGCACTGATCCTGATCCTGTTTGCCTGATTACCTGAGTCCCTGTTAAAATATTTCAGGTAAACAGGAA
>JAHJMN010000138.1 GCA_018821305.1 Myxococcota bacterium
CTTTGATAACTCACTTGTTATCTCATGGAGTCCCCAGTATCTGACTCCAATACCATTACCTATAATAAGGGGCGGATTTTCAGGATTTCCGCTTCGCTGAACAGCAATAGACGTACCATCACCGGCGGGAACTCCGAAAAATTGAAGTGTCTGATCAAGAAAAATAAAGTCACAATATGGAAGGTGCTGGGTGTTCATGTTATTCAACGGTTAAACTGACTGTTTCCGAAGAACCGGTCTGAAGGATTATAAAGTAAACATTGCCAGCAGTTTGGGGCGCAGTATAAGAAGCATTTTGACTTGAAATATCTATTATTTCAACTGTTGCTCCTGTTTGGTTGCCCATATGAACTGCCGCAAGTTTCAAAGTGGAGGAATCTGCATTTACTGTAAATTCCGGTGTCCCGTTCACTTCATACTTTAATATATGCATAACACCCGGTAAAGTATTAAGATTCAGAGTCTGTCCCGAAGTGGCGTCGGTGTAATCCGGGAATGAAAGATCCTCGCCAATGGTAGAAAAACTATATTTTCCCCCTTCAATAAGCGGGTCATTAACTAAAGCGGCGATGCCGAATTCAAGCATAAAATCCCAGAATGAAATTCCAAGAGAAGCGCTTATAACGCTGTCCAGTCCATCAATTCCGTGTTCGGAAGCGGCGGCGAGATCTGAAAATCCCGTTGTACCCAGTCGGTGATGAAAATAGGCAGCAAATATAAAACCGGCTCCGTAATCGAAGTTTCGGGCGTCACTTACAATAAGGGGAGATGATGAAAACCGCATGGAAAGCCAGGAGTTTCCATAGCCAAGATCAGAGTGATATCCTGTAAGGTACATTGCACCCTGAGACATGGTTTCATCAAGCCAGTCTTCTTCCATGGGATCCAAACCGAAAGAAATAAGATGCTGAAACTCATGAGCCATTACGCCAAGCAGATAATCTGAATCCGGACTGTGATGTTCACAATCAATGTACAGCATCTCAGTAAGATTTGAAGTACTTCCAGGGGATTGATTTTCCATCCGGAAATATCCATCAAAAGTGTGTCCGTTATAGGAACCCAGTTTTGAAATCAAAATAATTACTCTTGGGTTATCATCCACATCGGGTGGATTTCCAAAAGCACTTGTAACTATTGAATAAATACCCTGTTCAGAATTTCCGGCAGTCCGGGTTTCCCAGGAGTTGACAATGTTTTCTATTGTTTGCTCATCAACCAGAGCTTCATCCCAGGCTTCATCAGCAACATATACATAAACATTCGGTCCCATTCCTCGACAGGTCGATGGGATCTGCACATTCCGGGGAGGCATAACCGTCAGGTCATAATTCCAGAAATCTCTTGGCGGAGCATCACATTCCGTAACCGAAGCATCACCACCATCTCCGGAATCGGCATCAGTTCCTGCATCGTTGTTTGTATTATTACTGCTGTTGGTATTATTTATATTATTGGTGTTATTAGTTTTTTCCGAAGTATCATCACAGGCCATGAACCCGAGAGAAAATACAATGAGCGCTATTAATAAATATTTTTGCATGGATAAACCTTGTTTCTTTTAAAAAAACATAATAAGTGTTAAAAACTCAGACTGTCAGCATAATATCCTAAAGCGGATTTGCAATACTTTAATATAATTTACTGCATTTTTTCATGAGGTAAGATAATGGACTTTATAGTGAAAAACGCCGAAAAAACTGACATTGAACAAATTGGAAGGCTCTGGATCGAATTTTTTGATTTTCACAGACAATTTGATGATCATTTCTCCAGAAGTTCGGATGGTCACACTAATTTTATGAAATTCATAGAGAGTTCAATTGAAGATAATAACTCTCTAGTTCTTGTAGCTGCGATCAATGAACAGGTCGTTGGATACTGCCTCGCAAAAATAGATTCTTTCCCCCCAGTCATTGATGATCGTGACTATGGCGCAATTTATGATCTCGCCGTTACGGAAAAAATGAGACGAAAAGGCTGTGGCGAAAAATTGGTTGAGGCCGCCCGATCATGGTTCAAATCAAAGGGTATGAAGATTATGCAGGCAAATGTGAGTGTGGAGAACCCCGTTTCAACTGCTTTCTGGAAAAAAATGGGACTGAGGCCCGTTACCGTCAGATGTATAGTAAATATTTAAATTTATTATTATTTTAGTCTTTGACTGTTATAAATACCTGGAATACTCAAACCACAAGTTGGACAGACTCCACCATCCATTTTCAGTTCTATATTATATCCGCGACGTGAAACCAACTGAGTTTTGCAACTTGCGCAATAAGTATTATTTCCTTTTTCAGTTCGAATATTTCCAGCATAAATATATTTAAGCCCTTTTTTTTGTCCAATTTCAATTGCTTTAAGTATTGTCGCTCCTGAGGTTGGAGGTGCTTGATGACGAAAAGCCGGATGATAGGCACTTACATGCCAGGGCATTTGAAAATCCACATCTGCAATAAATTCTGCTATAGTTTCCAGATCTTCAGTTGAATCATTAAGACCTGGAATCACAAGAGTCGTAACCTCAACCCATATCCCCATTTCTTTCATAAGACGTATGATACTCATCACATATGACGGATTCACGCCCGTGTGTTTTTTTAAGAGCACATCATTGGCGCCCTTTAAATCAACATTAGCAGCATGAAGATATTTTCCTGCCAATTGTAAAGCTTCAGGTGTAATTGTCCCGTTTGTAACCCAACTATTTATAATATTGAAATCATGTGTCCGTTGACCAACATCAAATAGAACTTCAAAAAATACAGTAGGTTCCGTGTATGTCGCCGATATCAAACCAGCTCCGACTACCATGGCCCCGGCGACAATTTCATCCGCTGAAATTGGACTATTAACCGACTTTAATTGATTACTTTGAGATATTGAATGATTCTGGCACCAGTCGCAATGCATATTGCAACCGTATCCGGCCCAGGAAAATGCTTCAGAGCCTGGAAGCACATGGTAAAATGGCTTTTTCTCGACGGGATCTAATGAAGTGATGGAGATAAGTTCGTCGGCATAACTATAAAGTACGCCATCCTGGTTTTCTCTAACCTGACATATCCCTCTTTTTCCAGGTGAAATTAAACAGCGATGAACACAAACATTGCAGCGAACCTTTTTTTCCCCAAGGGGCTCTTGTAACATTGCTTTTATCACAATGCAGCCTCCATCATTTCAAACTTGGGTACTTTGTACCAGAATCGTCTCCAATAAGTTTTTCAAGAAGTTCCAGTCTTACTTGTATTTCAAGATCCAGTTCTTCAGGCTTTGCAATGGCAATGTCCTGCCCCGTCTGGCTGAGTATTCCATTTGCGGCGAAAAGCTCGATGGTTTCTTTATATATACTTATACTTACAGACTCAGTAAGCCAGGAGTAACGGTCAGAAAGCAAGTCTTTTGCCTGCTTAATGCATCTGGAAGTCAGGGCCGAAGTAGTGGTTGCGCGATCCATTTCACTTCGAAGTGCTCTAGCGACAGCCAATTGCCCGGCAATAAGATGTATAAAAAACCACCCGGCATCTTTTTGCAAATGATTATACTTCTCTGATGTACTATCTGATATCTCCCAGGATTCATTCGCATCATAACAATTCAAATGAGCAAACTCACGCTTCATCTGGTTCCAGATATATGCATGCATTACTTTTCCGCCAACACCGAAGGATCGACTCCAGATACCCAAAGCTTGCTTTGCAATTACCTGTACATATCCGTTTTTATAGTAGGACAAAAACTTCCGGTGTTCCGGCGAAGGCTGTAAATACCCAGCTTTTTCAATAATATGACCTTTAAAACTTCGCAGCGATTTCAGAAAATACTTTTCAAGAGTATCACGGTTCTGTAGCGTTTTTGATAAAACAGCACCATTTTCAAGAGCAAAATCACGATACATTACAAATTTATTATAAAGTTCTGACCATGTATATGAACCTTCATGACTTAAAATTGCTGTTGCAAATACCATGGAGGATGTGATCATGGTGTTTCGAACAATTTCATCGGCAGTTCTGAAACCCATCATCTCAACTCGGTCTGCAAAATCTCTCGAATTGTCCGCCAGTATTTCCTGCATGGAAAATGGCTCTCCAATTCGTATGTTAGCGCGTCCATATTTTTTAAGTATTACGGAAAGATTTTTTAAAACCAGAGTAAAGTTTTCTTTTTCTTTTGGTCGCCCATAATCTTCTTCAAGATAACTCGAATCTTCAATTACTCTTTCATAGCCAATACTTACTGGCACAATAGTTGGAGCATCAATTTTCCCCTGAGCTACAAGATCTGCAATAATGGCGAACATTCCAGTTTTGGGATAGACAATTTTACCCGTTCTGGATCTTGTTCCTTCCATGAAAAATTCAACATTTATTCCTCTCCGGAAAAGTGTCGCAAGGTATTCCGACAGCACAGTTCGATAAAGGTGGTTACCTCTGAAGGTTCTTCTTATAAAGAATGCTCCTCCTCCTCTAAAAATAGTGCCCATGGGCCAGAAACTTAAATTCTTTCCCGCTGCAATATGAGGAATCGGCATGTGATATTTATCCATTATCCAGCTTAAAACAAGATAATCAATATGACTCCGGTGACATGGCACAATCAAAAGTGATGATTTATCCGCCGCTTCCCGCATTCGGGCAAAACCATGATCATCAATTTCAAAACCTCTGTAAATAATTGCCCATAAATAATTAAGGACATGTTTATATAATGTCAAAATCGCCGTTGAAGGAGCAGAGGGAATTTCACTTATAGCTGAATTTAACTCTTTTATCGCTTGTTTTTGTGCCATCCCATTTTCGATGGAATTCATTAATTCATTGATTACTGATGGATTATGTGCCAATTCACGACGCATTTCATCATATGGTTTTAAAATTGGTCCCAAAAACAAGCGCATCTCCGATTCAAGAGACTGCTCCATAAGTATGCGGATATTTCTTGAAATGGCCCGATTGGGTAATTTGCCCTGCTGATGAACATATGTCGAAAGATTCAATGGTTTTCCGATTTTGATAACGGGCCTGAAACCACTTATGATACTCAATATCGCAGTTTTCAACGTTCCTGTGTGCTCCGAAGTACCAAGAAATGTCTCCAGAATATCCTGATTCTTCTTCTCAAGACGCACACTGTGCCTGTGCCACACAGAAATAACGGGGATGGCAATAATTTCCCTTCCGTTTTTCTCTGCAGATCTTATCTGGCAAGTCAAATCATAAATAAACCCTGAAGCTTTTGGTGTATCTTTCGGGTTAAAAATGGTCCCCGGGGAAAAAAGTCCAACAAGTGCGCTTTCTCCATCGAGAACTTTCCTTGCAACGGTATCTTCCGCATGTTCAGGCCCCATGATTAATCGACCAAGGAGACCGGAAGGCAGACTTGCGGGAGCAAAAAGGGAGCTTATGGTAGGAACTGATACAGTGGGAAACGAAATTCCTGACATTTCCAGAGCATATTTAAGCACAAGATAATCAAGAATATTTTCCGCCCGAAGAATATATACCGGATTTCGATCATCACTGCAGGCGGAAAGCAATTTTTCTTTATCAAGTTCTGAAAATTCAATCCTTTCAGTAATTATCTTTTTCAGTGCATTAACGGCAAATGACAAAGGTTCCTGAAAGATATCAAATATTTTCATTTTCAGATTCCGTGAATTATAAGGGATTCTTCCACATCCAGAGCTTGTTTTCGAGACAGTTTAATTTTTCCGCCCCGTTCAACATCAATTATTTTCACGACAACCGTATCACCAACTTTAACAACTTCGTCTATGGTGTTTATGAATTTTTTATCCATTTCACTGATATGAACAAGACCATCAGAACCGGGAAGAAATTCTACAACAACGCCGACTTTATCTATAACTCGCCTTGCGATACCCGCATAATACTCACCAATTTTAGGATCTCGAGTTAAATTAGTAATAAAGTCATATGCTTTCTTAGCACTTTCAGCATTATTCGCAGCAATCAGAACCCGACCGGAATCGTCAACATCTATTTTTGCTCCGGTTGTTTCCGTAATGGAGCGGATCATTTTGCCACCGGGTCCTATTACGTCACGGATTTTATCCGTATCAATCATTATACTTGTAACTTTTGGAGCATGTTCAACAACGTCTGGTCTTGATTCGGAAATTACTTCCGCCATTTTACCAAGAATATGAAGGCGACCATCTTTTGCCTGATAAAGGGCTTTTTTCATGATTTCGCGGTTTATACCCTCGATCTTTATATCCATCTGAACTGCATTGATTCCCGTTGCCGTCCCGGCTACTTTGAAATCCATATCGCCAAGATGATCCTCATCCCCAAGAATATCAGAAAGTACTGCAAATTCATCACCTTCTTTAATAAGACCCATAGCAATTCCGGCTACCGGTGCTTTTACGGGAACACCGCAATCCATCAGAGCCATGGAACCACCACAAACTGAGGCCATCGAAGAAGAACCGTTACTTTCAGTTATTTCACTGACAATGCGAATTACATAAGGAAAATCCTCAGGTTTAGGAAGCACTCTCGATAGTGCACGATATGCAAGATTTCCATGTCCAATCTCTCTACGACCAGGGCCTCTCATGGGTCTTGCTTCGCCTACTGAGAAAGGAGGAAAGTTGTAATGCAGCATAAATGAGCGGAATTCTTCACCCGTTAGAAGATCCATTTTCTGGTTGTCCATCCCGAAACCAAGAGTACATGTAACAATTGCCTGAGTCTCACCCCGGGTAAACAGAGCACTTCCATGAGCCATGGGTAGAAATGCAGTTTCACCTGTAATCTGTCTAATTTCTGTGGTTGTTCTATTATCCAACCTTTTGTTTTCTTTTACTATTTTCGAACGTACTTTTTTATACTTAAGATCTTCAAGAATCTTCTGGACATCCTTTATTTTTTCAGGAAAATCTGCAGTAAATTCAGAAACGGCCATCTTTTTTACTTCGTCTATTGCAGCATATCTTTCAAGTTTAGCCGTATTTTCCAGAGCACGATCAAGTGCATCAGAGACAACATCAACAACCCTCTGTTCGAAAGCAGTGTCCTTTTCCGGAAGACTGATTTCTCTTTTGATTTTTCCCGCAAGTTTGGTGAGTTTCTCCTGAAGATCTAAAATGGGCTTAATAGCATCCTGTCCGAAAAACATAGCATCCAGAAGATCTTCTTCAGAAAGGTTATCAAGTTCGCCCTCAACCATCATGATGGCATCTTTTGAAGCTACCATGTTGATATCCATATCTGAATTAACCATGTCTTTGATGGAAGGATAAGCTATAAGTTTGCCATCAATTCTTCCGACCTGAACACCAGCAATGGGGCCATGCCATGGAATATCACTGAGCATTAAAGCAGCAGAGGCACCAATTTGACTGAGAGTATAAGTACAGTTTTCGCCATCATGACTGAGCACGGTAGCAATTATCTGAGTTTCGAAGTTCCATCCTTCAGGAAAAAGCGGTCTGATAGGTCTATCAATTAACCTACTGGCAAGAATTTCACCCTCACTGAGTTTTCCTTCTCTACGAAAGAAATTTCCAGGAATTTTACCCGCCGCATAACTTTTTTCCTGATAATCTACTGTAAGTGGAATAAAATCTATATCTTCTTTAGCTTTAGTTGCTGCAACAGCGGTTACTAAAACCATTGAATTACCACTTCTGACAATGACGCTACCCGATGCCTGTTTCGCGATTTTACCAGTCTCAATACTGATTTCTTTACCATTAACTACTACTGATTCTTTAAAATACATAATCTCTCCTTATGAGATTTCCGTCAGGTAGAGCCATTTACACATCCCATAAAATATTTACTGAATCTGCAAATGACTCGACCTGCCTGACGGTCTAAAGGGCCTTTTAACATTGGCCTGATATAAAATGCCCCCGGAGCATTCCGGGGGCTTTGGGGACACAATAATACTTTTTTAAGATTTCTGCCCGGAAAAAAATATCCTGACAAAAAACTCACACAGACATCAAATAGATCGCTTATTACAGGGCATGACTTTATGCGCCTATTTGATAAATCTTAATTATCCTGCGTTTTTAGCGGCGGAGTCCAAGTTCTTTTACAATACTCTGATATCTTTCGAAGTTCTTTTTCTTAAGATAGTCAAGAATTCTACGACGACGACCAACGAGCATAAGCAGACCCCTACGTGAGTGATGATCCTTTTTGTGCGTTTTGAAATGTTCCGTCAAATGTGAAATTCTTTCAGAAAGAAGGGCAACCTGAACTTCAGGAGATCCTGTGTCACCTTCGTGAGTCTGATGTTTATCGATAATCTGTTTTTTTCTGGATGTACTCATGGTCATGATTTATTCTCCTTCATGCGGTTATCTGAGTAGTTTCATTAAAGTTTTCAATAATATTCATTAAAACCTTATCTGGATGGAAAAGGCCGTTTTCACATTTTCCAAGTGCAGCAATAAATCCCGATGGAGCAACAGCTGCCACCAACGGAGCGTCATTAAGATTAACTGATTTTATGTAATTGCCATTTGAAAGACGAATAAAATCAGTAGAATCAGTGACTTTTAATTCTGGTATATCAACAATATAGGATCTTCCGTCATCTAACAATGATTCAAACTTGGCTTCATCAAGTGCAAGTAGAGCCTCAAGTGAAATACTGTTATCTACACTGAAATTACCGCTTTTCAGACGACGTAGCTCAGTAATATGGCCTCCACAACCAGCGATGGAAGTAATATCTTCGGCTAACTGTCTGATGTATGTACCTTTCGAACAGGTAGACTCAAAACTGAAATAAGGCGGTTCAAAACCAGTCAATTCAAGGTTTTCAATGCAAACAACCCGTGGCTTACGATCTATTGTTTCTCCACGACGTGCAGCATGATAAAGTGCCTGACCATTAACCTTCACAGCACTGAACATGGGAGGAATCTGTTCAATTTCTCCACGAAAACCAGTCATAGCTTTTTCAATATCGCCCTGAACGATGTTTTCCCATGGTAACTCAGCAATAATGTTACCATCACTGTCCGCGGAATCCGTACGGATCCCCATTTTAACACGTGCGCTGTAAACCTTGGTCTGACTCATAAATATGTCCGACAGTCTTGTATAATCACCACAAAGAACTATTAAAACTCCCGTGGCTAAAGGGTCTAGAGTACCGGCATGGCCAGTTTTAACCCGAAACTTTTTTTTAATCAGTGACGCCACTTTATGACTTGTTATACCCCGGGGCTTATCAACACAGAGAAGACCACTTACCATCCGTATGTCTCCCTGATTATTTTATAAATATGATCTACAGCACAAGAAATTGAACACTCAAACGTTGCCCCGGCTGCATTAGGATGACCGCCACCACCGAGACTTGAAGCGATGTTATCTACACTGAATTTTCCTCTTGAGCGAAAGGAAACTCTAACCTTTCCAGGAACTTCATCTTCTCTAACGAAAAACGCAATCTCAACACCGCGTATACTTCTTGGATAGTTTACAAAACCGCTGGCCTGCTCAGAATCAGTTCCACATTCAGCAATCATGCTGTTTGTAAGCATCATTGATGCAGCTTTTCCTCCGAGCCTTACCTCAAGAGTACGAAGAGAAAACCCAAGAAGTTTCATACGTTCTGTTGGATTGGATTCATACAAAACAGAAGCGGTCTGCCAGGGATCTGCCCCTGCTTCCAGAAGCTCACCGCTGTATCTCATTGTACGCGGATCAGTACTTGAATACCTGAAAGATCCCGTATCAGAAGCTACAGCCAGCCACAAACATGAAGCAATGGAAGGTGTAAGAGCGCAATTTGCAGCTTTTGCCAGTTCCTGAATAAGAATTCCGCAGGCGCTGGCGGTAGAATCAACTACCTCATTATCACCAAAAGGAGTACGTGTTGAGTGATGATCTATTACAATTAGTACTCCGCGATGGTCTTTATCCGGAAAATCTTTCCCAAGCATTTCAATGCTTCCTGAATCCACAACAAAGCATGCATCAAACTTTTCATGACGGCCTATTGTTAATTCAAGATTTTCATATCCTTCAAGAAACCTGAAATCCTCGGTGTAGACATCCTGGGAATATATCCGGGGATTTCCACCAAGAGATTTTGAAATATTATACAAAGCCAATACGCTACCTATCGCATCGCCATCAGGATGTCGATGCCCAGTAATAAGTATATTTTTATCAAGCCATGGTATACATGAAGAAAAATCATTCATATTATTCACCTGAAGGCTTATCATTCAAGTCTGAAAGAATCGTATCCATTTTCCAGGCTTCCCCTAAAATATCATCCTGAAAAAATGCAAGTTCAGGTACTCGCTTCATGTTGAGTTCTTTCGCTATTTCCTGTCTTAAAAAAGTTTTAGCTCTATCAAGAACCCCAAGCGCTTGTTTCATATTAAAATTGGGACGCCCGCTTGTCACGTATACTTTTGCCAACCGGAGATCCGGCGACATTTCAACGTGACTGACACTGATACCCTGTACTCTGGGATCTTCCAGTGCTTCAATAATAGTAAGACTTATCACTTCAAAAATCTCAGAAGCGACCATTTTTTGTCGTCGATTAGGACCTGTTGAATGTTTTGCCCTTTCCGGGCGATCTTTTTCTCTACTCATCAGTCAATCCAAGAGGTGATGAAGTATTTTTTACCTCATCCCAGTTCAAGTCGTCGGAATCTTCCTCATCCCAGAATGGCTCCGCCAGATTTCCGAAATGGGTTATTTCCCTTTCGCGAAACACTACGGGAGCCAAGCAGAGTTTTTCGATAAAATCCAAAAGCTTATCAACTCTGGCCTGTACATGAGACGCACTGTTTGAGACTGTTGTAATTCCTAAAACCAGGAGAGAATGGGAGTCGAGTTCTTCGATCTCGGATATGGAAATATTGAAACGGTGTCTTGTACGATCAATAACCGCTTTCGCAATGGATCTTTTGTCTTTCAGCGAGGAGCTGGACGAAGTATCCAATCCAATTCTAGCAATAGCTACTACCATCATCTCCGGAAAATGCCTCATAAACCCATGCGGGTCCCACAAAAGGTGTCAGGTGCAATTGTGTAGCTTACAATCGCCCTCAAAGGCAAAAATATGCCAGTACCTCAAGCGGCATAATAGGTTTGAAAATTAGAAAATCAAGTATTATTTTGTGAAGAAACCGAATGTGCACAGCAGGAAAGCACTTATTTGTGCAATTTAATTCGCTTCGCGAAGGTTATCAGGAAAAAATTAAGACTGGGTAGAAATTACCGACGACCTTTTTTCTTTTTCTTGTCATCTTTTTTAGGATCTTTTTTGGGGTCCGTCTTCTTTGTATTTGGATCCTGATTTGCCGTAACCAATTTAACCATTGGATTAATTTCTGTTTCTCCAGCCCCTGGAATTGTAACGCCGCGATCTTTTCTGGAGGAAAGGACATTCTTGTACACAGTATTATCAACGACAAGTAAAACGAAATTGCCGTAAACGTCTGTTTTATCCATTGCCCACATTTCGGTGGTTCCAGTTCCCTGCCATTTCAAGTGATGAAGTTCCGTTTCTCCACCTACTGCTGTGACATAGACCTCTTCAGCTTTACCGTATGCCTGCTCAATTACACTCTGAAACTTTGCAAAATTATATCCTTTATACTGATCTTTTGGCAGTGTAACAAATGTTTTATACAGTTTGTCATTAAAGAAAAACCAGAAGCTCTGTTTTTCATTTTCCACAACTGCTACCATGCTCTCAAAATTTTTATGAGCATACTGATCATCAATAATCGAGGTATCCCAACCCAAAGTCTGACCCTTGAACTCTATGGTATTATTCTTAAGAGTTTTTATATCAGCGTTCATTTTTGCCCTTAAAGCATCCTTTTTCAGATCATCGGAAACCTTCATAATAAGCTTTGCATATTTCTTTTTGATACCTTTAATGAGAATTTCCTGAACCTGCTTTTTGGACATTCCAAACTTGAATTCCCCCATCAGGGCTTTTATTGTTTCCTGAGCTTTCCCTGAGGAAGCGGGTTTTTTTACTGGTTTCTTTTTGGCTGCTTGAACTGAGAAAACGGAACCAAAAGTAAAAATTAACGTAATAATTAGAGAATATCTGAACATTTTTTCCTCCGAAAAAGTAAATACAAAGTGCCACGGTTCCGACGGTTACTTTTGAAAGGTATTCAAAATTTTACCGCAAAAATTTTGAGAGAATATATCTCAATATCGTTATGAGATAAATACGAAATTTAATTATAATGTTTTTTTTTCAAAATTCGGAGATTTATCTTGGACCTGTACTATGTGTTCAGAAAGCAAATAATTGAGATTTTTCACAATTAACGCAAACGCGTCAAAAATAAATATTTTTATTTTTTATTACAATATCTTAAAGAAAATACTTGGTAACATCGTTGCCCCTGACATCTGAGATTTTGTGAAAATTTTTATTTAGTAATAAAAAATAAAACCATTGGAAATTATTAATAATATGGATATAACTAAATTGGAGCTTTTGAACAGCAAGTTTCCGGGTTAAATATTTTACTTGAATATATCGGAAAAAATGGTTTTTATGCTCTAATAACTGCCGTCAGTCAGGGATTTACCTAATCTCCGGATGACGTATCAAAAAAGTGATCTACTTTTTTAGTTGCAGGTTTTCAAAAATTTATTACCAGGTTCCCGTTGGAAGGTAAACGCCTGAATGGCATTTGGGGGAATTTTTCTGGAGGACAGAAGATTGAACAGCCAGTCAGAGAATTATTTAAGCATTAAACTTACAGAAAAAGAAAAGCGAGAAAAAGCCGGACTCTCCAACCATTTTATTATAAATACTGTGGAAGGAGAACATCCATTTTTCAGCCTTTTTTCAGTAAAGGGCTCTAATTTTATTACATATTTTGTAAATATCAATTCCCTGTTAAAAGATGGCCCGAATTATTGTACATGCCCTGATTTTCGGTGGGGACATCTTGGCATATGCAAACATATAACAGCAGTTCTCAAACATCTTTCCGAAGGCAACAGTCAGGCTTTCAATTGGTCCGCAGCCAAACAACCCCTTGTGGAAAACACTGTTTTTGGCACCTGGTCAGACGGCAAACCTGATATTCTTCTCAATCTACAGGCAGGAACAGAAATTCCTTTTTATGAAGATCTTTTCCACGATGGAAAATTGAAAGATCTCAAGCTTCTGGAAACTGATCTCTGGAAGACTTTTCTTGATATTGCAAGAAAAAATAAAATTGTAATTTCTTTCAGTGCAAAAGATATCACAAGAAAGATTAGCACTGTAAATGAAACAACGGATCTCCTGCGGCAGGAGTTGGAAACTAACCCACCCACAGAGAATATTCTCAGTAAGCCATTAAAATCCCATCAATTAGAAACACTGCGATTTATAGTAAGTAATGATGTGTCAATCATTAACGAAGAAGCGGGAACGGGAAAACGGATTTCAACCATTGGGGCAATTGCTTTCCTGAAGAGAAAAATTAAGGATCTAAAAGTCGTTATTGTCGGAAATTCCGAATATCATTCCCATTGGAAGCGTCTTTTTAAAATATTTTTCCCATTATCAGTGCAGGTGATGGGGGAAAAAGCCAAAGACCGCAATGAAACTGCTCTGAAAGATGTTTATCTTGCTTCTTATAATACTCTACTTAGAGACATTCAGACTATAAATATTATTTCCCCAACTATTGTCATTTTTGATGAAGTCAATACTGTTGGAAAATGGCGTGGAAAAACAGGTACTCTCATTCAAACGATCCGGGGAAACTGGAATGTTTTTCTTTCTTCTGGCCCTGTAACACAGGGATCCGAACTCAAAGTAAACCTTCTTTACTATATAAATAGAGATAAACTCAGTCCCCTATGGCAGTTTAATGACGAATACGGTAATCGAGATGCGTTTGGAATGCTCAATTCCTGGGATATTCCTCCGGAACTGGAAGAATTGTGGGAACAACATACTCTGTCAAGGAAAAGAGAAAGTTTCTGCGAAAGTGCACCTAAAAAAAGCCGGTTCCGCCTGATGCTGATCCCAAGTAACCGTCAAACGGAAGACAGCGCTGACCGTCTGACAAAACTCTTTGCATCAGCAGCATCTCGCTTCAACTGGACGGAAAAAGATATTACAAATGCCGTATCAGAAATCCGGGAGTTGAGACTGATCCTTGGCTATGCGCCTCTTATTTCAAATAAACCCAGTGCCACACCAAAACTTCAGGCTATTTTTAGAATTTTATCAACAACTTTATGGCCACATAACCGCAATCGAATCGTTATTTTTACCCATTTCCCGGAGATTAAAAACAAACTTATGGAAGAAATTGGGAGAATATATCCGGTAAACGATTCACTCAACGATTTTACTGATACTCACATCGAAATAAAAATACTGGAAGACTCGGGAACTGATCTCCGATTGACAGACGTTGATTGTGTTATTCATTATGATATTCCATGGGATCTCAGTCTTATTGAGTGGAGAAGATCTTCAGTGAAGGCAGGAACTTGCGGCTTTAATGAATATAATATGGTTGTTTCTCAAAGTATTGAGGAAAGAGCTCTAGTCATCGTTGATACTTTACCTGGAACTATTGGAGAGTGGTTTGACGACCTGACAGGAAAGTCAATTACCGATCCGCTGACATTCAAAAACACTGTCAGAAAGCTTTGTGGTCGCAGGGATGAACGACTTTCCTCAAGCAAAGTACGAATTGACAGACTTTCCTCCCGGGAACGAAGCGGAATAATGAGACGCTCATCCCGGGAACCCAGAACCCTGAGCTCCGAACGCCTTTTCGGTACCTCTTCACGCAACAGATTAGCAGTGGTGGAGTCGGAACTGTGGAATACTCAAGCACCTCACCCCTCTTTTGAAGGTGATGATTTAATAATTCATTTTACTAATATACTGGAAGAACAGATTCCCATTATAATAACTGTATATTCCTTTAAAATCGGTAAATTTCAAGCTTTTACCCCAATGCATTTTTCAATTCTAGGCAATGCTATTAAGGATGCTGTTTCCATAACCGTTTTGTCTGAAGGTATTGAAGTTGAAACTGTTCTGGATCTTGCCTTTGGCAGTGAAGGGGCTAAGTTGAAAATTATTAATCCTCTCTCACATATAAAATCAAAGGGGCCTGCTAATACTTCATTGATTGATGTTGTTGAAGCCACACTTGGTATTCGCACCGCATGGGACGAAGCAGAAATAAAGCGATTGTATGAATCCGAACGATATTCTGATTTACTTGAACTGGGTAAAAGCACTATTCGCAACACGTGGAGCCTGCTATCCTATATTTCGCGGGAAATGATGTTTTACGTGAAGGAAAACGGCGAAAGACATAACTATATTATAAAATTATCTGATATTTATAACCGAAATATCCTTGAAACATTGAAATCTAAAGCTCGAATTTGAAACTAACTGGTTCTTGGACATAACAATAAATTCAACATCTTGCGGTTAATGTCCTGTGTAAAAATTAGTCTTAAACTTGAAAAGATCATATTACAGGACATTAACTAACTAATTGGGTTATTTATGGAACCCATCATCTTAAAAAAAGTAAATACACACAATCTTAAAAATGTCAGTGTGGAAATTCCACGGGGCAGTATGTGTCTTGTGGTGGGGGTTTCCGGAAGCGGCAAATCATCTCTTTTCATTGATACTCTTCATCCGGAAGCACTTTATTCTTACATGGAAACCGTTGGACAGACCTCAGGGATCTGGGGGGCACGAAGGGAAAAACCTGATCTCGAGGAGACTTCCGGCCTGAGTCCAACCATCGTTATTGATTCCCGCGGGCTTCCGGGGCATCCCTGGTCAAGTACCGCAGAAGTAACGGACACAGCATCAGCTCTTCGCCTGTTAATCCATAATTGTGGTCATCCGTGGTGTTTCAGTTGTAAACATGAAATTGAAGTAAAAGATGTAGAATCGGTTGTTTCGACCCTGATTTCAAAGCCCCAGGGAACAAAGTTAGTTCTGACATCTCCTCTGACATCCGCGGATAAAAAGACCCTTTTACGTGCTGGCTTTACTAAAATTATAAAAAATGGCATTGCACTTGATATTGAAGATCTTACGGATATCGAAGGAAACATTGAAGTAGTAATCGACAGAATAATAATAAAACAAGGTACAGCTTCCCGCATTGCCCAAAGTGTTGAGTTAGCATATAAATTAAGCAGTGGCAGTGTAAAAGTATACCTCAACGACATACCGTTTACCTGGTCTGAAAAAGCCGTTTGCCCGGATTGTGGCAGAATAATACCCCAGTCATCTCCCGGGCTTTTTTCAAGATTTTCATTAAAGGGTAAATGCCCGGATTGTAACGGCACAGGCAAGTCAGAAAATGAACCCTGTCTTTCATGCAACGGAAGCGGATTTTCTACGTCCGCTATGAGCAGACTTTATCGTGGATATACAATTTCTGATTTTTATAATATGACTTTTATGGAACTCCATACAGTTCTTACCTCTATTTCTTCAGAAACTCCGCTGGAAAAGCATGCTCTAACTCGACTTATTGACGGTCTGGACAGCATTATAAATGATACATCTATCGGATACCTGAAGCTCGGTAGAGAAATTCAAACCCTAGCCAGAGGGGAAGTTCAATTATGCAGAATAGCAAGACACCTTGCAGGTTGTTTCAGTCATATCATATACATCTTTGATGAACCAACATCTGGTTTGACAAAAACCGAGAGACCTCTCCTGTATAATATTATCAATAAACTTAAATCAAAGGGTAACACTGTCATCGTTCTGGAACATGATCTGGATTTCGTCAAACATGCTGATTATGTTATTGAAACAGGACCTGGTGCCGGTGAATCAGGAGGGGAAATTGTTTTTTCCGGTACCATAAAGGATTTTATCAAGTCTGACTCTCCAACGGCCAGATTTTTAAATATAGATCTTCCCAGTACAAACACAGGCACGCCAGCGACAAATTATTATTGGAAAATATCGGGTCTAACCTATAGAAATATTAAAAATATTGATATAAAAATTCCCTGCAGTGCGTTTACAATTGTTTCCGGAAATTGTGCATCGGGAAAAAGTTCTCTTTTAGATGCCCTGTACCACATCGTCCAGAACCGTAGAATTCCAGACCTTAACATCGATTATTCAAAAGGCAGCGAATTTTTTACGGGAGACATACAGATTACTTCATCAATAAATTCTCCATCCAATCCCCACTCCACTGTTGCATCATGGCTCGGAATAACTGCATTTTTCAGGGAACTTCTTGCCCAGACACCCCTCGCCCGTCAAAAGGGATATTCTTCTTCCCGATTTTCATCAAAAATTAAGGGCGGTCGATGTGAAAAATGTCTTGGACGAGGTCGAATTACTGCTCCTGTTGGATTTATGAGTGAAATGACCCTTGTTTGCCCGGCATGCGAGGGAGCGCGTTTTAATTCGGAAACCCTTGATATCCGTTGGCGTGGCAAAAATATTAATGATATTCTAAAAATGACTTTGAACGAAATTGGGTCATTTTTTATAAATCATGAAAAAATTATCAATAAAATAAAATTTATTCAGGAGGCTGGCCTTGGGTATTTGAATGCTGGTCAGGAAACAGGAACCCTGAGTGGTGGCGAATTTCAACGAATTGCTTTAGCCAGAGAACTATCTAAATCACGTAAAAAATCGAGTCTTTACCTCATCGATGACATTTCATCCGGACTGCATATTTCTGACATGGAACTCCTCGGCAATCTGATTATCAGATTGACACAATCGGGCCATACCGTTGTTGCAGCAGATGATTCCGGTTTCATGACCCGCTTCGCTCACAATGTTATAAATCTTGCTTAAAATAAAAATGAAAAAATTTGATTTCTTGTATTTCAGGACTGGAATTAATAAATTATTTTTCTTTTTGGCCGATCAAGATCTGCATGTTATGGATTTATATCTATATTTCAGCCAGTGTTCTTATAGTGTCTTTTATTGCTTTCTTTTTTTTAGGAAGAAAATCCAAGCACTATACTGGTGATAAACCTATAGAAGAACGCCTGAAGCCCTTTGGAATGAGCCTTGTTGGTAATAAACTTGAGTTTGATGGAGCAATCTTAATCCTGTCTGAATACTGGCAGATTTTTGAATCCGAAGGGCAGAAAACTGTTTTCACTAGACTTGAATATTTCTATACCGCTCCTCTACTCCGATATTTTCATGTTGCAAAAAGACCGCGAGAAGAAATTATTAACCACGCTCATTCCCACTCCGTTGATACTGTCACCACTGGAAATCCAGTCTTTGACAGTTTTTATATGGTAAGAACACAAACAGGCGCGGAATCCCTTTCTTTGCTCAGTGATACCGTAATGAATTTTATGATTAAGTGTGCAGAAAACGAAGGAATGGATATAGAGCTTTTTGACAATCATGCTCTTTTAACAATTCCCGGAAAACCTGAGTATCTTGCAACAGATGTTTTTGTTGATACAGTCAAAAAATTCAATTCCTTTGTTCGAGCATTTGAAAAGGGTCGCAGCACCAATCCTCTTCCACCTCTTTTATCGGGTATTTTCGATACTATAACCATGCTTTTTGGTTCATCCATGCTCCGTAAATCCGAAGAAGGAGGCTCAGATCTCATGTACAGTCTGCCTTCGGGAAGTAAGGTCATTTTCACCCTTCGCGCAGGAAATGACGGAGTACACATAAGATTTCCTCTGATAGAAGAATGCGAATATGTTTTTGCAATTTCGGAGACCAGTTTTCCCATGCAATTTCCCACGGAAAAGTTTGATATCAGAGTTTTTTCCGGCGAAAATTTCAAAGTTCCCCCATTAAAAAAATTCAAATTACTTCAGATTTCTGAAAAAGGAGATATGCGTCGGAACCAGAGTATGAGAGGGTTCATGGCAGGAAAACGACGCAGAATGTACCAGATCTTCTTTCAGCAATTATATGACTCTGGTTTTTTCGCAGATCTTGAGAAAGGAACTGCAGATCTGGAACGCATCTGCAGTCGCCATGCTGGAGATAAAATACCTTCCGTTGAACTCAGTTCTTATAATCTTCGTCTCTATATTCCAGGACCCGTTTCCCCAAGAGTTCCTCTCCCTGAAATTATTAATATTTTTGATGCTATAAGCATAAGTTTTATGGAGAATTACAATCAGATTAAAGAAAAAATAATAATTTGATTCCCCACTGATATATTATATTGCCTACCACATGCTGTAGTTGACACCCAGAGTGACTTTCCAGCCACTGAGATTTTCATGATCCCCGATGGCAAATGTATATGCTCCGGCGAGACTAACAAAGAAATTTCGATCGGAATACAGATGTACTCCGAAAGTAGGCGTCATATGGAAAACTCCACCAACTTCTTTGTATTCAGTCACACTATTCTCATCAACAATTTTACGACTCGAATAACTTCCACCAATCTCAAGACCAAACCATGGAATCAAAAATGGACGCTTGGGATTGCGCTCAAATGATAAATCAACACCAAAAGCCCAGTAAAGCATATCGTCTGCAAGACCCAATGGATCATCTGCTTTCTTTTTTGTAGTATTTAAAATATCGAGTTTGAAATATAGACGTCCATGGCTTGGACCTCTTTTTTCATTACGGTGAATCCAGGAGAAAAATACATAATTGAGAGAAATTCCGTGATACAGGCCAAGATCGCTACTGTTTTTAGGGAATAAAGCTGTATAAGCTAAACCGGGCAGAAAAAATGATTCCCATTCCTCTTTGATTTTGAATTTAATTGTTTTTGAAGCACTGTCTTTACCGTCTGATACATGGAAAGTCATATAAGTTGTTCCAACGTCCCAACTCCTGGGTTTCCAGCGGAAAGTGAGAGTATCTCCATCAAAATTTGCTCCCCGGGGTAGTCCTGTAACTTTCCAGGTGTAGTTTGTGCCATAACTGTTTATGGAAAATCTTATTTCCTGACCCACTTTTTGCCAGGTATAATCGCGAATTCCATAATTTCGACTGAGAATATTCTGAGGTGAGTTGTAATTATTCTGCTTACATATATTATTAATCTGACACCATTGCTTCATTTTGTAGTTATCCCGTCCGGGATCCCAGCAATAATAAGGGCAAGTAGAATAACTGCTCCCATAACTTCTGTTATAGTTTGAATAATTATTATTCCTGCACCAGTATTGGCTCTGACACCAACTTTTGAGTCTGTGATAGTCATTAGAGGGATGATAGCAATGGGAAGGGCAACTTAACTGAGGAGGAACACTTCTTGCCGTGAGTGGTTTAGCTGCTTTTACCTGAGACTCCAGAAAATTTCCTATCCGGATGGGAGGGGCAGCAGAAACATCAGACGTGTAGACTAAAAGAAAAACGACTAAAATTGAAATTCTCATATTGATTCTCCTGTAATTATTATATCTATAAGTTATTGATATTGCGCAAAAATAAAAAATATACCTTTTAAACAGCAATTCTCTTCGAATCAGAAAAACTCAATGGGGCATTATACCCGGCATTTTTGCATTTTATTCAAAAAAAATTATCAGAATAAAGATCATCACAAAAATAAAAAAAATGCTATAGAATATTTGTGTCGGGGAAGAAAGCCCCTTTCCTGAGGAGATTACAATATGAGAGTTTGCAGATTTTTTCTTGTAAGTTTGTCGGCTGTACTGCTTTCCTGCGCTTCCGGAGGTGAATCAAATACCGTCGAATGCGGAAACAATGAGCAGGAAGAAGTTGAAGAGTGCGATATGGACGATCTCGCGGGTGCGACCTGTGCTTCCCTTGGGTTTACTGGTGGCATTCTGACATGTTCGGTGAATTGTACCTACGACACCAGTGGTTGTTTCAACTCCCAGTGCGGTAATAGCAGCCTTGACGATGGTGAAGAATGCGACGGAAATCTCCTCGCCGGTGCTACATGCCAGAGTCGTGGGTTTGACAGCGGAACCCTCTCCTGCAGCGATTCGTGTTTTTACGATGAAAGCTTCTGCAAAATGGATACCTGTGGCAATGGGCAGGTAGAAACGGGCGAAGACTGCGATGGTATTAATCTCGCCGGATCAGAATGTTCGGATCTTGGTTTTGCCGGTGGAACCCTTTCCTGCAATGATTCCTGCCATTTCGACACCAGCGAATGCGAAAATTCTCTTTGTGGCAACATGATTCTCAATAATGGAGAAGATTGTGATGGACCAAATCTTAATAACGCAACATGTTCTTCCCTTGGTTTTGTAAGTGGAAGCCTTTCCTGCAATGCAAACTGTACATACAACACCACAAGTTGCACAAGTTGTGGTAATAACACTAAAGAAGGTGTTGAAAACTGTGACGGAACCGATCTTGGAGGCGCATCCTGTACATCTCTGGGCTATGATGGAGGAACCCTCAGTTGCAATTCAAACTGTACCCTCAATGAATCTCAATGTTACGATAATGATTGCGGAAATGGCGTTCTGGATTTTGGTGAGGAATGTGACGGGTCTAATTTAAACGGAAAATCATGTATAACCGAGGGTTATACTGGAGGTACCCTCAGTTGCAATACAAACTGTACCTTCAATGAATCAGCTTGTACCAGCGGCGGAACCTGCGGAAACGGTTCTATCGACTCCGGTGAAGATTGTGACGGGTCTAATCTTGGTGGCGGAACCTGCATCTCTGAAGGATACACCTGGGGCGGAACCCTGTCCTGCGCAAGTTGCACTTATGACACGAGCGGCTGCTCTAACACCTGTTTCTCCGACTGGGCGGAACCGAATAATGGCTCCTCAACGGCAGAACCTCTCACTATTGGTACTCTTTATGATGATCTTGCAGCCTGCAGTTGTGATGCAGACTGGTTCAGTTTCACTCGAAATGCCAGCACAAATTACCGAATTTCAGTTTATTTCACAGGTGGTCCAGGAAGAGATCTGGATGTTGAGTTTTTCTACGGAGGAACTTATCTTGCAGGCGCCTATGCAAATAATGACGGAACTACTCCCGTTGATAATGAAATTTACAACATTACCCCGTCTTCATTTTCAGGAACTTCCGCTTATGGCACATCAGGAACATTCAGTTTCCGGGTTTATGGTGAGGGGATAAGTGGCTGTGCTTCTGGTGGCAGTACTGATTCAGCTCCCTATTCTGTCCAGATAACAACCTATTAGACCCAATGCTGCTCGGTTAGTGAATTTTTTAAGTAAATAAATAATAAATACAACATTATAAATTAATTACAGGTAGACAGGGAGTCAGGAAAACAGGGGCAGGAGCAGGGTGTAAACATTTAACATCAAAGTAAAATTACAAATGGCAGGATGAAAACAAGTACTTTTCCCGATTTCGATCCTTTTATTCTGAAAGCGGTCTAATCACAATGCTGTTCGGTTAGCGAATTTTAAGAAAAATAATTAATAAATACAACACTATTTATTAACTACAGGTAGACAGGCATTCAGGAAATCAGGGGCAGGCGCAAGACGTTTACATTGAAGGTTGGGCTAAATTTATTGATTGAATGAGCCGCCATTACATGGCTTGTGGGTTCGCTGCATTTTACCAGGGGTTCAGATGCGTTGCATCCCTCACCCCTGGCTATTGAAGATAGTGTCATTTCATGACGAGCGGGTTCTGGGC
>JAHJMN010000139.1 GCA_018821305.1 Myxococcota bacterium
AAATGGCAGGATGAAAACATTCACTTTTCCCGTTTCGATCCTTTTACTCATGAAGCGGTCTATAGCAATGCATAATTGTGAAGGGCCGGTGGACATTGAGTAGAATATTTTTGTCTTAATCTGGAATGAATAGAGCGAAACGAAGTGAGCGGAATGTTTTCGACGCCGCAGGCGTGGGGAGTCCAGAGGGGGCAGTGCCCCCTTTGCGTCGATTCAAGGGGGATTGGGGGGAAATCGAAATCCCCCCAACTGAGAGGTATAAGGAGAGCTGCGCTCTCCTTAAATAATTTATGAGAAGATTAATTTAATTATTAAAAAAGGCAATTCATATAACGCACATACGGGATTGAGCGAAACGAAGTGAGCGATATCCTGGCCGCTGAATATTTGAAAATGACCCCAGCGAAACGAAGTGAGTGACAAGCCTGCGAAAATTTAAACGACAAATTAAATATTTTACCGATTGCGCAGCAAAAAACGCGGGCCGAGCTCTCGCTTTTTACTTTCCTCTAATACCTTCTTGATTGACAATCCTTAATTCAGGGGTAAACCGTTGACAATCGGGCAGTATTTCTGCCGCAAAACTTCAGGAGGAATTAAATGAAAAACCTTATAATCTTTGCGCTTATTACTTTTTTCCTTGCAGCCACAGGGTGTGATGATGACGACTCAAACAACAGCAATAATATAAATAATACCAATAACAGCAACAACACGAATAACACTAATAACACTAATAATACCAATAACGAAAATTGCGGTAACAACGTTATCGAAGGTGCCGAAGTTTGCGATGGCAGCGATACGGGTGAAAATACCTGCATTTCACTGGGTTACGAAGGTGGAACCCTCGGCTGCTTAACTGATTGCTCCGCACTTGATACAACTGCCTGCACGGGAGAAGCTGGTCCCTACGGCTTTTTCTACCGAAATCCTTCAACGCAAACAGTTACCTGCACGGATACAGAAGGTAATGAAACTGAGATGGATTTTGTTGATCAGGATTTCGTGTGCACCATCGAATACGGTGATGTTTCCGGCTATATTTACTTTCAGGCCACGGCAGTGGATTGCGAAATGGTGTTTTATGAAATGCCTGTTTACAACACAACGGGCTGGATAAGCCTGGATGGTGAAGTTTCGCCCCTTGAAACTCCTGCTTATGACTTTGGTGGCGGACATCATAATGATTTCTTCACCTTCGCTTTTGATGGTGTTTACTACAAGTATTACCACTCATCTTTCGGATACGGCTGGCGAGCCTGCCAGAACATGGACTGCATCCAGATTACCGACAGTGAAGGCGTTGTATCTGAAGATGGCTGCACCCATGAGCGCACTATTCCCATCGTCTGTTCCATGATCAATTCCGACGGAACATTTGATGACCTCATTGACAATTTCGATTACTGCCCGGGAGATCCCAATGTGGAGTAAGTATCGCATTTTCTTCTTTTTAGTCGTGGTAATCCTCTCAGCATGCGACGAAGGCTCTTCTTCCGTGGGTAAAGTTAAAATCACTGATGCCGATGGAAATACACCCCGGGAGTATTTCGTCGTATTCACATCCGATGCATCCCTCGTGGTTATCCGGTGCGATGCAGATGGGCTTTCAGACCAGCAATGCACTTCTTACGGCATAGACCTTCTGGATTTTTCCGGGAGTGCGGACATTCACGTTAAAGCCAGATTTTTCGAATTTGAACACAGGTCATTGCAGTCTTCCGCTGTTAGCGGACAGACAATTAAAATTCCATTGCAGTCAAAATCTGACCTCATTCAGAATGAAGACTATGCCACTGGTTTTTACCCGGAGCAGGGCCCGGAAGACTTCATCACTTACGCTTACCCGGGGTCGTCGGAGCTTGGTCGCACATATTCCGTTAAATTTTATATTGATGATATTCAGACGGAACCGAAAGTTTATTTTCAGAATACAATCAAGCACCAGTTGCATTACGATTTCGTCCACGATGTTCTGGGTAAAACCCTGAATCCTATCCAATTTACACAGCAAACCTACATTGGTCCCAACCGCAGGGCCATGGCAGGTACTATCGTGTACTACCCTGATCTTGCACAATCATCAGAAAACGTTGGTGCTATGCCGTTTACATTGAACTTCTTTCCTTCAGACGACTTGACACCTGAACAGGCTGTAAAAGCGCATCAGATTATTGAAGCGGCAATTGGTTTTGTGTCCCTTGAAGGCACTGAAAACCGCCTGGTATACATTCCCGCCGGGGAAATACAGGAATCCGAGTTTTTATCTTCCACTACAACCTTCACAAAGTTTGATGCTCCGGCTGCTCGCAGGCAGGACCTGTACGGAAACATCACCATGCAACTTTTAAACGAAGGAGTTGCCTATGGCACATTAAAACTCATGACTCCTGAAGAACTGGAGACTCAGGTCGTTTCCTTCAGTGATATTGTAATTTTAACACGCCTGCCCAATGATCTTCCCCTCGTTGGTGGAACAATCACCATGGAGCTTCAGACTCCTCTTGCTCACGTGAATATTGCCGCCCGCAATCGCGGAACTCCGAACATGGCCCTTTTAAATGCCTCAACTGATGAGCGCATCACTCCATTTATCGGAAAACTCGTGCGTTTTGAAGTTACTTCAGGCGGTTTCACCGTGGAGGAAACAACACTGGCAGAGGCCCAGGAATACTGGAATTCGCTGCATCCTGACCCTCTTTTCCCAGAGTATGATCTAACCATGGAAGGTTTGCCCCGGTTTTCGGAACTTGATTTCGGCGATTCTGTAAGTGTCGGGGTTAAAGCGTCCAATCTTGCACAACTCCGGCAACTTCTTCCGGACAACACTTCCGACGGTTTTGCTGTTCCATTCCGATATTACGATGAATTTACGAAATACGCCGTCGTAACGTCGTCTCTCTGTAACGGAGCCCAATATTTTTGCTCAAATTCCGGCCGTCAGACCGCTACGTGCGATGAAGCTCATATTTTATGTAAACAGATAACCTCTATAGAAAATGTTTCAATAAACGACTACCTTCCTCAGATGCTTTCGGACGACGTTTTCATCGCCGATGCCGCCGTTCGTGAGGCGTCTCTCATGTTTTTAAGGTATTTTTTCACGGCAAACAATGTGCAAAGCAGCTTTGCCGCCATGCTTAATGCCCGTGTAACTGAAATTTTCGGATCCGGGAAAGTGAAACTTCGATCATCTACAAACGCCGAAGACCTGCCGGCATTCAGTGGTGCGGGACTCTATTCAAGTTTCGGTGCCCATTCCAGTGGGGAAGATGCAGCATCGCTGATTATCAGGGAGACCTGGGCCAGTGTATGGAACTGGAAGGCTTTTGAAGAGCGCAGCCTCTGGAACATCGATCATCTCTCGATTAAAATGGGCGTTGCCGTAAACATGGCCTTTACCGATGAAGCGGCTAACGGCGTAATTCTCACTCAGAATATAGCTGATCCGGCCACAGGCGGCATGTACGTCAATGTTCAAAAGGGGGAAGTGTCCGTTACAAACCCCACAAACGGCGAACTTCCGGAGATTTTCACCATCATACGTGGTCCTGCAGGTACATATCAGCCCTCATGGATCCGCTTTTCCAGCCTTTCACCTGATATATCAATAATGACAAGTGATGAAATATCATCTCTGCACCAGCTCTCTCAATCAGCTCACGGACATTTTTCCATGCTCTACGGCATAAGTCCCTTCGTTTTCACCCTCGATATGGAATTCAAACTCTGGGGAAACCCCCGGAAAGTATACCTGAAACAGGCCCGCCCCTACAGTACAGCCAATTAGTTACTGTCCTGAAATACCCAAAATCAAATTTTTCGCCGATTTTTTGTTCTGGACAGTAACCGCAAGGTGTTGAAAATATTACTAGTGGCCGTATAGAATTTTTAATAAAATTCTTCGCGAAGCGAATTTCCGGACACGAACCAATTAGACCGCTTCATGAGTAAAAGGATCGAAATCTAAAAAGTGAATATTTGCCTCAATTTCTTGTAATTCTACATTGATATTATATGTTTATGACCTGACCCTGTTTCCTGATTGACTGTCTACCTGGTTAAAAATCTCAGGCAAACAGGAAATCAGTAGCAGTAACAGGAAAACAGGGCCTTTCCTGAAGCATTTTTTTTAAACGAGTCACAATCGTATTACTCAGGAAGCGGTCTGGACCTGCGTTAAAAGAGATGATGATAAAGGTGTTGACATAATCTGATAACTACTATTTACTGGTTCATATTCAATTAGAATAAAACTTCTTGTTCTGTCAGGGATTTTTTCGAATCCTTCTCATAAAGAACTGCAGGACTTGAGGGAATAAGTTTTAGATTGTAAGGGATTTGTGTAAAAGTGTGGACTTAGTACTGTTAAATGAATTTTTATGAGTACAGTACTGTAAAAGAAAGGATTTGATATGAAGAGTATTTTAACAGGTTTATTAATTGCGAGCTTTGCTCTTGTTGGGTGCAAGAAGGGTAAAGAAGAGAAGAAAGAAGAGAAAAATACTGTAAAGGTTGAGAAAAAGGTCGAGGTTGAAAAACCAAAGATTACTCCACCTGTTCCGGCTCGTAAGGCACCGGAAGGGCAAACTATTGAAGAATTCTGTAAGGAAAAGCCCAAAGTCATCGAAGGTAAAACCAAAAAGTTTAAAAAACATGCGAAGATGGAAAAATTAATCAAGGCCTGTGCCTCCAAATGTAAAGACATGTACGATTTCAAGTGTAAACAGTATAAAGAACTTGATCAGTGGGTTACAGATGTCTGGATGAATAAAATTAAAATGAAGAAAGAAGAAAGGCTTGAAGCTTATGTAACTGCTATCAACCTGCTTTTAGACAAAGACAAGAAAGTTGCTGCAGCAGCAATCAAGGGAGTTATAAACGGTTATCTTTATCGTCACGAATGGCTCGTTGAAAAGCCTGAGGTACTTGGAGTTAAATACATCCGCAAGATGTTAAAAGCCGTAGATAATATGACTAATTCCAGTGATATGGGATTTTTAATTCAAGGCGCCGCCGAACTGGCTCCGGCGTTTGGAATTACTGACGAAGTTTTCAAAAAAGCGAAAGAATTTTTACCTAAAAACAAAGATTTGATCTCCTATGCACTGAAAAATATGCCCAAGTACGGTAATGCCTGTTTAATAACATATGTAAAAGAGTATGCTGGTGACATGAAAAATATTCTTCATGCCTGGTCTGCAGTTCAGGCAGCTAGTGTACTTGTAAAGAATAAGATTCCGGAACGACATAAATTTGAAATTTGCACATGGTCCGACTCTCTTATACCCGAAAAAATTTCTAAAGAAGTACTCGAAAATAGAGAATACGGCTATTTTGCTTACAGGTATTTTGATCTGGTACAAGCCTGCAAACGTTATGAAGCAATTCCTAATTTGAAAAAATTGCTTGAAATAAAAGACAAAGACACAAAGAAAAAAGCAGAAAAAGTAATCGCGGAAATGACAGCCCTCCTCCCCAAATAAATCCCATAAGTGGTCTACGATTGTGAGTTATTCTAAAGAAAATCTACAGGAGAAAGCCCCTCTAAAGCATTCCGCTGCGCGAAATTGCCTACCTGATTGTCCTGTTACTGCTACTGATTTCCTGTTTATCTGAATTTTTTTAACAGGGACTCAGGCAATCAGGAAAACAGGTTCAGGATAAGGGTGTAACCATTCAATATAAATTAATAATTAAAAAGAAAGTAATTTTTAAATCAATTTCCCAATTTCGATCCTTTTATTCCGCAAGCGGTCTAGTCATCCCAACCTATTACTTCACTATAACAGGTACTTGAGAAATCTTCTTCACATGCGCTATTTTCAAAACAGGAAACCAGTGAGTTTAAGGTTGATTGTTTGAAACATGGAAATAAATCTGTTTCAGCTTCTTTGTTGTTAATACAGTTGGTTATATTGTCCTCTGTAAGAGCATCGCCATTACATTCCAATTTGATTTCGCATAGATTTCTAACAATTGGATAGGGGTCAGTATTACAGTGATCAAATGAATCACTGAAGCAGTTATCATCATGATTTTCAAGGATTTCACATGATGTGTTCATCACACAGGATAAATAGCATTCAGTAAATTCTGGAATATGATCCTGTGCATATGCCTCACAGCCATCAAGGCATTCCTCGTAGGTGCCATCCAGAATGTTGCACTCCTGTTGATATGCACAGCCTTCACTGCAGATTGCTCCGAAGTCAGGTCCGCTGTCGGAATCATCACAGCCGAAAGCCTGCCCCATAATAAAACAAAGACCAAATAATAAGATTTTAGTTTTCATTATAAACCTCCATGAAAAAAGGAATATCAATAATAAGTCCCGCTGTCAATATTAAATTATTCAAATTTCGAACTTTACCGCTTTCGGAGTAATACGATTGTGAGTTATTTTAAAGAAATGCTTCAGGAAAGGGGACCTCTAAAGCATTCCGCTGCGCGAAATTGCCTACCTGATTATCCTGTTCCTGCTGCTGTTTACCTGAATACCTGAAATTTCTTAACAGGACTCGTGTAGTCAGGCAAACAGGATCAGGGTCAGGGCCTTGATTCTATCTCATGAATCCAAATGTGAGGCGGAATCTGCGGGATCATTGCCGGAGGATGAATGCATCGGCGTTGCCGAATGATGCCTGACCGAGGGTGCCGTTTGTAGTTCCCGCAAGGTAATAATAGCCGTTTGAATAAACCATTGCCGTTGAATAATCATTTGAAGCAGTTCCATACTGTTCTGATTCCAAATAACCTCCATCGGGATTAAGCTTGATGAAGTAGATATCATCGTTTCCGTGATGTGTGGCACTATACATGGACCCTTTTGTAAGTCCGGATACAGCGATGTTGCCAACTGTGTCCACTGCTATTGAAAAAGCAGAATTTATAACTTGACCACCGTACTGCCAGATCCACTCGGGTGACATAGTATTTCTGGAAATCTTTATAATAAAAGAATCATTACCAGAGCCAGAATACGTAAAAGTCCCCATCTGTCCCGTGGCAACTCCGGAAATATAGATATTGCTTGTATCTACCGTAATTGAATTTCCCGATGAAAAAACATCAGGTGGACCAAAACTGTTTACAAAACTTACAACTCCTGCTGCAGTAAAGGAAATCAGACAAACATTGGAAGTTACACTGCCCATGCATTGCCCTGTAGCGAAACCTGAGCCATCCTGATCAATCCAAATATCATTGCCAGAATCGTTATTTGAAGGGATGCCTACAAACTGTGTCCATTGCTTGGACAGGGCTGAATCTAGCTTCATAATAAAGATATCAGAAGTCCCCCCGGAATAATGACCGTCAAATGTCCCAGTTGACTTTCCTATTACGTAGTAGTTATTCCATTGATCCGACGCAATTTTATTACCACTTACAGCCATGTTAGATTCATTAGACCCCATTGTAAACATGCCCCCAATAACGGAACCTGCAGTTGAGAACTTTCTAACAAATATTTCCTGCTTTGAAAGGTTGACAGTACCGGTGACTACTATATTACCATCCGAGTCAACATGAACTCCATTTCCCTCATCGTTTCCGGTGGTTCCCCACTGTCTTGTCCACAGGAGTTGCCCCGCACTGCTGTATTTCTGCAAAAATGCATCGGACTGCCCAATAAGAGATCCGGTGAGCGCTCCGAATGTTTTTCCTGTTACGTAAATATTCCCAGCAGAATCAGATGTTATATCATTTGCATTATCAACGACCGAAGTTCCGAACTGGACAAAATCATTGCAGCCAATAGTAATTCTCCTGCAATCTGACCCGCAACTGAGGGCAGTAGGTGGATAATAGCCGAAATAACCGAAATCACTGCAAAGTGTTCCACCAAAATTGGTACCTTCGCAGTTTTCCCCTTCAGTTGTCTGAATTGTCCCGTCTCCACAGTAACCAAGACATCCGGAAGTGTCGTGAGTGCAGTTACTTGTGCACACAACCTGACCTCCATAAGTATGGCCAATAGATAGACAATCGATTTCAGGTGTAGTGTCGCATTCTTCACCTTCGGAAGTCTGCAGAGCATTATCACCGCAGGAACCGAGGCAGCCTGTGTAATCAAATTGACAGTTGGTGCAGGCCAGGTTTCCACCGTAGGTATGCCCTTGTGACAGGCATGTCTGGGAATTGAGGTTTGTATCTTCACATTCTTCCCCTTCTGATGTTTGAATAGTTCCGTCACCGCAGATACCAAATGCTGAGCAGTCGGAAATGTCGTAACTGCATGAAGAATCACAGGCGATTGTGCCACCGTAATAACCAAAGCTTTCGCAGTCAGAGGCTCCCATCTGATCGCCGTCGCATTCTTCATTGTGGGTAATGTTGTTGTCACCACATCTTCCAACGCAACCGACGGTGTCGAAATGGCAGTTTGTACAGGCGAGGGTACCCGCATAAAATCCGTGATCTGTGCAGTCCTGGCCCTGAAGATTGCCGACTTCGCAGTCTTCACCATTATCAATTTGATTGTTGCCGCATGTTTTTAAAACACAACTATCAAAATTAAATGTGCAATCTGTGTTACAGGTTACCGCACTGCCCGCAAGGTAAGGATCGTGCTCTCCGCAATCGTCAAAACTTGAAGGGACAGTACCATCACAGTCTTCACCTTCATCAATAGTGCCATTGCCGCATTTTAAATCGCACATGGAGAGATCAAAGCGGCAGTCGGAACCGCAGGAAACAGGATTATCGCCTGTATACCCCGCGTGATCACCGCACAGTGGTTTATCGGCAAGGTTAGTACCATCGCACTGTTCACTGAATTCAGTTTGAATGTCCCCATCACCACAGTGGCCATCACAGGGTGAATAATCCATTGTGCAGTCAGCATTGCACAAAACGGAGCTTCCACCCCAATAACCGACGTCGGTACATAAAGGCTGTGAGGCTGCCGCCGGATCACATTCTTCTGAAGGATCAACAATGCTGTCTCCGCAAGTATCAACGGTTGTATCGTCGTCACAGGCAACTAAAAAAAGACTCAGAACTCCCATTATTATTAACTTTTTCATATTTTTTGCTCCTGACTATTCAGTTCGTGTCCGGAAATTCGCTTCGCGAAGAATTTTATTAAAAATTCTATCCGGCCACTAGTAATATTTTCAACACCTTGCGGTTACTGTCCTGAGCAAAAAATCGGCGAAAAATTTGTTTTATTGTATTTCAGGACAGTA
>JAHJMN010000013.1 GCA_018821305.1 Myxococcota bacterium
CTTTTAATGCCATGTGTTAAAATACGTCAAAAACTTGAAAATTCAGTTTTACAGACCACAAACTCAAGCTGGCTGTGTCCTGCAAAAGCCTATTATTATCTAAAATCCATAATCAGGACATAGTAATCATAGTTGATTTGAAAAGCATAAGCAAGAGGGCTTGCTTCAAAGAGTATTGATGGTGGCGATATGGGTCAAATTCCTGAAAATGATAAGGAAAAAAACGTCCGGGTCACACCTGTGTCACACGGGGCAAAAAAGGCTGGGGAAGTGATTAAGTTCCCCAGTGTTTTCAGATAGTTGAGATAGTGGAGGCGCCGGGAGTCGAACCCGGGTCCGAAGGTGGTCTACAGGAGCATCTACGCCATAGTCACTGTTTTAATTTAACCTGATAAGACACCCAGCGACATGTTTCCGATCAGGAGAGCCACATTAATCTCGTTCTCATTTATGTGACGTGATGAGAACCAGTCAGCATTGGGGACGCCCGCTCTCCGCGCCACTGACCGAGCCCGGAGGAAGACGCTCGCAATTAAGCTGCGAGTGCTAAAGAGTTATCTTCGGCAATTGAATTTTTCCGCCTGTTTAACGAGGGCCATGCGGAGACCTCGGGCGCCACTCAAGCTTTCCAAACCCCCGTCGAAACCGTTTCGCCCCCGGGAGTCATTGGGTTGTTGTACTCTGCTGAGGATAATTGTCAAGTACGAAGAATTTCCCGGCTTCAGGACACGAACTATCAGGTAAGCATTTTCGCGCAGCGGTATGCGATAAAGGGGCCTGATTTCTGAGGCATTTCTTTAAAACGAACTCAGTAGTTCGTGTCCTGTAATTCGCTTCGCGAAGGATTTTATTAAAAATCCTAACTACAACGTATTTCCGAAGGAAATCGTCAAAGTCGGCAACTGTTTTCGAAGAAAACAGTGAGAGACAGGCCACTACAATAAATTCAACACCTTGCGGTTACTGTCCTGAGCAAAAATCGGGCGAAAAATTTGATTTTCGGCATTTCAGGACAGTAACTCAGTAGCCGTTTGTGAATTCGCTTTTTGTGTGGAAATCGAAGGTGAGGCTGTAAACATTGTATTCGAGAAGACTTTTGACGCTGTAGCCGCTCCGATAGAAAACATTAAGCATCTTGCGGTTGTCCGCAAGGACTTCCGCAGTGAATCCACGGATTCCCTTTTCCCGGGCAAGTTGAATGAGTTTTTCAAGAAGGTGGCTTCCGATGCCTTTTCCCTGCCATTCAGGAAGAATCGTAAATGCTACTTCCGCGCGGTTTGTCGGGCGATCAAGGAACCAACGACCGACGGCGACGATTTTATCGTCAGGTTCATCACCGATATAGCCCACAAGTCCAAATTTTTCTTCGTAGTCCATAACGATAAGGGGTTGCGCAGCACTGTGGTTTAAAGTTCGCACGAATCCCATGAAGCGGTAGTAGATGTCTTCTTCACGGAGTCCATAAAAGAAACGCCGGAGTTTTTCTTCATCCACGAGCCGAATTGGGCGGAAATGAATAACTTCCCCATCGGATGCGGTGAAATCCCAGCGATAGTGCTCGGGATATACCGTCCCTTCCCGGGGCAGCTCCTGATCCTGGTAGATATAATTGAGTTTTTTTGCTTCCTGCAAAAGCCAGCTGCGGAATTTAGGATGTGCAATATTAATAAGGGCCATAACGCGGTCGCGGATATTTTTGCCGTGAATATAGGCTATACCGTACTCTGTGACGACATAGTGAACATCACCACGGGTCGTTACAACGCCGGCACCACTCTTCAGCGTGGGAACTATCCTCGATATTGTTCCATTTTTGGCCGTTGACGGAAGAGCAATTATTGGCCGACCATTTTTTGCGAGGGATGCACCGCGAATGAAATCCGCCTGCCCTCCGATGCCGCTGTAGAAACTGGAGCCTATAGAATCAGCGCATACCTGCCCCGTCACATCAACTTCCAGGGCGGCGTTGATAGCACACATGTTGTCGTTCATACTGATGTTGCGGGGATCACTGAGATAATCCGTAGGATAAAACTCAAACACCGGATTATTATTTACCATATCATACAGCTTTTGACTACCAACACAGAACGCCGCAGTTATTTTCCCCGGGTGAAACTTTTTATAATGATTCGTTATGGCGCCGGATTCATATAGTTCAATCAAACCATCAGAAAACATTTCCGTATGAACCCCAAGATTTCGCTTATCTGTAAGGTGTCGAAGGACAGCATTGGGAATGGCTCCTATACCAGCTTGAATCGTTGACCCGTTAGGAATCAGCCTCGAAATATAAAAACCAATGCGTTCTGCTGCATCACTTGTGGGGCCGTCAGAATATTCCAGAATTGGTTCATCATGAAGGATAACAGCGTCAAGATCTTCGACGCTTACCATGGAGTTACCAAAAGTCCTCGGCATATTCTCATTCACTTGAGCAATGACGTATTTTGCCCGACGAACGGCCTCCAGTGATGTTTCGACACTGACACCCAGACTGCAGTTTCCGAAGGGATCCGGTGGAGTTACTTGAATAAGAGCAACATCAATGGGAATGGCCCCGGTGTGAATCAGACGCGGAATTTCCGACATGAAAATAGGGGTGTAGTCCGCATTTCCACTGGCTACTGATTCCCGGGCGGCGCGACCAATGAAAAAAGTATTAAGCCGAAACATATCCCGGTGTTTTCCGTCGGTGAATGGTGAAGATTCAAGACTTACCATCTGCATAATTTCCGTATCGGCAAACTGAAGGGGGAATTCCCCCATTTTTGTCACGAGATACCGTGGAGCACTGGCTGCAGAACCGATGAATACTTTATTCCCGGGCCGCACTTTTGAAAAAGCGGCTTTGACATCGGTTATGCGGCTCTCGTAAATTTCCTGTAATCTCGGCAATTTCCAATCCATAAATATATATCCTTAAACTCACGGGAGAAATTATTCTCCAAGTCAATGCTGAGGTTTTATGATAAAGATCATAAAAAAACAACCTATGGTTTCCAGTTATCTTATCGGCAAAATATTCGTATCCTGTAATAGGGATTTGAGTTTTGAGTTAATACCCACCAGAGCATAGATTCTATTTCGTTACTGTCCTGAAATACAATAAAACAAATTTTTCGCCGATTTTTTGCTCAGGACAGTAACCGCAAGGTGTTGAAAATATTACTAGTGGCCGGATAGAATTTTTAATAAAATTCTTCGCGAAGCGAATTTCCGGACACGAA
>JAHJMN010000140.1 GCA_018821305.1 Myxococcota bacterium
TCAAATCAACTATGATTACTATGTCCTGATTATGGATTTTAGATAATAATAGGCTTTTGCAGGACACAGCCAGCTTGAGTTTGTGGTCTGTAAAACTGAATTTTCAAGTTTTTGACGTATTTTAACACATGGCATTAAAAGCTTCCGCGCTTCGCTGCGCGAGAGCTATAGTTGAATTTACTGATAACCTGTTAGGATTTTTCCGAAAATCCTTCATGAAACAAATAGCAGGGAACGAAAACTGGCTTGGAGGGTGCAAGATGTACAAGATCGTTGATGATAAACAAACATCAGTTGATCTCAAATATTGCTTTCAATATTCTGCACATCGCACAGAAAAACACTCTTATGAAGACTGTCCTTTTTTAATTTTTCGGTCCCGGAGGTTTCAATGAAGTACTTTTTCCTTTTGATTCCCCTTTTAGTATTCTCCATAGTCCTGAGTGGCTGCTATTCTCAAATAGCCATCGCTCCAAATCAATTGGAGTATGTCAATAATGATTATAACAAGAGTGATGTGATCAGGGTGAGAAACAAATCCGGAAAGCTCGTGAATATTAATAAAAAAGAGCCCATAAAAGTTACATTTGTGAACGGCAAATCTTATGTATTCGAGTATCCATATGAGTTCAGTCTCCACAAAAACGCACATACCTTTCGTGTCTATTCGAAGAATCACCCCGATATGTATTTTTCAATTGCCTCAATTCGTTCAGTCTCTATACGCACTAACTCCACTGCCGCGGACACAATCTATGGTTTTTTATATTTGCTGCCTTTTCTTCCTTTTATACCTATAGCCGTTATTTTCTCCATATTCAGTACCCCTCAGTCCCATCATGATTGATTTTTTCAATGGGCTCATTCGTGAAGCATTTCCTGTAAACGTTTTACTATCATAGGCCTACAGAACCGGGGATAGAAATTTTTCCTTCGTCAGAATCTTACTGAAAATTCTTTTTCAGAAAAAGAACATAAAAAATGCAACTCTCTTGAAGGTTCATCGAAAATAAATAGTGCGGGATAAACCCGGGGTTAACTTTAATTTTTTAAAAAGGAGTATTCAAATGAAAATCAGAAAAAACAAATTCCATAAAATTCCAGTGCCGGAAAATACTGTTTATACTAAACTCCCCAATGGAGGACATATGATGACACCGGTAGGAATGATTCCTGAAAGCATTCTCGAAGATTTTTCTGCAGGAAAATATACGGAAGATGAGATCTATGAAATTTATTTAAGTTGTTCTCAGAAGTTTTATGAAGGCAATCCAAATATATTTAGTTTTTCCTGGTAATCGAACAGTCAAAGATTCGAGCAGTCAAAATAGTGAATGTGTCATCAAACCATTAAAAGAAGGCGGTTTAGTTCGTGTCCTGAAATTCAATTTTTATCAAAATTGAGCATGTTTACGAAAACATGCTATTCAGAACACTACAATAATTTCAAGGTCTTCATTCTTAGACCGCTTGCGGAGTAATACGATTGTGACTCGTTTTAAAGAAATGCTTCAGGAATGAGCCCCCTGTTTTCCTGTTCCTGCTACTGATTTCCTGGGCCCTGTATTTTTTTAACAGAAACTCAGGTAGGCAGGCAAACAGGATCAGGTTCAGGTCATAAACATTCAACATCAAAGCATAATTACAAATGGCAGGATGAAAACATTCACTTTTCCCGTTTCGATCCTTTTATTCCGCAAGCGGTTTAATGTCCTGTGTCCAAATTTGATGTAGACTTGAAAAGATCTTATTTCAGGACATTAACTAATTAACATGGGCACTGTTGTAAAATCCCCTGTGGGGTGTTAGTTCAGTTCAGGATTTTCAGGCAGAGATCGGTTACGAAGGAGGCGTTTTTTGCGAATCCGTCGGCTCCGAATTTTATGGCGAGATCCGACGTCATGGATGCTCCACCACAGATGAGTTTAGCATTGATATCAGCGGCTTTGAGGGCAGCGGCTACTTCTGAAACGCGTCCCACTGTTGTGGTCATCATTGCGCTAAGTCCAATGATGTCAGGTTTGAGTTCCAGCGCTTTTTCAACAATTTTCTGGGCGGAGATGTCTTTTCCAAGATCGATAACTTCAAAACCGCCAGTTTTAAGCACGGTTCCAACGATTTTTTTACCGATATCATGAACATCGCCTTCAACAGTAGCCAGCAGAACACGGCCTTTTGACTCTACTTCTCCCGCTAAAAGGGAGTTCAGGTGGTCAAAAGACAGTTGAGAAGTCTGGGCTGCCAAAAGCAGATGTGGCAGGTAGATCTTTCCATTGCCATACAGGATGCCGATTTCCTCCATTGCTTTTCCAAGGATTTCCTGACTGACGATTACCGGATCATTAATATTGCAGAGATCTTTAATTTCTTTCAGAAGTTTCTCGGCGTTTCCTTCCAGAAGAATGTTTACAAGGGGATTTTCACTTACTCTCACATCAGCTCTGGTGAGTTTCTTGCCTGCCAAAGAAAGTGTTCCGTAGAGGCAACCCATGACGAATTCATCGCCGGGATTCATAATGGCACTCGTAAGACCGCGATCCAGTGCCTGAGTCAGGAAAGTTCCATTCAAATAACTGCGATCCGGCATGCCGAAACTGAGGTTTGAAAGCCCGCAGGTGGTTTTGATTCCTTCTTCATTTAGAAGTTTGAACGTTTCCAGCGTTACAGAGGGATCTTTCCCGGCCCCAAAACTCATGACAAGGGCATCGGCTAAAACGCGATGTCGTGAAATACCTGCATCTTCGAGAATCCGGATACCTTCCATAATGACGTCAAAACGACCACGGGCGGTTTCGGGAATTTCTTTTCCCATGGCTAACAGGACAAGCATTCCACCGTACTTTTTAAGAATTTCAATGCGGCGAGGCAGGTTTTTGTCCGTTACCCGGGCACTGTTTAAAAGAGGACGTCCACTGTAGTGTCTGGCGGCCAGTTCCATCATTGATGGCGTCTGTATATCCAGCGATAACGGAAGTGACGAAGCCCGATCCAGTTCATTGATAACTTTTACAAAATGCTCAGGTGTGAGGAGTTTTTCAATGCCAAGGTTTGTATCCAGAACTGTGGCGCCTTGAAGCTTCTGGGAAGCAGCTTCATCAAGAACCTGAGAGAAGTTCATGTCCACAATTTGTTTTTGAAAACGATCACGTCCTGCGGGATTGATACGTTCACCGATGGTTATGAACGGATCCATGGTCGCGATGGCCGTGCGGCTGGTTATAATTTGGACGGGAGTTCTTGCAGTCTTGAGGTTCCGACCAGAAGTTGCGAAGTGGCTGATAAGCTTAATATGATCGGGACTTGTGCCACAGCAGCCGCCAATGATCCGGCATCCAGCGCTGATGAAATCCTCCGTGTACATGGCGAAATCTTCCGGTGTTTCATTATATGTGAGTTTGACACCGTCAAAAATCGGAGCACCTGCATTGGGTTCCACGCTGAGGGGTTTAGAAGTGTGTGTGGCTATTTTGCGAATTATATCAAGGCTTACTGCGGGACCAACACTGCAGTTTATTCCGATGACATCGCAGTCGAGATCATCAAAAAGGGCAGCATAGGCTTCCGGTGGTGTTCCTGTAACGGACCGGAAAGTTTCATCAAATGTCATGTGAACAATCAGGGGCAGATCCGGTGAAGCTTCGCGAACACCTAAAAGCGCCGCTTTAAGTTCTTTGATATCGCTCATGGTTTCGATGATTAATCCGTCAACACCTTCACTGGCAAGAATGGATGCCTGAGTCCGGAAAATGTCCACGCATGCATCAAAATCCATGGTTCCCGCAGGCACGGGAAACTCACCACAACTGGACATATCACCGAAAACAAGGGTTTCTCTGCCTCCCGCTCTCCTGGCAACAGCAACAGCTGTGCGATTTATTGCGATCATATCCTTTTCGTGACCGAGGGCTCTTAATTTGAGGGAGTTGGCACTGAATGTGTTTGTGAGGATAATATTACTACCAGCTTCAACGTAACTCCGATGAACTTTTTCCACAGCTTCGGGATTCTGGAGATTAAGCACTTCTCCGGGGATGCCTCCAAACCCCAGCTTCATAAACTGAGTGCCGTAGCCACCGTCGAGGACTAAAACTTTTTTGTCAAGTATATCAAGAAATTCACTGCGTTTCATGCGTACCATCCGATCATACAGGTAGTGGACTTAACGGGGGTGAGAATTCCCGTTTCAGAATGTGCATTTATACAAGGAACATTCAGAAATTCAAGAAAACTCCGGTTGATATTAACGGCAATATCTCCATAACCCGGGGAAAACCGTATAGTGCCTTCGCCATTTTCATTTCTCAAAACAGTGTCAAAAGCATCATTGAGGGCCTCAAGACTTTCTGATGACCAGGCATCAAGCAGTTGTGAATCTAAAACCATATTCCGGCTCATGTAATCCTGAATTCGGTCATCAACGGCTAAACCGAGGGTGGAGGCAAACAGCGTAATGCGCTTTGCTCCGGCGAACTTACCCGGGATGAATGTCTGTGGAACTGCACTTATATCAAGGGTTTCAAAGTAAATCGCAGGATTTACCAGAGTCAAACCCTCTTTATATATGGCGTCAACTATGCGGCGAAGAGGGTCATCAGATTCAAGTTGCCCTGTAATTCTCGCACGGTTCAGATAATGTTTTTTAAGGGGCATCAAATCTATTTTTTGTGGTATGTATTCCATGGGATTCTTTTTACAGGTGATCAAAGTGTTAATCAAGGATCAGTTAAATAAAGGTACAACTTTCAGTTTCGAATTTTTTCCGCCGAAAAGTTCCAGCACCAGTTTGGAGCTTTACAGCACGATAAAAGCTTTGAACCGGCTCAAACCGTCTTTTGTATCAATTACATACGGTGCCGGAGGCTCCACAAGGGCACTTACTCATGAACTCGTGGTCAAACTTGCCTCGGAACACGAATTCAATGTAGCATCACATCTTACGTGTGTAGGCTCTTCAGCGGATGAAATTCATGAAATTCTAAACCGTTACAGTGCAGCAGGAATCTGTAATATTATGGCTCTTCGAGGAGATCCTCCGGATTTTCGCCAGGGCTTTTCAGCACCGACAGGCGGTTTTGAGCGGGCAACGCAGTTGGTTTCATTTATACGAAATCATTTTCCATCCATGGGAATAGGTGTGGCAGCTTATCCTGAAGGGCATCCGGAAACTCCAGATAGATTGAAAGAAATTGAATATCTCAAAGCTAAGGTTGATGCTGGAGCGGATTACATCTGTACTCAACTGTTTTTCGACAATCACGATTTCTATGATTTTTGCGAACGTTGTGAAATAGCCGGGATTAAAGTTCCAATCCTTGCGGGAATTATGCCAGTAACAACAATCAAAATGATGAGACGTATGTCGTCTTTAGCCCTTGGAACACACATTCCTGCCAGACTCCTGCGATCTCTGGTCCGGGCTGAAAGTGATGATTACGTTGAAAAAGTCGGTATTCATTGGGCCACGGAACAGGTACGAGATCTTCTTGACAATAAAGTCCGCGGAATTCATTTCTACACTCTCAACAAAAGCCTCGCCACATTAAGAATCTACGAAAACCTTGGCGTAAACTCCTCCGAAGGCCTCTCCGGTGAGAAGTATTTTATTTAGTTAATGTCCTGTAATACGATCTTTTCAAGTTTTCACCAAAATTCAATTTCAGGACACGAACTATTTAGTTACTGTCCTGAAATACCGAAAATCAAATTTTTCGCCCGATTTTTGCTCAGGACAGTAACCGCAAGATGTTGAAAATATTACTAGTGGCCTGTTAGGATTTTTAATAAAATCCTTCGCAAAGCGAATTACAGGACACGAACTATTTAGTACAATTCTCTACAGTTCGCGAAGCGTTAACCACAACCTTTTAATGATGATGGATTTCCAAGCCCAGCATTTCTCAGGGCGGTAGCAAGAGCTCTATCTGAACTGTACCCGAGACTGCCAGCTATCTGGTTTACAGTTGTATTTTTTGCATTAAAAAAACTTATTGCATGACTCAGTCTTACCCGGTTCAGATATGAGCGCAGTGAAGTATGGGAGTCAGGCATTCCCATGATTTTAAGAAGTTCGGACATCTGCCGGCGAGCCTGACGCTCACTAATTTCCAGTCTTTGTATGAAGTCGATCCACATGGGGCTTGTGGATAGATTACAAAGTGCTTTTGATAAAACTGAAGCAATAGGGGCTAATTGAGCAAGGGCTGGATCGTTGAATGCGTCATTAACAAAAGTCTCAAGCAGAGAGCGGTCAGGGATATCAGTAAGGGATAAAAGCCTGAAAAACTCATTTGCGCTGGCACTTTGCTCTTTTGATAAATTCTCAAGGCACGAAAAAACCGAAGGAAGATAAAGTCGAGAGATCTGCCCGAAAGTAGTGTCGTGTGAATCCAGGCATTCCCATTCAATAACGAGAAGTTTTACTTCAGTTCCTTCCCATAATTCGCCACCACTTCCCGTCTTCTCATAAACAGTATCGCCAGGGAAAAGAGTGTACACTTTTCCGTTTCGGATAATTGAATATTCTCCTTTCAAAACGACAGTCTGTTGAACTCTGCTTGAACGAAGTGAGGTAAGGGGAGAAGGAAGACTTGTTTTATCGACATTGTTAAAACGAGCTCCGGCAGTGTAAATACGGATATTTTTCCCTGCGTGCAGAGAATAATTTCGCATAACTTCAGTGTCTGAAAGTTGAATCTGACGATAAACATGGATCATGCCGGATTTTTGCTCCGTATGAATAATATCCTTATTTCAATTAAAATCAATAGGGTGGTAAAATCGAAAAACTATCTAGTTCGTGTCCTGAAATTTAATTTTTGTCAAAATTGAATTACAGGACATTAAATATCTATTTTATTGCGATTGCGGGGGGACAGGACGATGGGTTTTTGCGTGCTCCTGATCGAGACATTTCGGTTTTGAGCCGCTCCCAGAATCGATCAATCTCCACCTGGGCCCGGGCGGCTCCCTTGTGATGCACTCCGTCACATGATATTTTATCTTTAAAAATTTTCCCACTTGTACTGCACACAAATCGCGGAGTAGTAGTGCATTGACGGGAATCGCATCGCTGCTCTAATATTAACCCAAGACGGGCAAGGGTATCCTGGTAATCATCAAACCAAATGTTTTTCCAGTTTTTTGAAGATACATAAATTTCAAATAAGCCGGATTCTTTGTTGAGACTGTCAAGAGAAGCAATCCCCGGTTCTTTTTTATTTGAAATTAAACGGGGTAATACTTTGTATATATCCTGAGCACAATAGTTAAAAACGGTGTTTATTTTAACGGGAGTTGTTTTATCTACCCGGTTTGTCGCTCCAAATGTAAAGAGCGAAAGGAACAAAACAAAGTTAGTTGCAAGATTTCGGGAAAAACCTTTTCTTTCTGGCATTTTTTTCGAGAGGATTGAACCAGCATAAACGCAGGAGACGGCAATCATAGGCAGGGCAATTAAATCCGTATAATCGATAACGCGCCCGATGTTAAGAATGCCCAGAGAATTCCACGCGGATATAACTGGGTTTGCCAGCGGCGATTTGAATAAACAAAAACTGACAGCCGTTAAAATGTGAATTACTTTGATATAACGCGGAAAAATCGCCGTGAGGGCAAGTGGGAAAATAAAAAGTCCCGCAAAATCACTCAATTTACCAGTGATCCAGTTTCCGAAGATTCCCTTAAGTAAAAAATCATTCAGTATCAGAATAAACAGAGAAAGGAGAAATCCCCATGAAAGAAATATTGCCGAATATCGCTCAGCCCTTGTTTTAATAATTTTCATAATATCCTCAACATTTTGAATCAAAGATCGCGGAAAGCATTGAAAAACTGTATTACAGGACATTAACTACATAAAACAAATTTGTAATTCAAGTACATAGAATCGGACATCAAGAGCATTACGCAGTTGGTAAGCACAAATGAATTTAGCTTTTTTAGACAAGTGTCAGTTCAAAAATTAATCTTTTGCAGGGTATGGAGTTAGTGGAAAACAAAATCCTGAAATTTGGATAAAAGACTTTGATTACGCGACAATTGCGCTAAAATACATAGGTTTGGCTTTATGAGGAAAATATGAAAATAACATTTATTTCTTTGCTTTTGCTGTTTTCGTTGGGTTGTCAGGATTCTCCAAGCAACACTTTCAATAATTCGAACAATACAAATTCGAATATTATAAACAATTCAAATAACAGTAATAATTCTAACAATACGAACACCAATAATCTGAACAACTCCAACAATACAAATGAGACCGATACGGATGGTGATGGTGTCCCCGATCGGCTTGATCCATGTCCCCTTGACAATCCTGATGATTCGGACTTCGACGGAGTTTGTGATTCAAACGATAAGTGTCCCGGTGGAAACGATACCATAGATACTGATGGTGATGGTATTCCGGATTTCTGCGATATCTGCCCCCTGGATAACCCTGATGATTCTGACAATGACGGAGTTTGTGATTCCGATGATGCCTGCCCGGGTCATGACGATAATGTTGATACTGACGGCGACGGGAATCCCGACGGTTGCGATATCTGCCCCGGAGGTGATGACAATATTGACTCTGACGGTGATGGTGTTCCTGATGGTTGCGATATCTGCCCCCTTGATAACTCTGATGATTCTGACAATGACGGAGTTTGTGATTCCGATGATATCTGCCCCGGAGGTGATGACAATATTGACTCTGACGGTGATGGTATTCCGGATTTCTGCGACTCAGTACTTCCGGGGAATTATACCTTCACTCGAATCCCTGCGGCAAACATCAATAAACTTTCTCATGTGGCGATGGGTCCTGATAACAGTTTCTTCATTGCTCTCGAAAGCTATAACCGCGTTTTAATTTATGATTTAGCGTCTTCTACTTACACTATAACGGACATTCACACTTCCAGTGGAAATATTTATTTCGAAGATCTCGTCTTCAGTCCCGACGGCACTTATGCTCTTTTTACAGGGTATCGCGATACATCCACAGGCGATGATGGTGTTGTTTTCCGGTTTGATACCCAGGCCTGGAAAGCGGGTATGTCTAATCCTGCGGCAGCCATCACTGAAGTTGATCTCACTGTTAATGCATTTGTACCAGAAGCCATAAGCGCCGTTGTATTTGCAACGAACGGCAAAACTTACATAAGTGCCCGAAAGAACAGTTACAGTTACATTTATTATCTGTTTGAACTTGATGTGGATACGGGAATTATATCCCAACTTGCAGCCTCCGCTTCTTCTGCGGGATGTCAGGGAATGACTGAAGTAAATAATGAATACGGTGATTGGGGGCTGCTTACCGTTTGCGGGATAAACGGATATGATGCCTTTTATTATACGGAGGTAGCCGGCACCGGTGAACTCAGGACAAACCTCGGAAACAATAATCTTGGAAACTCCTTTTCAACTCAGGCTCATCCCGGAGGAGACTATGCTCTTGTAATAAGCTGGTCAGGGGATGCGGTTTATCGTTTTGAAGCGGGTCTCATGAACGGCTACAGCGATGCCCCAAGATTTTCTACCCGGCGCCTGCGTCGTGTAGTTTTTCAACCAAATGGGAGCCGTGCTTTGATTCTAGGAACAAAAATGACAATCAGCGGAAACAGTTTTGGCACCGTCATCGAATTCCGCGATGATTTCTATAGTTGCCCGCAACCACTGACTTCAAACTGTGATCTAACGGAAGTTTCTATACCGGCATTCGGCTCTGCACCCTGGATAGCGCCGGACTCCACATCTCTGGAAGATGCCAGTTGGCGAAAGGATTGTGACGGTGGAATTATCGTCGGGGGATATTCAAGTTATTCCACAAACTACAGTTTCATTGCCACATTCCAGCTTAATACAGGTATATCCTGCAACTGGTAATCCAAGACCCAATGCTGATTCCCTGTTTGCCTGGTCCTGCTTCTGATTACCTATACCCTGATTTTTAACAGGCATGCAGGCAAACAGGAGGTAGCATTAATTACAGGGTGTAAATATATAATATCAATTAATAATTTCAAATTCTCAGCAAAGCAGGGATTAAAGGCAGAGGTCCCAACTATCTGATGCAGGTTGACACATAGTTGATTCGGGACATTCACCAAATGGGAAATCACAGAGTTTAATACACGATGGTTCATCAGAATTGAGGGCCATACAGATGTTGCCGGGAACACAGTCAGAAACATCCGTGCACCTTGAATTGGTTTCAAGGGTACCTAGCTCTGCAATGCATACTGGAGGGTCATTTTCCCGGGCATAACAGTGCTGGTTTTCCATAGGGCACCCGGAATCTGCAATCGGGTCACAGGGGCAATATCCAAGGTAGTAGCAGTCAGTATCTTCGCAGTCTGTCAGGCCATCGCCATCGTTGTCAAGGCCGTCGGTACAATCCCATTCCATGCCGGCACCACAATATTGTGTGTCCTGTGCGCAGTCTGGATCAGCGCAGTCAATGAAACCGTCACCATCATTGTCGATGCCATCACCACAATGTTCTAACACGGGACCGCAATCATCGGCGCAGTCGGTATCTTCACAATCTGTATAACCATCGTCATCGTTGTCGATGCCATCATCGCAGATTTCCGCTGGCTTTTCGCAGTGTTCGTGACCAAGACAGTCCTGATCATCACAGTCAATGTACCCGTCATTATCGTTGTCCGTTTCATCATTACAAATTTCACGGTCATCACATTCATTATCGCAATCAGCATCTTTACAGTCCGTAAATCCGTCATTATCGTTGTCGATTCCGTCATTACAGATTTCCACAGGATTGCAGGCTTGAGTTTCAAAACAGTCCTGATCATTACAATCAATAAACCCGTCGTTGTCGTTATCAATTCCGTCGTCACAGGCAGTTTCAATCCATGGATTAGTTGACGTATCGTCATCGCAAGAAGGGAAAAAAGTAAGGGAGAACATGATAATCATAATGTATGACAGAACAGTTTTCATTGAAATTTCCTTTCATTGTACGATCAATCTTTATCCTGAATTTCTAATTTATCAAGAAACAAAAGAGGAAGGCAGGAAGGCACTTAAATCTGCAAATTATTCACACTGTTCGAGCATCATGGCGACGCTTTCGCCGCCACCAATGCACAGGGAAGCCATTCCACGGGCAGCTTTATTGTGTTTCATAGCGTAGATGAGGGTTGTGAGAATACGGGCTCCGGAAGCACCGATGGGGTGCCCAATGGCTACGGCACCACCGCGGATATTCACTTTTTCGTGGGGAATGTTGAAATCCTTCATGGAGTTAAGGGTTACGAAACTGAAGGCTTCATTGATTTCGTAAAGGTCAACTTCCTCCGGTTTGACTTTTGTTTTTTCAAAAACTCTTTTCATCGCCCCCGTCGGCGCCGTGGTGAAGAAAGTTGGGGAGTGACTGAAACCAGCGTGTCCGGTTATTGCAGCCAGTGGTGTAATGCCGAGTTCTTTTGCTTTTTCCTCGCTCATTATGACGAAAGCGGCAGCACCATCATTAATCGAACTCGCATTTGCAGCGGTTACTGCACCATCGGGAGTAAAAGCTGCCCGCAGGCCGGGAATCTTTGCAAAATCAACGGCAGCGGGACCTTCATCCGTATCAAAAACCAGTGGATTACCCTTTCTCTGGGGTATTTCCACGGGGACGATTTCATCTTTGAAGACACCTTCGGAAATTGCTTTCTGGGCTCGACGATAACTTTCTGCCGCAAAGTCATCCTGCATCTGCCTTGTGCATTCGTTCACTGAAGAAGCATGATCTGCCAGGGCTCCCATATGCTTTTTCGAATAAACATCCCAGAGGCCGTCGTTGACCATTGTGTCAATTATTTCACCGTTGCCCATGCGATATCCCGCCCGGGCTTTAGGAAGAGCGTAGGGGGCCATGGTCATGTTTTCCATGCCACCGGCAATGATGATGTCATAATCCCCAGATCGGATCATTTGATCCGCCAGCATTACGGACTTCAGACCGCTACCGCAAACTTTATTGATAGTCAGTGCCTGAACAGAATCTGGTAAGCCTGCCCCTAAAATAGCCTGCCTTGCGGGGCTCTGACCTGTGCCTCCGGAAAGTACGCACCCCATGATGCAGTATTCGACGGAAGAACCTTCAATGCCAGCTCGTTTAACGGCTTCGGCAATAACAATGGAACCGAGTTTTGTGGCGGGGATGTTACTCAGGGCTCCCTGAAAACTTCCCACCGGTGTTCTTACTGCACTGACGATAACTGATTTTCTCATGTTTCCTCCGGTTGTTGAGTTAATGTCCTGTCATACGATCTTTTCACGTTAACACCAACTTGGGAAAGCCTTAAACATCCAGGTAAATAACTCAAGGAAAATTTGAAGGCGGTCGCTTTTTTTCATGGAATGAATTTTTTTCAAAAAAACAAAAAAAAGATTTCCATTATGCGCAAACAATTGGAAAATTGATTGTCTTTTCCACTTTAATCAGTATCTTATCTCCCCAGTGGAGGTATTTTTTATCATGAAAAATTTATTCAAATTCAGTATTTTAGTTAGTTTATTGTTCTCATTGGGCTGCAGTGGAAAGTCTGAAAAGGAAAACAAGTCTCCGAAAGCAGATCAGGAAAAACCTGTAAAAAGCAATGATGGACTTGTGGTTTCAATGAATTCGGATTCGATGAAAGCTGTTAAAAAGGTTGACATTAAGCCACCAGCGCCGATGGCTAAACCTGCACCGAAACCTTACGTTCACCCAAAACCGACTCCCGGAAATCCTATTGTAGTTATTGAAACAAATATGGGGACTATTGAAGTTGAGCTTTTTAAAAATAAAGCTCCCATTTCAACAGCTAATTTTATTAAATATGTTGAGGCAAAGTTCTACGACGGAACAATTTTCCATCGTATTAAAGATGATTTTATGATTCAGGGGGGCGGATTTAAAGAAGATCTCACGGAAAAAGCAGGGAAGTTTCCTCCTATTAAGAATGAAGCGGATAACGGACTTTCAAACACTCGCGGAACAATCGCCATGGCAAGAACAAACGTGGTGGACAGTGCCACAGCGCAATTCTTTATTAATGTTGTTGATAATAAACGGCTTGATCATCGTGGCCCCGGTCGACGTTTCGGCTATGCAGTTTTTGGTCAGGTTATCAAGGGTATGGAAATTGCTGATAAAATAAAAGATATTCCTCGCGTAAACAAAGGAGGACCATTTTTATGGTTCCCTTCACAGATGGTAATAATTAAAAAGGTTGAACTTAAGAAATGATTTCCAACTACGTCCTTGATGTCGGTCAGGGATTTTCAATTTGTGGCATAAATATCATAAATGAAAAGAGAGTTGAGGGGATTTTTAATGGCATTACACCCGCATATGCTGAGAAGTTTCGGGTAAATGATTTCTCCAGTTCATCCTGCGAAGTGCGCATTTTTCTTGAGAAATCTCAGAGAGCAGAATGTTTTAACAATGATCCTCTGACGAGAGTTCATTGTAACATGGACGGACCGGAAGTTGTCTGGTCCACTTCTTCCTGGTGCTTCAGAACTAACGAAAATTATACGGAATTCTATGGCTTTTACCGCGATACCGTTGATGGATGGTTTGGCGCTGTCAGGGCTGCTTTAGCTCTGCACCTGATTTATGAAGAAAAGGGCGTTTTACTACATGCTTCATCGGGTTTTTTTAATGACCGCATCTATATTATCATCGGTCGGAGTGGCGCTGGAAAAACCACAGCTATAAAGAATTTTCCGGGAATTGTTATTCAAGATGAGATTACGGGACTCAGGGTTGATAGCGAATTGCGGGCCTGGCCGACCCCGTTTGGCGGCGAACTGGAAAAAGGTTCTGATCACGCTGGAAAAGTGATTTTCGTCACTTTAGATAAAACTGATATCGACAGTGTCGGAGAGACAACGGCCAATCACTTCCTTCCTCTCAGTCAGAGTACAGTTTTTCCCGGCGGTCCAGAGGAGATAAATTCAAAATTTCTTAAATTGATTGAAAAAATCGTGGATTCAAGTATTTTAATACCAGTTTGTGCAACAATGAACAGCGGATTCTGGTATCTGCTTAAAGATTTGGCATAATGACAAAATACATTATAAAAACAGGTGTTTCGATCAAGTCCTTTGGTGAAGAAATGTACATTATTTCACCCGGGGAAGGTTATATACATAATTTAAATTTTACTGCCGCAAGGGTGGTTGAGTTGTTTCGAGAAGGTTTTTCATCCCAACAGGTTCTTGAAAAAATGGCTCAGGAATACGACGTGGAGGAGTCCGAATTAAGAAAAGATTTGGATGAAATAACTGCGCTCCTTTGTGAAAAAGGAATTCTTGAAGCTCATGAGTAACCTGTGGGAAACCTATCTTCGGAAAAGCCTCGACCATGGGAATCTACTATCGCTCTCTCTTGAAATAACTGATTTTTGCAATTTTAATTGTGTTCATTGTTATAAAATTCGTGAATCCAATTATATGTCAACGGATTTGTTTGAAAGAATTCTTGACGAAGCATGTTCACTTAATGTGACAAGTCTTAGTTTTAATGGTGGAGAACCACTTAAGCACAAGGAAATTAATTCTTTTATCGAAAAAGCTCTGCGCCGTGGGCTTTTTGTAACGGTTTTATCAAACGGATCAGAAATCAAATCTATAATAGATCGGGATCTTCTTAAATCACAGGCTCTGCGATGGCAGATCAGCCTTTACGGAAGTGATGAGTCTTCCTGTCAGGAAATAATCCGTCGAAAGGGAATGTGGAACAGAGTTATCGAATCACTGGAACTTCTAAAAGAAACAGGCGCTTTAGCAAGTGTTACTCTTTCCCTTCTTAATGTATCAGGACACGACCCCCGGATTGCTTTGGAATTAATAAAAAAAATGGGCTTCAGATGGCAACTTACGGAAATAATCTCTGTCAGAGAAAACGGAGATGTTTTTCCCCACGGTTATAGACCATCAGATGAAACTATTGCAGAATTTTACAAATACGCCCCAATAGAAAGTAATCTGGTTGAAGAATGTAATCTTCCGGGATATGCCTGCGGTGCGGGTGTTACAACTCTGGCTATTAAAACAAACGGAGATGTGCTTCCGTGTCTGACTGTAAACTATTTTCTTGGAAATATTTTCGAAAACAGTGTAAAAACTGTTTTAGAAAGCGGGAAACTTGCCGAATTCAGAGAAATGAACCGGATACCACACGATTGCAGGCAGTGCGATTTTTTCGATTTCTGCCCCCGCTGCCCGGGCATTGCCCTCATGGAAACGGGCCGTATAAACGGTGTGGTGAAGGAAAACTGTCGCATAGCGGCAATTAAAAGTAAAAATTTGGTTTACTCTGAAAAAAAGTGATCTACACTGTTAGGCAAAGTTTAAACTACCGGAGGTATAATATGAAAAAACTGTTCCTGATCATGTTAATGGCATCCATGGCAATTTTTAGTTGCGACGATGACGATGACACAAACAATAATAACTCAAACAACACCAACAACACCAATTGTGCCTGCGGTATAACTATCGATACAATCAACGGTGTTAATCTCGATGAGGTTACTCTTTTGACTGCTGGGCAGGATGATCAGAACGCTGAAATGGATGGCTTCCAGATCACTGTCACTGTTTCCGTATCCACCGAGGCAAGTTGTATTCCTCCGGACGGTGCAGAAGTTACTCTTACAGGGGGGCTGGAAAATGCCACAGGAACTCTCAGTGGAAATACTGTCACTTTCAATGATTACACGATTCCATCCGGAGCCGGGATTCTCAATCTGAGAGCGATTGTTCCAAATTGTCAGTCAGAACCTACGGATATCCGCCTTTCAACAGCGGGGATTCCTGAATGTATGATATACAGCGGAATTGAATCCAACGAAATCTATGTTTGCCCCGACGACGATCTCGTTCCAAACCAGATTGGTCTTCAGCGGGTTGTAACTGTTCGCTGCGTCGATGTCGCTTCCGGCACTAATGTGGCATTCAACGTAAATGGTAACCTTCAGGCAACGGAGTCTCTCAGTGTCGGCGGTGAAGCGCAGGCTGTTATCACCCTCCCTGTAACTGGAATTTGTGAAAATTCCATCAATGTTTCCATATCCGTTGATACTGGAAGTGGTGTGCTCACTGATTCTGTTTCGACGGGGGAATCCTGTTGTGAAGGTGTTGTCCCCTGTTCGTTGGGCTGGGTTGAAGGAACTCACTATGTCACTGGAACTCCTGTAGGCCAGGACACAATGAACAAAACCACAGATATGGATGCTGTTACCGCTGGTCATCAGGCTTCATTTTCCGTGACGACCCTTGCGGAATTCACCGATGACGTTGCAATTTTAGCTGATAACGGTAGTGGAACATTTACTGAAATATGCCGTGAAAACTCCATAAGCGGCAATACTGCTACTTTCGATTGTACGGTTCCTGACGGAACGGTTGCAATTAAACCTGTTTGTTATCAGGCAACTACAGAAATTGAAGATCCTTCTCAAATACATCATGTGTATGTTGATACCGTTGCTCCGGGATGTTCCAACGATTTCAGTTGCACAGTCTCAAACTATCATGAAGTTGATATTGACTGTTCATGGACTCTTCCGGGCACCGCGGGTGTTGATGAAGTCTTAGCTGATACAGAAGTGAGATATACATCAAACTATGATCAGGCCGGTTGCCTTGCAGATTCCAGCGGTATTTTCTCCGGCGGATGGGCTTCCCTTGATGAAGTTCCCGGAAGTTCTGCTCTTTCCGGTGGTGATCCCGGGGATTTCGTTTCTCAGGTATTTACTCCCTTCGTTCCCAGTTCCGGGTACTGCATAGGTACCAAGGTTATGGATATGGCAGGAAACCTCAGTGAATGTACGGCAACTTCCTGGACAGGAAGTGTTTATCCCGATTATTTAACTATCGAAGGTCAACTCAATCAAACTCAGTTCGGAAGTGCTGTTACCGGTGTTGACTTAAACTGCGACGGTCGTAAAGATCTCGTTGTCGGAGCACCTAATGGTTATGCAGATGCCGGATGTACTGCTGGCATGTGTACAGGTGATGGTCTTGTTTACGTATTTTTTGCCAAGGAAACTGGCGGATACAATGCAACGCCGGATTTGACACTGGTTTATGATGTACCGGCAGTAGCAGGAAACACCTCATATGTTTACTTTGGACTCAGTGTTCAAGGTATTGGTAATTTCACACAGCATATTGATGATGGCACAAATGACTCCGTTGCCTGTGAAGATCTGGCCATAGGCGCTCTCTGGGATTTCCAGGATGATCCGTCTACCTGGTTGCTACCCGGTGCTGTTTATGTACTCAAAGGTCGTCCTCAGGCCCGCTGGACAGCGTCTGAATACCATACGGCAAATAATGCTGCTAATGGCTTTGATCTTGTGATCAGATACGACGCTACTGATTATGCAGATTACTGGTATTATTTTGAAGAATTTGGACACAGGATTGCTGCCATCGGTAACTTTAACGGCGATGCATATGGTGATATTGCTATCAGTGCTCCTGGGGCAATGCCCTCCGGTGCCGTATACGTTATGAATTCATTTGCTGTGCCCTTTAAAAGCGGCACCAGTGATCCTGTAATTCGCTTTGCTCCCGATGATATGGATGCCGCAATTCTTGGAACAGCAAGCATAAATAATGCGGATCCTGACCTTGCCGCATACGAAAATCTTGGTGAAAGTATGTCTGCCCTTGGAGATCTCAATGGTGACGGACTTGACGATTTCATTATCGGTGCTCCCGGGTGCAACTCCGGTTTAGGTTATCAAGCGGGTAAAGCATTCATAGTGATGGGTGGTCAATCTGGAATTATTGACACTGCAACTTATTCTGGAACGGGCCTTGTTACAATTACTCAGGATGCTCTCGTTTCTGGAACTGACTGCTTTGGATGGGCTGTTGCAGGAATCGGTGATTTCAATGATGACGGTTACAATGACTTAGCAATTTCCGACAAAGGATATGACAGACCATCCACCAACGCTTATTCTGAAGGTGGTGTGTTTGTTTTCTTCGGTGATGGCAGTGTTGCAGATATGACAACTGCCTCTGCTTCCATGAAAATGCGCAGTGAATGGCCCCTTTCCACTGACGACAATTTCGGCCGGAGTGTTGCTCCAAGTGTGGGAACCTTGAACACACCAAAAGGTGACTTTAATAACGACGGAATTCCGGATCTTCTCATTGGAACACAGCATTTTGGAAGTTATCACGGAAGTGCATTTGTATGGTACGGAAACGGCGGTTACGTTGCGGATACAAATCCAACATCCTGGTTGACTTATGAGCAGGCTACTTTCTGGTTCCTGCCGGCGGGTCTTTACGGATACTGGGGTTACAATGTACGTTGGCTTGGTGATATTAACCTTGACGGTTACACGGATCTTGTAGTTGGCGATCCCGGTTGGGATAGTTTCTACGGTGGACCAGGTGCAAATCCGCTCAAGGGGCGCGTTACGGTTATTTATTAAATTTCAATCCGGAAGAGTCAGGATTTTTAATAAAATCCTTCGCGAAGCTAATTTCAGGACTCGAACTATTAGATTTGAAAGGATTTAATATGGCTGAACAAAAAGATAAGAAAAAGTATGAAAAACCTGTAATAATTACGGAAAAAATAGTTACCGAAGACGCGTTTGGTGGATGCACTATGGCCGTAGCCGGTGAATGCGGAAGACCTCCACGCTTAGTAATTATTTCCTCAATATAAACTTTTTTCAGAGTGGTTTATTTCAGAAATTGTAATAACAATCTGAGATTATTCAGATCCAATCTGACCGAAAGTTGTTTGATGAATTTCAGGTATTTCAAGGTTGTTTCGGGTTCAATGAATCCTGCTCTCAAAATTGGTGACATTGTTGCTGTAATAGCTTCCAGAAAATATAAAGCCGGTTCAGTAGTTGTTTTTAAACGGGGAGGATACTGTGTTCATCGAATTCACGTGAACTTACCTTTTTTTAAAATAATTCTTGAAAAGGGTGATGCATCTCCTCATGTTACTGTGGTAAAGTATCGTGATATAATCGGAGTTGTTGAAATGCCAAATGTGGCGGTTTCCGTTAATTTTATAACTCAACTCAATAGAATCATTTCATTGGGTATAAGCAAATTGGTTCGTTTTCAGAAGTCGGGCTCAGTTAGTTCGTTTTCTAGTAATAAATTCAACTATAGCGCTCTCGCGCAGCGAAGCGCGGAAGCGTAAGCACCTTGCGGTTACTGTCCTGAGCAAAAAATCGGCAAAAAATTTGATTTCCGGTATTTCAGGACAGTAACTAAGTTAATGTAACCCAAGGGAGTCTTTAAATCAGAATATGGAATATTCCGGTAAATATAAAATAATCGGCCTCACCGGTTGCATCGGAAGTGGAAAATCCACGGTAGGTAGGCTACTGGAATCCATGGGTTTTCGGCGTGTTGATGCTGATGAGCTCAGTCGAAGTGTTATGAACAGGAATCTGGACCTTATTAACCAACTTGTCGATGAATTTGGTCCTTCAGTGATTAATAACAGTGGCAGTCTTGACCGCCGAGCTCTCGCGCAAATCGTTTTTTCCAGCGACCTCGCACTGAAAAGACTTGAAGATATTGTACATCCGGTAATAGAAAAGGAAGCTCTGATTCAACTTGGAAATGGTCCATGGCCTGTGGTTTTTGAGGTCCCGCTTTTGTTTCAGACAAAACAGGATCGTCACACGGATCTCACGGTGGTGGTAAAAAGTCCCGTAGATCTCCGGATGCAGCGGGTTATTGTACGGGATTCATCGGATGAAGCATCTTTCAATGCCCGAAACAGCAGACAGAATTCCGAGGACTGGCTTTTAGAAAGATGTGATGTGGTAATTTTAAATCAAGGATCACTTGATGATCTGACCAACCGTGTACGCCGGTTTGCCGATGACCTGATATCGGATAGTATTGCCGGAATTTACTGAAAAGAAAATTAAATCTCCCATGTATCTCGATTCCAGCAAGTATATTTACAGGCTTCAGGAAGCTTTTGTTTATACAGTCCTGGTACAAATTTATGGATCTGAGAGAGTATTATGGAATCCTGTACCTTCGCCTGTTGAACTGGATGCGGATTTCGTAGTCACGAAAGTTGATTCATCGCCGGAATCGGTTTTCTGTATAACACACCAGAGTTCACAAAACGCTCATCAGGCAAAAGCCTGGCGGGATATGCATGAACTTTTTCTGTACAGGAGTAAACTTCCAGAAATTAAAACAGTAAGGATTCTGTTTGGAAAAGAGACCGCCAGAGGTTGGCATCACATACTTGAGCGGTTTTTTGATTTCAACTTCGTTACAGGAGATTATAGTATTTCTATCATAATTGATAATCTAATCAACAGCTTGATAGAGAAACATGGCCTTGACAATTCGAACAGATTCTGGGTTGATGTAATAAACACACTGTCGGATCAAACCCCGGTCCTGAAATTTGCAGGAATTCTTAAAAAGGGAATGACTCAGGAGGCAGATCATAAACTATTAGCGGAATTATCTAGAAGAGGGCATTACAATAAATTGTTTCTTCCCAGTGTCCTGCGTCGTGCTGTTGCTTTCAGCGGTATTACAGGAATTACAGAACCAGAAAAATTTAATCCTGCGGGGAGAAAACCTTTTGTTGAAAAGACAGTTTTTGGAAATCGTATCGAACCGCAATACCGCGAATGGATTGAGTCCTCGATATCGTACACCGACTGTAAGCTTTTTAAATATATTACATCCCGGGGGTATGAGGAGATGACCGTCTATCGAAAGCGCAGTACAAATATCAAGTGCTTTATTGATACAGCGGAAAAAAGTATTCGTCTTTTCAAAAATAATGATTGGACTGGTCTTGAAAAACTTCATTATGATGGATTCAAGTTAGTTGATAAGTGTGGAGGAAACCCCCTGTGGCTTGGTTTGAGATATTATTTAAGATCAACACGAGGTGACAGTTACGGTTCTTCCTGGCTGTGTAAAGAGGCGGGAATTCACACGGGAGTAGCCAATCTTTTCAGTATTAGTAAGATTTTTACGGGAGAGTCCGATGACTTTCCAACGGAAGTATTCAGCGTTCTTGTTAAAACTGTAGTTGAATCAGTAAAATACCCGCCTTGTGGTTCAGAGATTTTCAGGATAATACTTTTTGAAGAAGCTATAAAATCAAGACACCTGGAGCCACTCTTTTGGATTATTGAAAAATTTTGTAATTTTCAGGGGCAATTAAGTACCGTTGCAACGGTGATTGATCCCGGGGGTAAAACAGGAACCATCAGGGGTTATGTGTTTAAGGAAATGTTTTTCTACTGGAAAACTGCCTTTGATGGTCATCGAGACAAAACAAAAGAAATGGCCGGCAGAGGAATGGCTCTGGCTCTTTCTGAGAATCCCTTTATCAGGAGGGTTCTGCTTTTGGACGGTTCATTTACGGGACGTGATATTGAAACTCTTGCCCGTAGCGGGTGGACAGATATTTTCAGTGTTTCGGATTTAGATTCTTTACGTTGTTTTATTGGGGAATTTCATTGACAAACATTTATTTAACACATAATTGCTGATGTGCGCATGGGTCCTGAATCCCGCAGGACACGAACTACAAGGAGATTATTATGGCAGAATACAATCCACTGGATTTTGAAGAAAAAATATATGAATACTGGGAAAAATCAGGGTTTTTCAAAGCAAGTGACAAATCTACGAAACCTCCTTACTGCATAGTTATTCCGCCTCCAAACGTAACAGGGGCTTTGCACATGGGGCATGCTCTTACAAACACAATTCAGGATATATTAATAAGATGGCGTCGTATGCAGGGTTATAATGCCATGTGGCTACCGGGAACTGATCACGCAGGTATTGCGACTCAGGCAGTTGTTGAGCGCAACCTTAGAAGAGACGGTCTTTCCAGACATGACATAGGACGAAGTGCATTTATTGATAAAGTATGGGAGTGGAAAGATCAGTACGGAAAAAGAATTACAGATCAGTTACGTCGTATTGGTTCTTCACTGGACTGGGAGCGTGAGCGTTTTACCATGGATGAAGGCCTTTCCCATGCCGTTACAGAGGTTTTTGTCAGGCTTCACGAAGAAGGACTCATATACCGGGATAATCGGCTTATAAACTGGTGTACGTCCTGCCGTACTGCCCTTTCAAATCTGGAAGTGGAGCATGAGAGTCATGATGGCAATTTCTGGCATATTAAATATCCGCAGGTTGATGAAAATGGAAATGAAACTGGAAAGTACGTGGAAATAGCCACCACGCGTCCTGAAACACTTCTTGGAGATACAGCCGTCGCAGTTAATCCGGATCCGGAAAAAACCATCCGTAGTCGTCTCGCTTCTCTAAAAGCAAAACTGCAGGAAGTAACTGAAGAGTCATATAACGATACGGCAAAAGAAATTGCGAAAATTGAAGAAATACTAGCCGGTGACGGTATCATCAGACTCAGGGACCTTGCTTCATTTATTGGAACCAGTTTGAAACTGCCTCTTACTGATCGAATAATTCCCGTGGTTGCAGATGAACACGCGGACCCGTCTTTCGGAACTGGTGCTGTAAAAATTACTCCGGGTCATGATTTCAATGACTTTGAAGTGGGAAAAAGGAATTCACTGGAGAATATTAATATTTTAAGCGGTGATGGAACACTCAATGAGAATGTTCCAGAAAAATATCAGAAACTTACTATCGAAAATGCCAGAAAACTGGTTGTAGAAGATCTTGAAAAACTTAAACTGCTGGTAAATGTAGTGCCCCATGAGCATGAAGTCGGTCACTGTAGCCGTTGCAATACAGTTGTAGAGCCTCTTCTCAGCCTGCAATGGTATGTAAAGACTGCTCCTTTGGCGAAAGAAGCGCTGAGTGCAGTAACCGAAGGGAAAACAGAGATCATTCCTCCAATGTGGAATAAAGTATATGCCCACTGGATGGAAAATATCGAAGACTGGTGCGTTTCCCGTCAGTTGTGGTGGGGGCATCAGATTCCGGCCTGGTATTGTCCCGATGGTCATGCAACCGTTGCAAGGACAGAGCCTTCAAAATGCTCTGTTTGCGGCAATACAAACCTTACAAGAGACGAAGACGTTCTTGACACATGGTTTTCAAGTGCCCTCTGGCCATTTTCAACTCTTGGATGGCCTGAAGAAACAGATGCTTTATCCACTTTTTACCCTAACGCCGTCATGGAGACCGGCTTTGATATTCTCTTTTTCTGGGTAGCGCGGATGATGATGATGGGAATCCACTTTATGGGAGAAGTTCCTTTCAAAAAGGTTTTTCTGCATGCAATGGTAAGGGATGCTGAAGGCCGTAAAATGTCAAAGAGTCTTGGAAATACAATTGATCCTCTTGATGTTATTTATGGCATTTCTCTGGAAAATCTCATTGAAAAAATTGAAAAAGGTCTTCCTCCGGAATCGGAAAAAGAGGAACGACGACACCGAATCCTTGATGGGATAAGGAAAAAATATCCAGACGGGATTGAGCCTCATGGAGCCGATTCCCTTAGATTTACTCTTGCAGTTATGGCTGCTCAGGGACGCGACGTAAAACTGGATCTTGCAAGAGTATCCGGTTACCGAGCTTTCTGTAATAAAATTTGGCAGGCGTTTCATGGTGTTTTCTTGAGAAACATTGGAGAAACGACACCGCTTTCGGTATCTTCCATAGATTTGTCCACAGCGGATAGATGGATATTATCCCGGTTGGCTTCTGCGGTAAGTGCAGTAAATAAAAATCTTGAAGATTTTCGACTCAATGATGCAGCGGACGCCATTTACAAGTTTGTATGGCATGAACTTTGTGACTGGTATCTTGAAATAATAAAATCTGATCTGTATGGAAATAACGGTGAAAACGCAAAAGCCTCACGGCTGGGTGTTTTAAATGAAGTATTTCAGGTTGTTTTCCGGCTGTTACATCCCTTTATGCCTTTTATCACCGAGGAATTATGGCAAAAGCTTCCCCGGGAAAAGGGCGCACTTATTATAGAAAATTTCCCTATGGAAGAAGATTATCCGGTGGATGTCAAATCGGTGGAAGAGTTTGAACTCGTTCGGGAAGTTATTAATGCAATAAGAACAATTAGAGGCGAAACTTCCATTCCCGTGAAAGCTGAGATTCAAGTAAATCTTCGTTTTGATGTCCCTGAGTCAGAGGAAATTATCCGTAAAAACTCCAATTATATCTTAGGACATCTTACCAGAAGTACTGCAGTCAATTTTGTTACATCCCGTCCAACGATGAGTGCGGCCACCCCTGTAAAAGGCGGCGAATTATTTATACCCCTTGAGGGATTGGTTAATTTTGATGATGAAATAAAAAGACTGGAGAAAACTCTTTCTAAATCGGAAAAAGATCTGGAAGTAGTTGAGAAAAAACTTTCCAATCAATCTTTTATAAATAACGCCCCGGCAGAAGTAATTGAGGAAAATCGATTAAGACTTGCAGAAAACCGTGATCGCACTGAAAAACTAAAGAAAAGTCTTACTTATTTTAAAGGTCTTCTTGAGGAAAGCAGAAATAAGGCATCCGATGAGTAGCGAAAAAACTGCTAAAATCAGAAATCTTATTAAATTGCCAGCGGATCCCGGAGATTGGGAATTTACCTCAGTTCTTATTTCAAGACCGATTAATTTTTTGATCCTTCATGTAATAGGGGACTTGAAATTTATAACTCCGAATCTTGTTACTTTAGCTGGTTTTGGGTGTTTTCTGGCCGCCAGTGGGTTCATCTGGTCTAATCCCGGGGCAAGATTTCTAATTGCAGCATTGCTTTTTGCACGACTGATACTTGATGATCTTGATGGAATGCTCGCCCGATATCGTGGAGGTGGGTCCAGTTTCGGTTCTTATCTTGATAAAGTGACAGATATAATAGGTTTTTTTGTTTTCTTTACTGTGCTTGGATATGTTGTGTACCGACAAACTTCAACACCGTGGCCCCTTATTGTGTCGTCAGCGGGAATTTTTGGCCTCATGGGGACTGGCTATGTGAAATGGGTTGTTGCTTCCATGATAGCGAAAGCGCCAACAACAAATTCACCTCAAGCTTTAAAGGTTGGGCCCTTAAGAGTACTTTTGACGCTCATGTTTATTAAGATCTGGGCAGTTAATGAATGCGATATCTTTCTATTTTCAATAATTTTTATCCTTTTTGGTTTTCCAGTTAAAATTTTGTTATATATCCTCGCGACAACTCAGATTCTTCAATTTAGTGCAATGCTTGTAATACGTGGACTTCAAGCTGCAGGTGCAGATAAAAAGCGGTAAGACAGTGAACAAATTTCAGGAAATGCTACAGCAATGAGCCCATCGCATTCCGCTGCGTGAAATTGCCTACCTGATTGTCCCCTTGCATTTTTGCAAAGCAAAAATTGCCTCACTGTTCCTGCTACTGATTTCCAGTGCTCCTGTATATTTTACAGGTAGTCAGGTATGCAGGAAAACAGGTTCAGGATCAGCGGTTAAACATTCAACATCAATGCATAATTACAAAAATGGAATAAGCTTTTTAGATTTCTATCCTTTTACTCCGAAAGCGGTTTAGTTCGCGACAACAGGTAGGAAGTCATCAAAACAGGGAGTCAGGGGCAGGGGTGTTTACTTTGAAGGTAAGTGTTTGCAGACACGAAATAAAAAGTGGAAATATCTGTAAAAAAAAAACATGATGTGTAAAAATACATGAATTATGAAGTATCTGCTTTGGTTTTCCATACTTTTATCAGGTTGCATGAAAACAACTGTTGATGTTCCCTGTAATGGTACGGAAAAAATGCTGACGATTTACCCGGGCACAAATCGTATTATAAAAATAAATCCAGATAAGTGCATGAAAAGTATTGATATTGGTATAGATCATGATCTTCCATCCCAATCTGTAAATCTATTTTTAAAAAGAGAATCAGGAAAAATGAGTGCCATGAAGGGGATCACAGGCATGAAGCAGATTCTGTGTGGAGTCGAGACCAATGGTCAGATTGCGATTGAAATTGCTCCCGTCAGTATTTTTTCTGCTGTAAAAATTAGCGTCAGAATAGAGAAATCTCCTTCGGGAATGTGCAATATTAAAAGTCCCGTTTCCGATGATTTTGTTGCGTTAAAAAAATTAATATACAGGCAGTTCAGGTATTAACTGATGAAAAAATATATGACTTATATTATCTGGGTTTTCGTATTGACTCTGCCGATATTAACAATTCTCACGCATAGAGCGGGAATGTCAAAACGAACCAGTGAAGATGTAGTTCTCTCTTTTGCAAGGTCTCTCAAAGTAATCGAAACCGCGCGGAAAAAAATTACTGCGGATCGTATCGGGCGCTACTTTCAGAAAAATGATTTTCCCTATTTGATAAAAGGCGATGGTTATCAATTTTCAGGTAATCTGACGGATAGTTATAAGAAAATCCTGTTTAAATGCATAAAATCAATCGAAAAAAAAGATGGTGAATTGATTTATAAAAATGGGAGAGCTCGATGTTTCGAAATCTCAAGGATTTCTATTGCATGGATAGAAAGAGGAAAAACAGGGCTTTCTATTTCCTCAATATTATTATTTTTAATTTCACTTATTCCTGCTCTTATTCTGGGTTGGTTTTTTTATCAGGAAAGAAGTAAAAGTAAGTATTTGAAAATATTGGCTCATAAAGCACGACAGATGGCTAGAGGTACTCTGCCTCGTCTTGATAGATACACGGGAGTCTCACAGGAATTAGTAGAAATTACAGATGCTTTTGCTGTGATGACAGCTTCTCTGTATGAAGCCCAGCAAATGTTGGAAGAAAAAGTAGAAGAAGTTGAAAATCAGAAACTGAAACTTGAGCTGCATCAGAACCAGATAATCGCAAGAGAAAAACTTGTATCCATTGGGGAGATGGCAGCCGGGGTTGCTCACGAAATTGGAAATCCTGTTGCGGCACTTATGGGTATGAGAGATCTTTTAGAAGATGAAAACTGCGATGAAGAAAAGAAGTATACACTGAGTTTGATGAAGGAAGAACTTGAACGAATACATAGCCTTATTCAACGAATGATGGATGTACTATCTCCCGCGGGGCAGGATACTTCCGAATCTTATCTTAAAGATATACTAAATAATGCAACTGAAATATCCTCCCATCATAAAGCGTTGCGGGAAGTTGAATTTAAATTGGAAAAAATACCTGAGGATATCCTGGTAAACCAATTGGTTCTACAAGTCTTTTTGAATCTTTTCATTAACAGTGGAAACGCCATGAATGGAAAAGGACAAATTACAGTTTCCTTTGATAAAACCACTGATACAGCGCTTGTTACTGTGAAAGATACTGGGCCAGGGGTAAAGGAAGAGGATATGCAGCGAATTTTCGAACCTTTTTATACAGGAAAACTAACAGCGGACAGTCATGGTCTTGGTTTAAGTACAAGTTTGATGATTATGAGTAAAGCAGGCGGAGCAATCCGATGTGTCAAATCGGATGCCGGGGCCAAGTTCATTCTCGAATTTCCCCTTAAATCCAGACCGCTTCCAGCATAAAACGATAGTGACTCATTTTAAAGAAAAGCTTCAGGAAAAAGACGCTGATACAAATAATATTATTGGAATTTTTCTTTTATTGCTATAATGACGTCAATTATTTCGAAAAAAGCATTAACCACTTCGGGATCAAAGTGCTTTCCGCTTTCTTCACGAATTAAATTGAAGATTTTTGAGTCCGGCCATTGATCTTTGTAACTTCTAACACTGCCAAGGGCATCAAAAACATCTGCCAATGCAGTAATTCTGGCAGTGATTGGGATTTCCTCACCTTTTTTGCCGGTACCAAGAGGAGGATCTTTCCCCGGGATATCATTGAAATGACCGGGATATCCCGTCCCATCCCATTTTTCGTGGTGGTTAAGAGCTATTTCCCGGGAGAGACGATCCAGTTCATTGTTTGACGATATGAAAAGCCTTGCACCATAAATAGTGTGGTATTTCATTATGTTGTATTCTTCGTCATTCAATCGAGCAGGTTTCTTTAAAATAGCGTCACTGATTCCAATTTTGCCAACGTCGTGAAGCATTGAAGCAAGGCGAATTATGTCTTTGTGTCGCTTTATTGTTTCAATGTCTATGCCGCGATTCAGAGCCCAGCGATGATAGATTTCTGCACTGTAGGCGCCAACTCTCTGAACATGTGCTCCCGTTTCTTTAGGATCCCGCAGCTCCGCCATCAACATCATTCGAAGTATCATTTCGCGGGTCATAAGACCACGTTCAATTGCCATTGTTGCGTGTCTTCCAAAAAAGGAGATGTAAGGTTCCATTTCAGGCTGAAATGGACATACGTTGCCTTCTTCATCACGGCAATTAATTATCTGGATAACGCCCACTACATTTCCTTGAAAGGTTTTGAGTGGTACCGTGAGCATACTTTGAGTATGGAAGCCTGTTTTTTCATCAAAACTGGAATTATGGTGAAACGGTAATTCTGGTGGAATATTATAAGCATCGTCGATAATAACCGGGTCGCCAGTATCTGCAACATAGCCTACAATACTATTCCGGTTTACGGGAATTTCGAGACTTGAATAAATATGTTTGTTGTTATGGCCCTGAGTATAGAGCTCATCATTGTGAACATAACTGAACTTCAGTTTGCTATTCTCCACGAGAAAAATAGAACCAGCTACAGCTCTAGTTAACTTTCGTGATTCAAAAAGAATACGGTCTAAAATAGCGTCTATGTCTTTGAGAGCATTTAATTCTTCTGTTATTTCGAGAATATACCCAAGATTAAGGCCGCTATTTGGTCCCATCTGTTCAGGTGTCATCTTCATCCCCTGAAACCTTGCCCTTGAAGCCCATGATTATTTTTCATCGTTGAGGGTTTTTTTCAGAATCTGAGATGGTCTGAAAGTTAAAACCCTGCGGTCAACGATTTCAATGTTCTCACCGGTCTTGGGATTTCTTCCCGGTCTGGAACCTTTTGTACGGATTATGAAATTACCAAAACCACTGATTTTGATATTTTCTCCATTTTCAATTGTCTTTTTAAGAGTGTTGAAAATGGCATCCACGAGTTCAGCCGCTTCTTTTTTTGCCAGTCCTGGTACACTTTCATAGACTTTATCGATGATGTCAGCCTTTGTCATTTTGACCTCCTGTCTTACGGCTAAATAAAACAACACGTTGACACCGTTGTCAATTCCAAATTTCAGTAATTATTAATTTTTTTTTCCTTTTAAAAAAAAACCGGACTTTTAAAAAAAAAAATATGATAAAAAAGTTTAAAAAACCTTTTACTACCAAAAATTGGAAGGCAAAATCAATAATAAAATCAATAAACAGGTATTTGAAGTCTTGAAAATAAGATAAAAAAATTACAAAAATTGCTTCATTATTAATACGCTTGTTAATTTTAAAAAATCTGATCAAAAATCAATGAAAGGCATATCTGAGTACAGACACCATGAAATAACGAGGTTTTCAAGTACAAGAAAATCATCAAATTGAGTGGATTTAAATAAAAGATCGCATTTATAAATTGTTCGGTGTCGCTGATAAAGCTCATCCATAGTGTATTTTTTTGTCATATAATTGAGTTTTGAACCCAGATAACCTGCTTGAGGATGAGGGGAGCCTGAGGCTTTCTGGTAAACCAGGAACCGAAGTTGTCTCGCAATCAGGGCAACAATATTAATTGGACTTTCATCCGCTTCCTTGAGTCGGGACAGGTGAATGAGTGAATTTTTGTAGTCTCTATCAAATATGGAATCAATGAATTTAAAAACCGCAGCCTGAGCCGTTGTACCAATTGTTTCAAAAACATCGTCTGCAGTAACGTTTCTATCGTTATTTTTATAAAGGCTCAGTTTTTCGAGAGCAATCTGAATATCCTGATTTCCAATTACATCAATTACCAACTGAACAACGGACGGATCTGCCGAAAGCCCAAGATTTTTAAGTTCAGAGCGGATTACAGCACCCATGTGTTGTGCGTTTCCTGCTTCAAATTCGTGAAGATAGCCTTGCTTAATAAGTTCCTTAAAAAAGGATTTTTTCTTATCCACCGTATTGCCGATTAAAACGGCACAGGTGCTTTCCGATGGGTTTTTAATATATTCCGTATAGTGAACGAGCTCAGATACAGAAAGAAGATCAACATTTCGGACTTCCACAAGCCTGAGATCTCCAAGCATTGGGGCAGCATTGAAAGCGCTGATTATCTGAGATGCGGGAGTTTCTTTACCGTCATATTTTTCGTGATTGAACTCGGCGGATATATCGTCTAAAAGATGTTTTCTCAGATTTTTTATAAATCTCTGTTTCAGGGTATGTTCATCGCCGAAAATTCCATAAACAGGAGAATGATTTTCTTTTGAGACTGGTTGTTCTTTTGCAGGCTGTGATGATTTTTTTCTTTGAACTGCCATGGCTACAAGTTATTGACACCGGAGTTAATAATCAATAATAAAAGTAACGGTGTCTTTTTCTCGGGAGTAGAAATAATGAAATTAAAACTTATTTTCAAGTCATTTGGATGGATTCTGACGGGAATTCTGGCTGTAACTGCTCTTGTGGGTGGGGTATATATAGTAATGAATGCCTCTGAGCCGACTTTGCCACCAAGTGAAACGGAAATTGCCTCTCTCAAATCATCTTCAAAAACAAAACCTCGAGGTACTGGAAAAACATATGGGGGTACAGGTCTGAAACTTGAATCTGAATCCGGTGGTAAGTTTATGAAGAATTCCCCGGGAAATAAATCTAAAATTCCTATGATCTCGCCAATGATTCCAAATCGCACCGGTTCCTTTAACAAACTCCGGAGTGAGACCGAAGCGAAAAGCAAAGAAGAATATGATAAAATTCAGCAAGATCGTCGCGTTGATCGTGAGAAAAAGCGCTACGAACGGATGGACGAGAGAATTGAACGTCTTGAAAAAAGGCTTGAATCATTAAAAAATAATAATGGAACTGAAGCCCAGATAAAAAGACTTGAAGGAAGCATAGACCGGCTGAAAAAACGTAAAAAAGAACTTCAAGAGAAACTTCAAAAGGATGGCGCCCTTTAGACCGCTTCTTTTGCAATATGATGGTGACTCATTTTAAAGTACTGCTTCAGGAATGAGCCCCCTGTTTTCCTGTTCCTGTTCCTGCTACTGATTTCCTGTTTCCCTGAAATTTTTAAACAGGGACCCGGGTAGTCAGGCAAACAGGATCAGGATCAGGGCGTAAACATTCAATATCAATGAAAATTTACAAAGACTGGAAGCAAATATTCACTTTTTAGATATCGATCCTTTTATTCCGCAAGCCCTTTAAACCGCTTCTTTTGCAATACGATGGTGACTCGTTTTAAAGAAATGCTTCAGGATCAGGGCGTAACATTAACATAACTTGAGCTTACAGTTCATAAATGCGGCAATCGGGCAGGGCTTTTTTTATTTTATCAACAGTACTTTTATCAATACTTCCTTTAGTAATAAAGACCGTTCCAAGTTTTTTAAATTCCAGAAGTAGAGACAAGTCTTTGATTTTTGTGTTAGAAATTCTGAGAGTATTCAATTCGCTGGAGTTTTTTAACGGTTTAAGGTCCATTACTTCCGTATCAGTTATTTCAAGCCACCAAATCTTTTTGTTACCTGTTAGAGGTTTGATATCTTTTATTAATGTTTTATTAAGATTAATGATACTCAGACTTGAGAATTTTCCAAGAACATCAATATTTCGTATCTTTGTATTGTCAGCATGGAGAATGCTGATATTGTTAAGTTTTTCAAGAGGATAAAGAGATGTTACTAAAGTATATGATATTTCAAGGCGATTTAAATCCGAAAGTCCGGAAAGAGGTGTGAGATCCGATACTTTTGTATGAGACAGTTCGAGGTTTTTAAGTTTTTTCATATGCCTCAGAGCAGAAATATCGGATATATTCGTTTTTGACAACCCGAGTCGCTCAACGTTTTTAAGCCCAGAAAGAGGATTTATATCAGTAAGATATGTGTTGCCGGTTAAAATCAGATATTTGATTTTCAGCAAGGCAGTTAAGGGTGTTAAGGATAGAATTTTACTTTTCAGATTTTCAAGTTTTAGAGATTCCAGGTCCTTGAGTGGACTTAAAAAAGTCAGGTCTGAAGGAGCTGTCTCAGAAAGATCCAGAAACCTCAGGTCCTTCAGGGTAGATATAGATGAAAAATCCGTTAGTTGAGCATTACCTCGGAGAGAAAGTTGACTGACAGGCTTTCCTGCAATTTCCGGAATACTTTTCAAACCATTGTGAGTTAGATATAGAAATTGAATTTTATTGAGGTTTTTCAGCCAGGTTGTTGAAGGTATATCAACGGAGTCCATTGAAATTTCAATCAGGTTACTTAGATTACTCAAGGCTGATAAGTTACTTACTTTCACTGAATTAAAATGGATATGCTTTAATGAACTTAAGGAGGAAAGGGGCTCCAGATCAATTACTTGAGGGCTTCCGGATTCTGAGTTTCTCACGAAAGAAATGTGTAAGTACTGTAAGTTATTAAGAACTTTAACTGGCGAAAGGTGAGTTATGTTTGGAGATAATAATTTCAGTTTTCGGACCCATGGGATATTCTGAACTGTGCTGAAATAGTCATCTGATATCAGAGGTCGGAAAACTATTGTGAGGTTTTTATAGTTTTTCTGCTTTTCGAGTTCTTTCTGAACCTTTTCAGTAACCAAACTGATGGTGCAAGAATTTTCATTGCAGACGATTTTGGTATCTTCGGGATTTGCTGCTTCGACGGAAATGAATTTCTTTTTCTCCGCAGGTTTTTCGGGTTTTTTTAGAACAGGTTTTGTTACAGGTACCGGTTCAGAAGTAAGTTCAGGGGATTTTTTTGAACTTTTCTTGCAGGAAGAAGCGATAAACGGGATAAGTATAAAAAAACTGATTATTATTTTATGGTTCATTTTGCCTTACTTTCAAATACTGTGGAAAAAGCAATTTATGAATATCATAAATGGAAAGAAAATACAGAAAAAGTTCAGGGGTTTACGGGGTTTGCAGTTTGAGTTCCGAAACTTACTTTACCGTTTTTATTAAAATCCACATTGAAACCAACAGGGAAGGCCCCATTGAGATTTACAACTCTGAGAAAATTCACTGCGAATTTCTGACCCGTTGTCCGGTAGTATTTTTCAGAGATCATTCGTGCAAAATCGAAGGAAAATCCGAAATATAGATTTCTGGATTCAAAATCCGAGACACCGCTTAATTCTTTGCTGCAGGCATCATAGGGTTGGTAGCACCGGGTGAAGTAGCCAACATCAAGTCGGAAATATCGAAGAAAGGTATCTTTTACGAGGGGTATTCCACCTAGACGAATATTAATAGTTGCAAGTTGACCACTGTAATCGGTTGGAATATCGGTTTTATTTTTATTTTTATTGGAGGTAAATCCCGGTGAAGGGAATAAATATAATGAAAAATCAACGAGATTGTCAAACCAGGGGAATAACTCCTGACCTAATGCGATGAGAACACCCAGAGAATTAAAAACTATGTCCGTATAACTGAATCCGTAATCCGTTGCAAATCCGTCTCCTATTTCTACTGCGATTCCTCCAAGCGTACTCAGGAGTGCACCTAAAAAGGCAGCTTTGGTGTGGTTCTCAGGAAAAACATGATCAAAATAATATGTGAACATTTTTGTTCCAACGAAAAATGACCATGCATGACCGAGTTTGTCAGCGCCCCCATGGGTAGTTTTACTGGAAAACCACCCATCGGAGCTTGCTTTAAAGTGTGTTTGATCTCCCCATTCCCATAACTGCATTCCAACTAATGTAGCCAAAGTTGGGACGAAAAGAATTCCTCCCGTTACAGCCGCTGCGCGGTTTCGGGATAAGATGTTCGACTTTTTTTCCGCATGGTTTTTTGTATTCGTTTCGGCAGTAATTATAACGTGTTCTTTTTTCTCAGTTTCAGGCTTTTTTACAGGTGTTTGACTGAATAAAAAAGATAAAATAATAATAAAATTCATAAAATATCTCCAGTCTCTGGAACATTAAACATTGCTACCAATGCATGACCCGGAAGATGTGGTTTATCAAATTGTGAACCTTTTTCAACTTACAATTGAAAATCAGGACGCGATCTGACTAATACCAGATCGTAATCGAGTAATACGGTTCTATTGAACTCAATAAATAATACCCAGATTCACCTCCTGCGGTATCAAAACCACCACGACGAAAACCAGGAGAACCGCGAGTAAAAACAGGAAAACCGCGAGGCAAAACAGAAGAACCGCGAGTGACGAAAAAGAACCGCGAGGAGAAAGCAAAGAGCCGCGAGGCAAGAGCAAATCACCGCGAGGAGAAAGCAAAAAGCCTCGAGGCAAGAGCAAATCACCGCGAGAAGCAAGCAAAGAACCGCGAGAAGCAAGCAAAGAACCGCGAGGAAAACTGAAGCGACCACTTTTAAAACTGAAAGAGCCGCGAGGCAAGAGCAAAGAACCGCGAGGAGCAAGCAAAGAACCGCGAGGAGCAAGCAAAGAACCGCGAGAAGCAAGCAAAGAACCGCGAGGAAAACTGAAACGACTACTTTCAAAACTGAAATAGCCGCGAGGAAAACAGAAACGACTACTTTCAAAACTGAAAGAGCCGTGACCAAAACAGAAAGAGCACGAGGAAAATTGAAATAGCCGTGACCAAAACTGAATAAATAACGATTAGACCGCTTGCGGAGTAATACGATTGTGACTCGTTTTAAAGAAATGCTTCAGGAATGAGCCCCCTGTTTTCCCCTTGCATTTTTGCAAAGCAAAAATTGCCTCCCTGTTCCTGCTAGTGATTACCTGTTTGCCTGAAATTTTTTAACAGGGACTCAGGGTCTAACCATTCAATATCAATTAATAATTAAAAAGAACGTAATTTTTAATTCAATTTCCCAATTTCGACACTTTTATTTCGCAAGCGGTCTATACCGTTTTCGGAGTAATAAGATTGTGAGTTATTCTAAAGAAAATCTTCAGGAGAA